>CAJLUE010000011.1 GCA_905209765.1 uncultured Collinsella sp. | reverse complement strand
GGTTGCGCTTGCCCGCGTGACGCACGATCGCCAGGCGCGCGAGTGCTATCCGGCGGCCGTGTGGACCGAGCTGCGAGCGCACGCCGAGGCCACTGGCGCCGCCAAGGTTGCGTGCGTGGGCGAGGGCGGTATCGTCGCCGATTTTGATCCAGCGGCCGGCGAGGGCATCGAGTGCAAGCGCGTCGCATGTGAGGCTCCTCAGCATTTGAGTGAGGCGGCTGTGCCGTACCTGGTCCTGCGTCGCCGCGATGGCGAGGGCGAGAACGCGCCGCTCGTGCCGCGTCTGACGTCCGCCTCGCAGATTGAGGCGTACTCGACGTGCCCGCTGTGCTGGTTCGTTTCGTATCGCGTGAAGCCCCAGTCCATCGACGCGGGCTTTGGCAACATGGAGAAGGGTAACTTTGTCCACGACGTGCTGGAGCACCTGCATGCCCGCCTGCCCCAGGAGGGCATGGAGCGCGTGACGCCCGAGAATCTACCGCGCGCTCAGGAGCTGCTGCGCGAGGTCTTTGACAAGACGTTGGCCGAGCACGCCGGCAAGCGAGGCACGGAGGGCCCGCTGGTGCCGCTCTCTGCGGTGGAGGAGCGCCAGGTGGCCGAGATCTTGCCGCAGCTGGAGGGCGTGCTTGCCTACGAGTCCGAGGCGCTTGCCCCCTTTGCCCCGCGTTACCTGGAGTTCGCCTTCAACGAGCTCAAGGTCGAGTATGCCGGTTGGCCGCTTGGCGGACGCATCGACCGCGTGGACGTGGACGCCGAGAATCGTGCCGTGGTGATCGACTACAAGCATCGCACGGGCGTTGAGGAGTTTAAGCTCGCCGACCCTACGGTGCGCGACGAGGAATCAGGCACGGCGCCCATCGACGATCCGCGCTGGTTGCCGCCCCATACTCAGACGCTTATCTACGCCCAGGCCATGCGCCGAGCGCTGGATTTGGATACCCGCGCGGCGCTCTACTTTTCGACCAAGGGCGGCAAACCGGCGTTGCGCGGCGCCGCGAGCGCCGAGCTACTCGAGGAAGAGCGCGGCGACGGTCGCATCCCGGGGCTTAAGAAGGGCTTTCCCGGTGAGGGCGGCAACATGGACTTCGACGCTCTGCTCGATCGCGTGGAGGCCGGTATCGCCGAGCGCCTGCGCGAGCTCGAGGCAGGCAACGTTGCCGCCGTCGACCCGGCGTCGGCTCAGGCCGCGCATGCGCGCTGCTCGTATAACCACGAAGGTACGTTTGTAAGGAGGGACGTGTAGACCATGAATCTTTCGACCTTGATGCCGCAACAGCTGCAGATCGTCAAGACGCTCGACCGTCCGCTGTTTGTCTCGGCGGGCGCCGGTTCGGGCAAGACCTTTACCCTCACGCGTCGCATCGTCTACGCGCTCTCGCCCGAATCCGGTCCGTTCGTTGAGCATCTGGACCAGGTGCTCGCCATTACCTTTACCAAAGATGCCGCGGCCGAGATCCGTGACCGCGTGCGCCGCGCGCTCATCGAAGAGGGCATGGACGAGGAGGCCCTGACCGTCGACGATGCGTGGATCTCGACCATTCACGGCATGTGCTCGCGTATCCTGCGCGCACACGCGTTGGAGCTGGGCATCGATCCCGAGTTCACGGTGCTCACCGATACCGACGAGCTCATGGATCAGGCTGTTGAGCATGTGCTGGCCCGCGCGACGGCACCCGATGCCGCCCCCGAGCTCGCGGCATCGCTCAAGGCCCTCTACGCCTGGTATCCCATGGCGGGTGAGGGCGGCCCCTTTGGCGCCGGCACCACCATCAAGGGTCTGGTGCGCGAGCTGCTGGAGCTCTCGAGCCAGCTGCCGGGCGGCATGGACGACGTGCATGTGGCGCGCGGCCAGGCCGATACCTCGGCACTCGCCGATGCCTATCGATCGGCGTTGGGTGCAAGCAAGGCGGCGACCGAGAAGGCGCAGGTTGCACTCGACGCCATCGATGCGTTCGAGGCGAGCGGCAAGACCATGGCCGATGCGGCGCGGCTCATGATGTCGTGCACCATGCCGCGCGCGAGCAAGGCGTTCCCCAAGGAGCAGGTCGAGCTGCTCAAGGCCGAGGCTGCCGATGCATTTATCAATATCGCGCTGGCCTGCGGTGGTCCCGCGCTCGATGCGCTGGTGGGCTTGGCCCGCTCTGTAGAGGCCGAGTATCGCGCGCTGAAGGCCGGCCAGTCTGCCCTCGACAACAACGACCTGCTGCGCATGGCCTACGAGGCCCTGCGCGATTACCCGGCCATTCGCGCTGCGTACGAGGGCCGCTTTAAGATGGTCATGATCGACGAGTTCCAGGATACCGACCAGATGCAGGTCGATCTGATCCGATACCTGACGGGTGCGGGGGAGCGCGCGCTGTGCACCGTGGGCGATGCGCAGCAGTCGATCTATCGCTTCCGCGGCGCCGAGGTCGAGGTGTTCCGTCGCCAGGAGCGCAAAGTGGGATCGACGGCGGCGTCCGAGGCGACTGCCGTGGCCGACGCCCCTGCTGGCGAGCTCGTCAAGCTCGTGCGCAACTTCCGCAGTCACGACGAGGTACTGCGTTACGTGGCACGCGTCTTCGACGGCGATGACGGCGGCCTGATGCAGGGCTTTTTGGATCTTGAGGCGAGCGACGGCCGCAAGGACACGCTGGTGGCAGATGCCTCGCGTCGCCAGGCCCTCTTTGTTGCCGGCGGCAGCACGCAGGAGCGCACACAGGCCAAGGCCCGTGCAATCGCGGAGCGATTCCGCGCGCTTGCCGATGCCGGCCAGCCCCAGGGCGGCATGGTGCTGCTGCTGGGCCGCATGACCAACGCAGACGTCTACGCACAGGCCTTCCGCGACCAGGGGCTCGACTGCGTCATCGCGGGCGGCTCGGTCTTTGCCCAAGCCGCCGAGGTGCAGACGGTGCGCGCCCTGGTTTGTGCGCTCGCCAATCCGGCCGATACGGCGCAGGGCCTTATGCCGCTGCTGGCCTCGCCGATGTTTGCGCTCGGCGCCCAGGAGTTCCTAGCGCTGGCGACCAAGCTCGACGAGCAGACAGGGGAGACCTCGCGCAGGAATATCGACGTGGGCATCATGAGCGATTCCGATGTGCCGGGCCTGCAAGACCTGCCGCTCGTGACGCGCGCCCGCGAGGTACTGCGGTATGCGCTTCGTCGCGTGGGCCGCGATTCGTTCGCAGCCATCGCGCGCGACGTGGTCAACGCCTCCGGCTGGTTTGTGCGTCTGGCACAGCGTGGTCCCGAGGGCAAGGCCATTGCCGCCAACGTGCTCAAGGCGCTCGACGCTGTGGCCGAGGCGGAGGCCGAGTTCGGCAACTCGCCGCGTTCCATCGCGCTTGCCTTCGATCGCTTCCTAGCGGGCAAGGAAGCCCCGGGTGCCCTCAACGAGGAGGGCGACGGCGCGGTGCGCATCATGACGGTGCACGCATCCAAGGGCCTGGAATATCCGGTCGTGGCGGTCGCCGAGTGCTTTGGCGTGCGCAAATCGTCCGGTGCGGCCCAGATGGGGCGTGTCGAGGGCGGGGCGCAGGTTGTGGCACTGCCTGCACGCTTCGACGGCGTTAAGCTCGCCGACGGAACCTTTGTGAAGGGCGACGACGTTAAAAAGCAGTTTGAGCATGCGTTTAAGGGCAAGGGCACGTCGCTATGGCTGCCGCCGGAGCTCATGGAGGACGTCTGCGCGACGGGTTCTCCCGCTGAGGCATTTGCTCGCCTGCGCAACGACGACCTGCAGCTTTCGCTCGAAGAGCGGGCTCGTTTGCTCTATGTCGCCATGACGCGTGCGCGCGAGCTGGTGATCTTGGCGATGGATGCCGGCGTGAGCCGTGGCAAGGTGACGGCGCCGACCTTCGACGTCGAGACCGATCTGACCTACGACGTGCTGCGCCGTATTTTGCCGACCGACGCTCTGGACATGCCACAGCTCGATAGTGACCGTTTGACGTTCGACAATTCCAAGCCGGGCGACTACGAGCTCATTTCGCTCGCGGATTTTACCTTTGGCGAGCAGGCGTTTGAGACCAACGCTTCACTGGATGCCGAGGGCAGGCTTGTCCGTGGCGATGCGGAGCCGGAGGGCGCCGGTGCAGATGCCCGCGCCGCCGTGCCCGGTCCTGCCGACCCTGAGCCCGATGCGTTTGAGCTCGTGTATCCCCAGGCGATGGGCGTGCGCATGGGCATCTGTCCGTATCCGGCGCGCGATTCGTACAGCTACTCGTCAATTGCCGCGGCGCTGCATACCGAGGCCGAGGACCGTGCCGCCGAGGCACGCGTGCCCATGGACGAGGCTGGCGATGATGCGGAGTCGGATGGTTCCGAGATGACGGATGCAGACGTGGCCGCCGTTGAGCCCGCCGGCAACCCTATGGCGTTGGGCTCGGCCTTCCACGCTGCCTGCCAGTGGCTCATCGAGATGGGCGCCGATGCGCTGCCCGCCGCGCGTGCCGATGCACTGGCGCGCCAGTGGCGCCTGACGCCGGAGCAGCGCGAACGCTTCGACGTTGCTCTGGACCGCTGGCTCAAGTCGGCCGTTCGTGCCGACCTGCTCGCGTGGCCGTGCGTTCGCGCCGAGGTGCCGTTCTTTTCGCTGGGCTGCGAGGACGAGGACATCGCTCGCTACGGTGCATATGCCGAGGGCGCCATCGACGCTTTGGCGACGAACCCGGCCGATCCGTCACGCGCGCTGGTCATCGACTACAAGACGGGCGGCACACCGGACGAGACGCCGGAACAGTTGCAGGAGAAGCACGTCCTGCAGGCGCGCGTCTACGCTGATGTTCTACACAAGGCGGGCTTTGAGGCCGTGACCGTCAAGTTCGTCCGCGTGGAGCAGGCGAATCCAGCCATCTTCGTCGAACCCGCCGAACCTCAAGTAGTCATCTACAATCTCTAACCCTCAGATAACTTGCGGTGGAATAGTTCCTGTATTGCGGCCCAGATGGCCCAAGCGGGAACTATTTCACCGCAACTGCAAGAGGAGCCGTGTTGGTTTGGCTAGGTTCGGGTGCTGTCCGTGCCGTGCGGTAAAATCGTTCAGTCAGAACACGAACCCGCATCGGAGCTCATCACATGGCATTCGTCCATCTGCACAATCACACTGTTTTCTCCATGCTCGACGGCGCAACCCGTATCCAGGATATGGTCAACCGTGCCGTTGAGCTTGGCATGCCCGCCGTGGCCATTACCGACCACGGCTACATGTATGGCGTGCCCGACTTGGCGCTGGCCTGCGACGCCGTCAACCACAACACGCCCGAGTACAAAACCTGGAGCCACGACAAGGCCTTCTTGGAAAAGGACCGCCGCGACGAGCTGGTGGAGCCCGATCCCGAGGAAAACCCGCGCGAGCATGCCCAGTATGTGAAGGACATGGCCATGTGGGACGAGAAGGGCAACATCGACGAGCTCAAGCCGCCCCTGGTCATCAAACCCATCTTTGGGTGCGAGGTCTACTTTACGCCGGACGAGACCCTTGCCCGCGACCACAAGCCCGAGCTCTACCACATGATCCTTCTGGCCAAGGACCAGGAGGGCTACGTCAACCTGATGCAGACGGTTTCCGAGGCCGCCGTGCAGGGCTTTTACTACAAGCCGCGCGTGACGCTCGACAACCTGCGCCGCCACGCCAAGGGCATGATCTGCACGAGCGCCTGCATCGCGGGCATCATCCCCAAATACATCGACCGCGGCGACATGGAAGGCGCCATCAAGTGGGCCGAGACCTTCCGTGACACCTTCGAGCCCGGCGACTTTTACATCGAGATCCAGGAACACGGCATCACCACCGACAACGGCCTGACCGACGAGCAAATGGACCGTACGCTCATCGACATTGCTAAACAGGTGGGCGTCAAGGTCATCGCTACCAACGACTTCCACTACCTGCGCCGCGAGGATGCGCCCGTGCAGGACGTCATCATGTGCATTGGTATGAACGCCAAGGTCGACGACCCCAACCGCATGCGCATGACCGGCTCGGAGTTTTACATGAAGACCGAGGAGGAGATGCGGGCGATGTTCCCGTATTGCCCCGAGGCCTGCGACAACACGCTCGAGATCGCCGACAAGTGCTACGTCGAGCTCGACTGGGACTCCATCATCCTGCCGCGCTTCCCGCTGCTCGATCCCGGCGAGACGCACGAGAGCCAGTTCCGCCGCGAGTGCGAGAAGGGCCTGCGCCAGCACTACGGCGACGACTGGGCCACGCGCGAGATCGGCGGCGTCAACATCAAAGAGCGCTTTGAGTACGAATACAAGGTCATCTGCGACAAAGGCTTTGCCGCCTACTTCCTCATCGTCGCCGAGTACGTGCAATGGGCCAAGGACAACGGCATCGGCGTCGGCCCCGGCCGTGGCTCGGCCGCCGGCGCTATCGTCGCCTACGCCATGAACATCACCGCGTTCGACCCACTTGAGAACGGCCTGATGTTCGAGAGGTTCCTGTCCCCGCAGCGTACCGAGATGCCCGATATCGATATGGACTTCGACGATGAGCGGCGCCTCGAGGTCGTGGAGCACGTTCGCCAGCTCTACGGCCCCGAGAAGGTCACCCACGTCATCACCTACTCGACCATTAAGGCCAAGCAGGCCATCAACGACGCCGCGCGCGTTCTGGACTACCCGGTCTACATGGGCCAGCGCCTGTCCAAGATGGTCTCGAGCGACCCCAAGGTCAAGCTCAAGCAGGTGCTCGACAAGCAGCCTGGCAAAGAGGATCTGTTTAACCCCGATTTTGCCGAGGCCTATAAAAAGGACGACGACGCCCGCCGCATCATCGACACGGCGCTCTCGATCGAGGGCCTCACCCGCGGCGAGGGCGTGCACGCGTGTGCCGTTCTAATCTGCCGCGACCCCGTCAACGAGCACGTGCCCACCAAGCTCGACACCAAGGGCGGCGTCGAGATTACCCAGTACGAGGGCCATACCGTTGCCGATATGGGCTTGCTCAAGATGGACTTCCTGGGCCTGCGCACGCTGACGGTTATCTCCAAGGCCAAGGCCAACATCAAAAAGAACTTCGGCATCGACATCAAAGAGGAAGAGATTCCCTTTGACGATCCCGAGATCTTTAAGCTCATGGGTTCCGGCCACACCGCCGGCGTCTTCCAGGTCGAGTCCGCCGGCATGACGGCCACGATCAAGAACATGAAGCCCACTGAGTACAAGCACGTCGTGGCATTGATCGCCCTGTACCGCCCGGGCCCGCTGGGCGCCGGCATGGTCTCGTCCTACATCAACCGTATGAACGGCAAGGAGCCGGCCGTCTCCTACGACGACCGTCTGGACGACATCCTGGGCGAAACCTACGGCACTATGGTCTACCAGGAGCAGGTTATGCTCATCTCCGTCGAGATGTGCGGCTTCTCCAAGGGCGAATCGGACTCGCGTATCCGTAAGCCCGTGGCTAAGAAAAAGATCAAGCTGCTCACGTCGACGGTGCTCCACTGGGAGGATGGCTCGGACGAGACCACCTACGACCACTGGATGAACGGCGCTATCAAGAACAACTACACGCGCGAGGTCGCCCAGAAGATTTGGGACGATGTTCTCGAGTTCGCGTCCTACGCCTTCAACAAGTCGCACTCCGCCGGCTACGCCATCCTGGTTATGCAGACGGCATGGCTCAAGGCGCACTATCCGCACGAGTACATGGCGGCCGTTCTGACGTCCTATACGGGCAAGACCGACAAGATCGTGCACTACGTCTCGGCATGCCGTCACGACGGCATCCCCGTGCTGTCGCCAGATGTCAACGAGTCCGGTACCGAGTTCACGGCTACCAAGGAAGGCGTGCGCTTTGGTCTGGCCGGCATCCGCGGTGTGGGTACCGGCGTGGCGCAGGCGATTATCGCCGAGCGCGAGGCGGGCGGTCCGTTTAAGACGCTGCACGACTTTGTCGAGCGCGTGGACTCGAGCCAGGCAAACCGCCGTGTGATCGAATCGCTGATCAAGGCAGGCGCCTTCGACTCCACGGGCTATCCGCGCCGCCAGATGATGCACTTTGTGGACAAGAACAACCCCGAGAACATCATCGACGCCGCGGTAAAGCGCCAGAAAGATCGCGCGAGCGGCCAGACGTCGTTCTTCGATATGTTTGGCGACGTTGAGGGCTCGGGCTTCGAGGTCAGCGTGCCCGATCCGGACGGCCAGGAATGGGACCGCCACCTCAAGCTGAGCCAGGAGAAGGAGGTCCTGGGCATCTATGTCTCGGACCACCCGCTGCGCCCGTTTGAGTATGCGCTCAGCAAAGCGCGCGACTTCTCGTTCTCGCAGATCGATACCGGCTACGAAGTGCAAAACCCCACGGGCGGCACCATCAACCAGGAGATCCCCGAGGGCAAGGCACTGTGGTGGGCCGGCATGGTCTCGAGCGTGTCCAAGCGCGTGACCAAAAACGGCGACCCCATGGGCATCGTGCAGCTCGAGGACATGGAAGGCGAGGCCACCGTCGTTGTGTTCCCCAAAACCTATAAAGAGGCCGAGGGATACCTGTACGGCGAGGTCGATCCCGAGACCGGCGCGCAGCTGTCCGACGCCTTTGTGCGCATCAAGGGCAAGCTCGAGCGCTCGGACCGCGGCGACCAGATCATCGCGCAGGAGATCGTGCCGCTGGAGCTCAACGAGGAGAACAACAAGCCCAAGGTGTTTGAGGTCATGGTGCCCAACAGCCGCTTTAGCCAGGGCAATATGGCGCGCCTGGCCACGGTGCTCACCACTAACCCGGGCGGCGACCGCGTGGAGATCTTTATCGAGCAGGTGGACGGGCGCGTGCTGCGTGCCGAGGTGCCTGCCAAGGTCAACGCGCGCTCGATTCCGCTGCTGGCCGAGGCCAAGGCCATCGTGGGTAACCAGGGCCGCGTGACGGTTATCTAAAATGATTTTGCCTGGGTAGCTAATTTGGGACGGGGCTATTTCAGCTACCCTTTGGCTGACGGCGAATGAGCTAGGGTCGGAATACATCTCAACCGACATATGGGGGTAGCTAAAATAGCCCCGTCCCAAATTAGCTACCCTGTGTGGATTGGAGGAAGTGATGGCACAGGGGACGTTTGTGCAGGCGCTTCGTAAGGAAGCGGCGCTGAGCGGTACCTTTATGAAGGGTCGCTCGCTCATGCTCAATGGCGCCGTGCTGTCGATCGAGGACAGCGGCTCGCGCTTCTCCAAAAACGTGACGGTTGAGGGTGCAGTGCGCGGCTCGCGCGGCGACCTGTACAAGACGCACGTGGCGCTCGACATGGACGAGCACGAGGTGATCGACTACGACTGCGATTGCCCCGCTGCCTATCGCTACTCCGGCATGTGCAAGCACGCCATCGCCACAGCGCTGGCGTACCTGGATGCCAGCGGCATTGAGCCTGTTGAGGGGCTGCGCACACCGGTTCGCACGTTTACGGCGCAGCCGAAACAGCCCGCGCGCACCGCGCCCAAAGCACCGGCGGTCAACCCTAACTTTCCCTTCCCGGTGCCCGTCCCCACGAGCCCGAGCCTCATGAAGGCGCTCTCCGATCTTTCGGACGCGCGCATGGATGAGCTGGCGAGCATGCGCCGCAAGCTTGCCGGTGCCGTTGATCCCGACGCCCCCAAAGCGGCGTTGGAGCCCTCGTTGGTGCCGTACTACAATCCGCTGTTCACCGACCGCTTTAGCTGGGCGCTCGAGTTCCGCATTCGCTGCGGTTCGGTGTCCTACGTGGTCAAGGACATCGACGGCATGGCCGCCGCCTATGTCCGAGGCGGCACCTTTTCGTACGGCAAGAAGCTCACATTCCTCCATACGCCCGAGGCCTTTGACGAGGTTTCGGTGCGTCTGCTCGACCTTGTTGTGGCAACGGTTGTGTATCTGAGCGACATCACGAGTTCGCGTTCGGCGTCGTACGATTTTGCACGCAGCGGCTTTGTCGCCGAGCGCCAGCTGCCGCTGTCCGAGCATGACATCGTATACATGCTGGACTTGCTGCGTGGCCGGACCATTTCCTTTGAGCCCGCCTGGTCGCGGGGAACGACGACGCATCGTTCCTACGAGGTTGCGGTTGAGTTGTCGCCGGTGGGGGAGGACGAGGCAGCGGCAAAACAACCGCCGCTCCTTGCCGCCAAGATTGCGCCGGCGGCCGGTGGCAGCTACGACCTGCGCCTGCCCGCCGATATGTACTGCTTTGCCTCGGGCGACGTTGCCTATCTGGTCGACACGCACCGCGCGCGTCGCGCCGATGCGGCGTTTGCCCAGTATGCCGCACCGTTTCTGTCACGTCTGCTGCCCTGTCGCACGCCGGTCCATATCGCCGCCGAGCAGGGGGGCGAATTCTGCCGCATGGCACTGCCCGTGCTGCGCGAATACACTGACCTCACCGCTCCCGCCGTGCTCGACACCGTGGCGCCCGAGCCGAGCTTTGCCATGGCAATCGGTGTCGATGACGGGTTTGTGACCTGCAAGATTACGGTTTCCTACGGTGACTGGTCGGCAGATCTCTTTAGCCTGGGCGCTCCGGGCAGCCCCTTCGAAGAGCAGCGCCCGGGCGTGCCGCCGCGCGACGAGATAGCAGAGTTTCGCGTTATGGATACGGCGGCCCTGTATTTCGACTTTTACGAGGGCGGCCTGGCGTTTGGGGAACGCGATGACGAGAGCCTGTTCCACTTGCTGACCGAGGGCCTGTCTGCCCTGTCCGAGCTGGGCGAGGTCATGCTCAGTGACCGCCTGCGCCAGGTCTCGGTCCGCCCTGCGCCCAAGCTTTCGGTGCGCGCGACCGTCAAGAGTAACCTGCTCGATGTCGAACTGGGCGCGAGCGGTCTTTCGGCGGCAGATCTTGCCATCTATCTTGACTCGTACAAGCGCCACCAGACGTTCGCGCGCCTTACATCCGGCGACATCGTTCGCCTGGACGAGGGTGCCCGCGCCGCGTTTGGTCTTGCCGAGGACCTGGGCGTCGATGCCGTCGATCTGCTCGACGGCGTGTCGCTTCCCGCGTCGAGTACCCTGTTTGTCGACAGCATGCTTGCGCGCACGCCCGAGCTCGAGGCCGATCGCGACGCCGCGTTCCGCCGCACCGTCGAGCGCCTGGATACGCTCGGCAAGATGGACTTTACGGTGCCGGTCTCGCTCAAAGCCACACTGCGCGGCTACCAGGTCGACGGCTACCAGTGGCTCGGCTCGCTTGAGCACCTGGGCCTCGGCGGCATCTTGGCCGACGATATGGGCCTGGGCAAAACGCTGCAGATGATCGCACATATCCTGGCGCGCGTGGAGGCGGGGGATGCCAAGCCCACGCTCGTGGCGTGCCCTTCGTCGCTTGTGTACAACTGGACCGCCGAGCTGGAGCGCTTTGCGCCTTCGCTCGATGTGTGTGCCATTGTGGGCGCCAAGGCGCAGCGCCGCGTGCAGATAGCCGGCGCCGACGAGCATAACGTGGTCGTGACATCGTATGACCTCATGCGCCGCGATATCGACGAGTATGCCGAGCAGGACTTTGCCCGTGTGGTGCTCGACGAGGCCCAGTACATTAAAAACCCGCTCACGCAGGTAGCGCGCGCCGCCAAGCGCCTGCCGGCCGGTGTGCGCTTTGCCCTGACGGGCACGCCCATCGAAAACCGCCTGTCCGAGCTCTGGAGCATCTTCGACTTTTTGATGCCGGGCCTTTTGGGGACGCGCGAGTCGTTTGCCAAGCGCTTCGAAAGCCCGGTCGAGCACGCCGAGGGTGACAGCGCCGCTCGCCTGCAGGCGCTCGTGTCGCCGTTTGTGCTGCGCCGTGTCAAGGAAGACGTGGTTGCCGACCTGCCCGAAAAGATCGAGGACACCGTCATGGCGCAGCTCACCGGCGAGCAGCGCAAGCTCTACCTGGCCAACCAAGACCGCATCGCCCAGCAGGTGCAGCACCGCGAAGCATCCGAGTTTAAGAAAGACAAGCTCAAGGTGCTCGCCGAGCTCACCAAGCTGCGCCAGATCTGCTGCGACCCGCATCTACACTACGAGGACTACAAGGCGGGGAGCGCCAAGCTCGACGCTTGCATGGAGCTCGTGCACGGTGCGCTCGACGGCGGGCACCACATTCTGCTGTTCAGCCAGTTCACGGGCATGCTCGATATCATCGGCAAGCGCCTGGCCAAGGAGGACATCGGCTTTCTTAAGCTCACGGGCGCTTCGTCCAAGGAAAGCCGCGCCAAGATGGTCGCGCAGTTCCAGGCGGGCGAGGTGCCGGTGTTTCTGATCTCGCTCAAGGCGGGCGGCGTGGGCCTTAACCTGACGGCGGCCGACGTGGTCATTCACTACGACCCGTGGTGGAACGTGGCCGCGCAGGACCAGGCGACCGACCGCGCGCACCGTATTGGCCAGCAACATACCGTGACCGTGTACAAACTCATCGCCAAGGACACGATCGAGGAACGCATTATGCAGATGCAGGAGTCCAAGCGCGACCTGGTCAACAGCGTGCTCGGCGGCGACGGCATCTCGTCGTCGCTGTTTACCCGCGAAGATGTTCTGGCGCTGCTCGGCGGCGACGGGCGTTAACCCGCTCGGGTGAGGCCGCCAGGGCGGATAGCCCGCGCTGTCCCATCGTCCCCGCTCGTTATGTGTTCATTTGCCATGCCGTGGATGGTTCGCCTGCCTTTGGGCATAAGAACCATCGAGAACATCGGCACATCAGCAAAGGAGAACATCATGGCGAAATTCTTTAAGGACCCCGATGGCAAGCTCATTGCCGCCCTTGACAACGACGTTGCGACCCCTGCCGGCTGCACGGAGCTGACCGCGAACACCGAGGACGCGGCGCACGAGAAACACGTGCCGGTCGTTGAGAGCGAACGCGACGGTCACGTGATCCGTGCGCGCGTGGGCTCGGTTGAGCATCCTATGGTGCCCGAGCACTATATTGAGTGGATCGCCCTTGAGGCCGAGGGCCGTCTGGAGGTCCATTACCTCCAGCCCGGCATGAAGCCCGCGACGTTTTTTGCCGGCGGTTCCAAGACCGGTACCGTCTATGCCTATTGCAACCTGCACGGGCTGTGGTCCGCGACGTTCTAGGAGCGCGCCCCCGCTCGGGGTATCATAGCTAGCATATGCACATGCGAGCGCCGACTGCGTCATGCGGCCGGCGCTTTTACTGCGACAACGATGGTTTACGACGGAAAGGGCTGAGCCATGAAGCTCGCACTTGCACAGATCGATATGCGCCTGGGTGATATTGAGGGTATCTGCGGTCGCATCGAGGACCAGGCGCGTCTGGCCCACGAGCGCGGTGCGCGCGTGTTGTGCGTGCCGGCTCCGCTCTTTATAGGAGCCCTGCCCGGCGGCCTGGTGGGCGCTGCCGACTTTGAGCACGACATACTTGCCGGCTTGACCGGCGTCGCCGAGCGTATCCAAGAGCTCGATATGATCTGCATCGTGCCCGCGGCAGTTTCGTTTGAGGGCCAGCCCCTGCTCGACTACATGATGCTCAAGGACGGCCATGTGGTGCCGGCCCGTTCGAGCATTGCCCTGCAGCGCGGTGGGACCGGCGATGCCCGTTGGGCGCCGCCGGTGTTTGACGTGGACGGCGTGCGTATCGCCGTGATCTTCGACTTGGACCGCGAGCTCGAGATGCTGCCGACCGGCGTCGACCTCATCGCCTATTTCCAGTTCAACGCGTTTGATATGACCGACCGCGAGAGCGCTGCGATCGCCGCCGTGCGCAGCGGTGCCTACCGCAAGATCGCTTCAAAGCGCAGCGTATGGTTTGCCTGCATGGCGCCGGTCGGTGCGTACGACGAGTCGGTGTATACCGGCGGGTCGTTTGTGCTCGACGACTGCGGCCGCGTGGTGGCCCAGGCGCCATGTTTTGAGGAGAGCCTGCTGGTTCAGGAGATTCAGCGCGGCGTGATGCTCGATGCCCTGGAAGATCACGAACTGCCCGAGTTCCGTTCCGAGGAGTGGCTGTGGCAGGCGCTGGTGCTCGCCGTGCGCGATAATGCCCGCGCCCGCGGTACGTCGCGCGCCGTGGTGGCGCTCGAGGGCGACTTGCCGTCGTCCCTGCTTGCGGCGCTTGCCGTCGACGCCCTGGGTCCGCGCAATGTGGTCGGCCTGGTGCTGGGACGCAACCGCATCTTTACGCCGGCGCAGGAGGAGGCCGAGGCTGCTCGCTGTGCCGCCGTTCGCGCCATTGCCGAACGCCTGCATATTCGCACGGTTGAGCGCGATGCACCGGATGCCGCGCGCGTGCTCGACCGCGATGTGTCGGCGGGCGACGCCGAGCGCCTGCGCTCTCGCACGCTGGGTCTCATGCTGGAGGATACGGCGCTCGAGCTGGGTGCGATGGCGTTGAGCCCGCTGTCCAAAACTGAGTACGCGCTGACGTCGCCCGCGCTTTGCGGTGGCTACCAGGGCGATTATGCACCCTTTGGTGACGTATACCTGTCGACGCTCGAGTTTGTGGCGCGTGTACGCAACCGTACGTCTGCCGTGGTGCCGCAGGAGCTCGTGACGCTCAATGCGGTGGAGGATTGCATGGAGCGCGTGCTGGCGCAAGCGCTCTCGACGCTTGACGGTCCGGTCGACATGCTCGACCGCGCGGCGCAGCTGCTCGGCGGACTTGAGCCGGGCGAGGTCGATGGCACACTCGAGGCGCACGTGGACCGCAACCGACCCTTCGACGACATCCCAATGGCCGCCGGCAAGCCCGAGGCATGTTCGTTGCTGCTGATGCTCGTGCGCCAGGGAGAGGCGGCTCGCCGCCAGCTGCCGACGGCGCCGATCGTCTCGGCCCGTTCGTTTGCCGAGCGCGCTTGGCCGTACATGCTCGCGTGGTCCGACCTGGGGCTGAGCGGCAAGGAACGCATGACGGTCGATGCGCTGGCGCGCGCCGAGGTGAACCGCTTTGCCGACGAGGATACAAGCGAGCGCATGCGTGGCGAGATGATGGGCATACTGGGTGACCTGTTGGGTATTTCGCCCGAGCAGATGGAGGAGCTGCGCTCCGAGGATGGTCAGCGTCGCCTGCATGAGGGTATGAAAAAGTTTGAAGGCGAGGTCCAGGACGCTATCGAAAAGATGATGGGCGGTCAGGGCGGACCGCAGGGCGGGCCCCAGGGCACGCCGATGCCGCAGCCGCCGGTGGATCCCCGACAGTTCCCATTCTTCAGCCAAAACTAACTATGGGACGGGATTCGCTCCCAACCCCGATACTTCAACTAAGCATCTTGGCCCCGTTGTGTTATTCTAGAACAGACGTTCGTGAATAGTGCGCGGGGCCTTGCCTTGCGATGTGCTTGTGGCGAGGGGAGGCTGGCTTGGTTATCTTGGGTATCGACCCCGGTTTGGCCCATACGGGTTGGGGGATTATCGAGGAGCGACGCGGCGAGGTTCGCTGCCGTGCCTACGGTTGTATCGAGACCAGCGCGGGCAGTCCGCTCGCGGTACGCCTGTCGCATATCGCCCGCGACCTCAAGGGTGTCGTGGAGCGTTATCGACCCGATACCGCTGCTATTGAGAGCATCTACTTTGGCGCCAACGTTCGCTCGGCCATCCCTACGGCGCATGCCCGCGGGGCTGCGCTCGTGGCGCTTTCGGAATGCGCGCTCGAGATTGGCGAGTATACGCCTATGCAGATTAAGCAGGCTGTGGTGGGTACCGGTGCCGCAGATAAGCGACAGGTCGCCTACATGGTGCGTACGCTCACACAGCTCGATCACGACCCGCATCCCGACCATGCTGCCGATGCCCTGGCCTGCGCCATCTGTCACGTTAACCTCAGCCGCACCCGGGCGCTTACCGGTGGCGAGTTCTATCAACAGAGAGGAACCGGATACTGATGATCTCCCAGCTCCATGGAACGCTTGTCGAGGCCACGATGAGCTCGGCCGTCGTCGATGTGTCGGGCGTGGGCTTTGAGCTCGGTATTTCGGGCAGCACTGCCGCCACGCTGCCTACGCCCGGCGGCGAGGTTCGCCTTTATACCCGTATGCAGGTGCGCGAGGACGCCATGACGCTCTTTGGTTTTGCCTCCAAGGACGAGCGCACGATGTTCGATCGGCTTGTGTCCGTCTCGGGCGTCGGTCCGCGCTTGGCGCTCGCCGTGCTCTCCACCTATACCGTGGGCCAGCTGTATTCCCTGGTGATGGCCGAGGACGACAAGGGCATGGCCAAGGTTCCTGGTGTGGGCAAAAAGACCGCGCAGCGTCTGATCCTGGAGCTCAAGAGCACCTTTGCCAAGGACAAGGGTTTTGTGCCGGTCGACGTGATTCCCGGACAGGTTGCGATGCCGGTTCCCGCCGGCGCTCCCTCGGCCATCGACGATGCCCGCGCGGCACTCCTTTCCATGGGCTTTAGCCCGCAGGAGACCGATGTTGCCCTGAGCGGGTATGATGGGCAGAATATGCGTGTCGAGGATCTGCTCGGCGCGGCGCTTAAGCGACTTGGAATGGATGCGTGATGTGGGAAGCCGATGACTCTCAGGACCTGTGGGCGACGCCCGGCAACTCGCCGGCGGCATCCATGGCGCACGGCGAGCGCATGGTGGGCTCGGAGCTGACGCCCGAGGACCTCGATGTCGACCGTACCCTGCGTCCCCAGCGCTTGGATGACTACTGCGGCCAGGAGCATATCAAGCAGAGCCTTCGCGTGCTCATCGAGGCGGCTCAAAGCCGCGGCGAGACGCTCGACCACGTGATCTTCTCGGGCCCTCCGGGATTGGGCAAGACCACGCTGGCTACGGTTATCGCCAACGAGCTGGGCGCTCAGATCAAGACGACGAGCGGTCCGGCCATCGCGCGCACCGGTGACCTGGCGGCCATCCTGACTAACCTGCAGCCGGGCGACGTGCTGTTTATCGACGAGATCCACCGCCTCAACCGCTCGGTCGAGGAGGTCTTGTACCCTGCGATGGAGGACTTTGCCCTCGATATCGTGATCGGCAAGGGCCCGGCGGCACGTTCGATTCGCCTGGATATCCCCAAGTTCACGCTGGTGGCGGCCACGACCCGTTCGGGCATGCTCACGGGCCCGCTGCGCGATCGCTTTGGCATCTCGTATCGCTTGGATTACTACACCGTCGAGGAACTTGCTCAGATCGTGACGCGCTCGGCGACCATCCTGGGCGTGACGATCGATCATCCCAGCGCGCTCGAGATCGGCTCGCGCTCGCGCGGTACGCCGCGTCTTGCCAACCGTCTGCTCAAGCGCGTGCGCGATTACGCACAGGTGCGCGGCAACGGCCCCATCGAGCTCGATATCTGCCGCCAGGCGCTCGAGTTCTTCGAGATCGACGAGCTTGGCTTGGACTGGATGGATATTCGCATCTTGGAGACACTTGCCAAGACGTTCTCCGGCCGTGCCGTTGGCTTGACCACGCTTGCCAGTGCGGTGGGCGAGGACCCGGGTACGCTCGAGGATGTCTACGAGCCCTATCTGCTGCAGTGCGGATTGATGATTCGCACACCCCAGGGTCGCCAGGCAACGCTTCGCACATTCGAGCATTTGGGTATTGAATCGACCCTGTAGAAATGGGCTTGTTTTAGCGCATCTGTAGGCTATTGCTAGGCATCGGGTAAACATATCGCCGTTCGTCGGTTACGGGCGTTTTACCATTGCGCGCGCGTGCTATGCTGGATTGGTCTTTTTCTCATCCGGTAACGAAAGGACCGCCCATGCCTACTGACATCGAAATCGCATGTTCTGTTACGCCACTGCCTATTACCGAGGTGGCCAAGAACGCCGGCGTCGACGTTAAGCATCTGATTCCGTACGGCTTCGACAAGGCAAAGGTCGACTATTCCCTGCTCAACGAGCCAACTGATCACCAGGCCAAGCTTGTCCTCGTGACCGCTATCAATCCCACGCCCGCAGGCGAGGGCAAGACCACCACGACCATCGGCCTGGCCGACGGCCTGCGTCGTCGCGGCGTCAAGAGCGCCGTGGCCCTGCGCGAGCCTTCGCTCGGCCCCGTCTTTGGCGTCAAGGGCGGCGCCGCCGGCGGCGGTTGGGCTCAGGTCATCCCCATGGAGGACATCAACCTGCACTTTACCGGCGACTTCCATGCCATCGGTGCCGCCAACAACCTGCTGGCTGCCATGCTCGACAACCATATTCAGCAGGGCAACCAGCTCGGTATCGACGTTAAGCGCATCACCTGGAAGCGCGTTGTCGACATGAACGACCGTCAGCTGCGCCATGTTATCGACGGCATTGGCGGCAAGGCCCAGGGCGTGCCGCGCGAGGATGGCTTCGACATCACTGTTGCCTCCGAGGTCATGGCAATCTTGTGCCTGTCCACGAGCATCAACGATCTTAAGGAGCGCCTGGGCGAGATTGTTGTCGGCTACAGCTTTGCCGGCGAGCCCGTCCGCGCCCGCGACCTTAAGGCTCAGGGTGCCATGGCGGCCCTGCTCAAGGATGCGCTCAAACCCAACCTGGTTCAGACACTCGAGGGCACGCCTGCGTTTGTCCACGGCGGTCCCTTCGCCAATATCGCCCACGGCTGCAACTCCATCATGGCCACGCGTATGGCTATGCGTTTTGGCGATGTCGCCATTACCGAGGCCGGCTTTGGTGCCGACCTGGGTGCCGAGAAATTCCTGGATATCAAGTGCCGCATGACGGGCGTTCGTCCCAGCGCTGTTGTGGTCGTCGCCACTGCCCGCGCGCTTAAGTACAACGGCGGTGTTGCCAAGGCCGACCTCAACGAGGAGAACCTCGAGGCTCTCAAGGCCGGCATGCCCAACCTGCTGCGCCACGTCGACAACATCCAGAACGTCTACGGTCTGCCTTGCGTGGTCGCCATCAACCGCTTCCCGACGGACACCGAGGCCGAGCTCGAGCTCATCGAGTCCGAGTGCCAGAAGCTCGGTGTCAACGTTAAGCTATCCGAGGTTTGGGCTAAGGGCGGCGAGGGCGCGCTCGACCTGGCCGATGAGGTCATGCGCCTGATTGAGCAGCCGAGCGAGCTCAAGTTTGCCTACGAGGATGGTGCCGATGTGGCCGACGCCCTCGAGGCTGTTGCCACCAAGGTCTACCGCGCCGACGGTATCGACTTTACGCCGGCTGCCAAGCGCCAGCTCGCCGAGCTGCGCGAGAACGGCTTTGGCAACCTGCCGGTGTGCGTGGCCAAGACGCAGTACAGCTTTAGCGACAACGCCAAGGCGCTGGGCGCTCCCGAGGGCTTCCGCATCACCGTGCGCGAGCTCAAGGTTTCCGCCGGTGCCCACTTTGTGGTCGCGCTGACCGGCAGCGTTCTGACCATGCCTGGCCTGCCCAAGGTTCCCGCGGCCGAGAACATTGACGTCGACAACGACGGCAACATCACCGGCCTGTTCTAAGCCTGCTGCTCATAGCCGCTTGCCCGCCCCGCCGCGCCTACCAAGGCCCGGCGGGGCTTTTTCCTCCGTCCCCAAGGGATCATTTTTTGCGGCGGTAATGTTGCGCAACAAGAATCACGATTTCTCCCGTACGGTGTAGTTGGAAGAACTGCGCGGGCGCATTGCGGCTGCGGCGAGAGACGGGAGATGCGATGTATTGCACCAAGTGTGGAGCTCAGATACCCGACGGCTCCACGTTTTGCACGAGCTGCGGGGCTCGCGTGGGTGGCGCCGAGGATCAAGCAGAGCCCGTGGCGTTTCCAGTGGGGGACGCGCCGGCGTCCGCCCCTGCGGGACAGCAAGCTCCTCAGGGTGTCTCGGCTCATATGGCGGCGCAGCCTCGTTATGAGGAACCTATGACCGAGCCTGCCGAGGCCTCTCAGCCGTTTGTTCCGACGCCGCAGCCCAAGAAACCCAAGCACAGGGGCCGCATCGTCGCGGCCGTTATCGGCGGCGTTGCCATTGTCGCCATTGTCGCCGCTATCGTGATCGTGCCGCTTATCGGCGCGTCGTCCGAGGTAACTTCGGGTGGCAAGGGCTATATTGTCTGTGCATGCGAGACTAAAGTGCTGCCCAAGAACAGCAAGGGCAAAAAGCTCAAGAGCTATACCGTCGAGCTGGCGCCTACTAATGGCAAGGGCAAGAGCTACACCATCAAGGTCGACGGCGAGGACGGCTTTGCCATGGAGGACTTTGGCGAGCTGCCCGACCAGAAGTACCAGATGACCATCACCTCGGGCAAGGGCAAAAAGAAGAGCACGACCACCATGAAGGTCGACTACGCCAAGGAAGGCTCGGACGCCCCTAAGAACGTTGAGCTCACGCAGTCCAAGAAGGAGGCCAAGGCCTCTGCCAAGGCGGCGGTCAAGACGGCAAACGAGCTGTTCACCGACAAGATACTCGAGTACCAGAAAAAGTACGGCGAGGGCGAGGCTGTCGAGTTCGATGAATATGCGCATGGAGCCCAGGGCGTGGCTTACGCTAAGCTCATTGACTTTGATGGTGATGGCCAAGATGAACTGCTGATTGAGTATTCGGATGAGCCAGTGGACCGTGAGAATCAGGCCGTCGCTGCACATCTCGAAGTTTGGGCGTATAAAGATGGCGATATTAAAAAGGTATATTCGCCGGAGGTGAACGTGTCCGCTCAAGAAGCGTGTGTGTCCATCTGGCTTTGTGAATACGAAGGCAAGATTGGATTTGAACAATGGTTCGACCATGGGACGGCGATTAAACAAAGCGACGTCTCTGGCGAGAGTGGACCTTCTGCCCACGAATACCAGGTTAAATTTATTGGATATGACGGCAAGTCATTTAAAGCCATGACCGACCTTGTTGCCTCGAACGAAGTCGGTTCAGCCTCTTTGGGCGGTTTTGGTTTCTTGTATGCCGACGAGAGCTCGGTTAACAGCACCATTGGCACGGTCGCCACGACGCTGGAGCAGTTGAAGTCGAAGGACTCTGACGATGCGCAGGCGAGCTACGAGGCCGTCTCTGCTACGCAGGATGTCAGCTTTACGGCGCCGGTGGGCGAGGGCGCGCCTGATCCCGACGTTACGTGTCAGATTTCGGCTACGTGGACCTATCCCCAAGTAAAAGGCCAGGGCGTAGGTGTCGCCAAGTTCAACGAGGATATGATTCAGCTCGTCGCGGATGCACTTGATGCGAGTAAGCAGGCGACACCATATGATGAGGACAACCGTGTGACCACGATGTATTACGCTGAAATCGTCTCGATTGACGGCGATATCGCCTGCGTGCGAACCTACACCGATAGCTATCAACCTCCGTATCGATCGGAGCGGGTGACGAGGTCGGCGTACTACAACCTCAAGACGGGTGAGCAGGTTTCGCTCGAGGACTCGCTTGCGCAGCATGGGCTCTCGTTTGACACCCTCAAGAGCGAGGCCAAGCAGGCAATTAAGACGGCAAAGCCGGATATGGACTCCGTGTCCGAAGACAACATCGACGATGACGATAACTACACCGAGGATCATTTCTACTACGACGGCAAGGGCTACATCATCGTCCTCGATACTGGCGAGTTTGACTGCATGGCATGGGATACGCACGACTTGGTTGCGCACGCATTCGACTCGAGCTATTCCAGTGGTCAGGACGTGACGCCCGAACGAGCCAGGGCTACGTACGTACCCAATGAGTAAGGTGGACCGCGAGGGATAAATTGAACTGTCCCCGGTGGCGCAAAACGCAGCGCCGCCGGGGACTTTTTGATGCAAATTGGCTCCGAAACAAGCTATCTGGGCCAGCCACGCCACGAAAAGCGCCCATCTACTACGTTTACCAGGGTTGGGCCGACCATGGAGCGTTTTTTAACAATGCGGCAAGACGTTTACCTGCGGTTTTGTTAACGCAGATATGGCTATGGTTGGCACCCTTGGGTTAAACGTAGTAGATGGGCGCATTTTTTGGTTCACAGCCCAAGAAGAGGTCGTTACCCGCGCTGGAGGCCGAAGAGTTTAGCGTTGCGCTCGGCGACCATCATGTTGATATCGGCGATTTCCATCTCGCCGTCAATGTAGGGCTGGTAGGTGCCATATGGATCGCCGGCTCCCAAGCTGCAGCTTCCGCAGTTGTCGCAGCTGCCGTTGCCGCAGCCAGCGAGTGCCAGCTTAATGATCTCCTCGCGCTCGGCGCGCGTTGTGTCCTTGATGAGCTTGCTTTTTGCCATGACATATCCTCGATTCGCTTGTGACCGTCGGCCGCGCATGTCTTGTAGATACCGACGAGCTTTGCCCATCATAGGCTTTTGCGCGGGTAGAATGCATGGATAACTTGATGCTTACGGGCGACGGAAAGGAATCGTTGCATGGACCAGGACAAGACGACCGTAATGGGTGGCTACGGCTCCCCGCGGACGGGCAATGGCGCCGACGAGACCCGCGTCGTGCCGAACCCCGGCTACGCTGCCCCCGATACGACGCAGGTGTCGGCCGATCCCACGCGCGTTGTGAATTACGGAAACGCAGTGCAGGACCCGCATGGTGCCTCATCGCAGAACCCCTACGGCAACGCGGCGGCAGACCCTTATGATGACCTGCTGCAAAATCCCATTCCGCAACCTCAGCAGACGACATATATGCCGCGCACGGCACAACCGCGCTACGAGTCGCGCGACCGATATGCGCGCGAGCCGTATCGTGAGTATCCCAAGTCCATCCCCCAGTATGGCGAGGACGAGGAGAAGAAGCCTTCGCGTTCGTCGAGCGTGATTAAGAAGATCCTCATCGTGCTGGCGATCTTCTTTGCCCTGTCGGTTGTGTTCGCCATCGTGTCGGGCATGCTCAACAAGCGGGGCGCCGCGCCTGATACCACGGCCGAGCAGACCGAGACTGCCCAGTCCGGCACCGTCGACCTGAGCGATATCCCGGGTCAGTACTGGTCCAACGCCAAGAAGCTCCTCAAGTCGCGTGGGGCCGATCTTTCGAATGCCGTGATTCTGACCGATGACGGCTCGACGCCTGTTGTCGACGCCAACTGGGTGGTTACGTCTGCATACTACAACGGCGATGGCAACCTGGAGGTCCAGCTCACGCGCAAGGACAGCTCGTCGGGTAATGCGTCCGGCGACCAGGGCACTACGGACAGCTCGAGCTCCAACACGCTGGAGGACCTGAGCAACAAGGCGCAGGAGCTTGGGGATAAGGCCCAAGAGCTGGGCGATACGGCACAAAACCTCGGCGATACCGCACAGAACCTGGGCGATATGGCAACGAACGCCTGGGATGCCCTGCAAAATGGTATTTCGGGCGCGCAGGGGAACTAGCGCTCGAGCGGCTAGAGCCTTAGCAGTTCAAACAAAAACGGGACGCAGGATCGCGTGACCGGGCGCGTAGGCGCGTTGGTCGGCGGTCCTGCGTCCCGTTTTACTGTCGATTACAGCTGCTCGGCCGGACGGTCGGGCGAGCTGAAGCCCGAGTCAAATGTGACGACGCACGAGACATCGGGCCGGCGCTCGTGCACGATGCGCGTGACGAGCTCCAACAGCTCCTCGTCGGATATGTCAAAGCCGTCGGGACGCACCAGGTCAAACGAAACGAACCCGTCGTGCTCGTGCAGGTCGTGGATGGAGAGTGCGGGGTCGATTTGCATGATGCCGCGCTTGACCCAGCCACGCAGGTCGTCGCCGGTGGTGGCGATGGGGTCGCAGTGTAGCGTGATGTCGATGCCCATCTGATGCTTGATGTCGTGTTCGATGGTGTCCAGGATCTCGTGATGTTCAAACGCATCGCCCTCGCCGGGCATTTCCACGTGTGCGCTGGCAAATTGCCGACCGGGGCCGTAGTCGTGCACCATCAGGTCGTGCGTGCCTAGGACCTGCGGATACGACATGATCTTGTCGCGGATTGCCTGGACGAGCTTGGGGTCGGGCGCTTGCCCCAACAGCGGGCTGATGGCGTCGCGCACCAGGCCCATGCCGCTGATGCAGATGAAGATGCCCACGCCCAGGCCCGCCCAGCCATCGAGGTCAAAGCCGGTCGTTTGCGAAATAAGCGCTGCGGCCAGGACCGAGGCCGAGGTAATGACGTCGTTTTTGGAATCCTGCGCCGTGGCGATAAGCGTCTCGGAATCGATGCGGTTGCCCAGCGTGCGGTTGAACGCCGCCATCCAAAACTTGACGAGCATGGACAGGACAAGGGCTGCCATGGAGAGCGCCGAATACGCGGTGGGGGAGGGCTTGATGATCTTGGTGACCGACTCCAGGATCAGGTTGATGCCGACGGCGCAAACGAGAACGGCGACAAACAAGCCGGCGAGGTACTCGTAGCGGCCGTGGCCATAGGGGTGCCCCTCGTCGGCCGGGCGGCTGGCAAGGCGGAATCCGAGCAGGCTCACGATGTTGCTCGAGGCGTCGGAAAGGTTGTTGAAGGCGTCGGCGATAAGCGAGACGGAGCCCGCGAGCAGACCGGCTATGCCCTTGGCCAGGCACAGCGTGATGTTGAGCCCGATGCAGATGAGGCTTGCGGCAAAACCCGCGTTGGTGCGGCAGGAGGTATCGACCGGCTCGCTTTCGCTGCCGGGAACAAGCGTATGTACCAGCCGATTTACAAATAGCATGGTGTATCTCCTCGCATTCTTATTAAGGGGATAGTGTAGCTCGCACAGACGCAACGTGTACCGATGCTCAGAAAATGCAGTAATGGTCTGCCGGCGCTAACAGGCGCGAGGCGGAGGGGGACGACTGCCCGCGCCATCGAGTTCACTGCGCCTTCCCGTCCGACCGAGTGCTCCATTTTGGGCCACATGGGTATGGGCACGCGCCGATTTGCTCGACATACTTAATGTCGATAGCCCTGTGCAAAGGAGGACGTTTCCATGGACGAGATGTTTGCCATTAAATGTCAAAACTGCGGCGGCCCCATGTATTCGCACCAGGCAAAGCGCAGCTTTGAGTGCGCCTATTGCGAAACGGTTGTTCCGTGGAGGGCGGATGCCGGGGAGCCCAAGAGCGCCCTGGGTATCCGTCATACGCCGCTGACGGTGGTTGACGGGCTGCTCAAGCTCACGCACGTCTCGCAGCTCGAGCGCCCAGAGGACCCGGACTGGTATTTCTTCAATACGCACTGGCGCAATCAGTCGGTTCTGGAGCATCTGCTGTGGGAGGACCGCGGCACGGCGCAGGAGTTCCAAGAGGCGACGCACGTGAGCATTCCCTGCCCCTTCTGCGGCGCGTCCTTTGAGGGGTCATCGACCCAGCGCGTGTTTGAGTGCCCGTCGTGCGGCAACAAGATTGGCGTGGCCGACCTGCTCAAGCCCGGTACGTTTAGCAAACGCCTGACCATGGGCGTGGGTGCCGAATACGTTCCCGAACAGGGCGTCCCCTGTGAGATATCGCCGCAGCAGGCACGTGCCAACGCGCTGCAGCTGGTGCGTCAGTATCCCGATGCCTTTGCCGGGCACGATGTAGAAGACGCGATCCAAAACGACATGATGCTCTTCTATTTCCCCATGTCGTTGGCGGACCTGCGCATGATGGCGTCCTTCCCGGGCAAAGGGCTGAGCAAGGAGACCCTGGTGTACTACGAGGTGCTCGACTGGGCGTATCCGCGGGCAAACTACCTGGACGTTCGCCTTATGGGCATTTTGGAGCCGTGGGACTTTGGCAAGGTGGGGTCGTTTGACCCGGCCATGCAGGAAGGTGACTTCCGCGTCGTTTCCGTCGACGCGTCCACCAAGGACCAGGTGGTTATTGATAAGCTGGCGCTCGACGTTGCAGGCAACGATGCCGAGGCGGTGCTGGGGCTCAATAAAAAGAGAATCCGTGCCTGGGCGCGCAAGGCTCGCAAGCACAAGGACGGCCTAGTGATGGTGCCGGTCTACTTTGTCGATCGCCCGGCGTCGGATAGCCGCGATGGCGAGCAGGTGCGCATTGCCGTGAACGGCCAGACGGGTCGTGCGGCCGCGGTGGTGTTTAGCGACAAACGCGAGACGCATGTGGTGGCACCGCTCAATCCCAACGTGATGCTGTCGAGCGAAAGCACCGTGCACGCCACGCCCATCGAGGTCAAATACGTTAAATCGCCCTTCCTATACCAGATCGTACGCCGCGGAGGCGGCGAGCAACCGCGTCAGGTTGCGGCAGCTGCCGAGGGTTCCTACCGAGAAGAAAAGCCCAAACGCAAGGGTTTGTTTGGCGCGATATTTGGGAGGTAGGGGGCGGTACGGGACAGTGCGCAGTAGTGCGAGCTGTCCGTCGTAGTAGATCTAAATAAACGGTGGGCCGGCTGCAAAAGAGCCGCCCCACCGGGTAAAATCAAGGTGTGCCGCGGAACCCGCTCCTCAGTCGGTCAACTTTGGAAGCGCGGGCAACGCAGGTGCTAATGTCTAAAGGGCCGGCTGCAACCGGCCCTTTTCTGCGGCAGCGGGGATTCGAATACCAACACGGTGTTCGGCCCACGGTACTTTGCTCTGTGACGAACGGACCCATGACGGCGCATTCTGTAATCATCATTTATGCGGTCCCTTAATCATTTGCGTTGACTGACATTGTCTTCGTTGAAGGCGTGTCCTAAAACAAACACCGTTCTATCAGCTCTTTACCGCGTAGAGTGTCTATCCACTCCTGCGGGATGGCCTCGATACCGTAGGCCGTGCCTGCGAGGGCGCCGGCGACGGCTGCGGTGGTGTCGGTGTCGTCGCCCAGGTTGACGGCGGCAAGCACGCATTCTTCGTAGCTGTTAGTGTTGATGAAGCACCAGGTGGCTGCCTCAAGCGTGTCGCGCACGAAGCCACCTGACTTGATTTCCTGCTCAGACACGCCTTTCAGCCGCAGTGCCCACGAGGGGAGCGCGCCGTTCATCACATCCCTCATCAGCTCGACAAATATGATGCATGCGTCGGTCGACGTTCTTTGGGCGTGCGTAATCGCGGAGACCATGCTGACCTCTTCGTCTGTCGCATCGGTGAACGCCAGGGGCGCGATGCGCATGAGCGAGCCGTTGCCGTTGTCGTGCTCGCCGGAGCCTCCTTTGCCGGCGCGCAGGGCGCGAGCGGTCGTGCCGCCGTAATCGAAAACGCCGTCGATTGTATACTCGCCCCGGGCAATCCAGCCTACGAACTTGTCGCGCATGTCTGCGGTGTCGATATGACCGAGCTCCCTAATCGAGTCGCAGGTAGCAAGCGTCATAGATGTGTCGTCGCTCCAGGTGCCAGCGGGCTGCCCATGCGTGCCGTAGCCGATCATGTCGGTACATTCGAACGTGCCGCGGGGCCTGAACTCGTAAGGAACGCCCAGCGCGTCGCCGACGGCGAGCCCATAGATGCAGTCGCGCAGTGTTGTTTTCGGTCTGTCTGCCATGGGAAACACCTCTCGTACTTTGGATTGAGGATGTACAACTACCTGCGGCAATGTGTCCAGCCCAATTCGGGACGCAGTGAGTTCCGAATTGGGAGAGCTTGTCAGCTAATCTGACAAATGAAAAAACCCGCAACGCTATTGCTTTATACAGCAATAGGGACCTCTTTTGGGCGCCCTGCCTTTGGTGCGTCGGCGAGTCGTGCCTCGATGGAAGCTTTGGACACCATGCGCTTGGTGCCGTCCTTCCATGAATCCAACATTCCTGCATTTATCAGTTGCGATACCCGTGCTGAGCTAACACCGAGCATACGTGCGGCATCCGCTGCGGTGACGGCGGGGATGTCGCCGAGCTCGCGGCTGACGGCCACGGCGATAATCTTGCCGCCGTGTTGTGGCTGGTGTCCAAAGTCCGGTGCGGGAAGATCGACGCCGCCCATAAGGTGATCGTCGACCATACATGCGAGAAAATCGGCGGCGCTTTCGACAGCGTCGTTTAGATCGGAGCCAAACGTTCCTCCTCCGCCCAGCGAGCCACATGGCACAGCGTCGACAACGCCGTTCGAATCAAAGAACTCGAATTCCCATACGTAAACCATGTAAGACCTCCTTTAAAAAGCGATGCGAAATGTGATGAGGATGAGCTATCGAAGCCCTGCCTGCCTTAGGATTCTTTTGGCAATTTGATCCTCAATCTCTCGGTGGCGTTTCACGAGCACGAGTTTATCTCCTTTGACGAACTTCTCGTGATTAGTGCCTCCTTTCGAGATGAAGCCGGCTTCTTCGAGGATACGGATCAATTCGCGTCTCTGCATCTCAGCCTCTTTCAATAACTATATGTTAGCACTTCCTAAGGGTTTTAGGCTTAAATCTTAGCTATTGCTAATCCTTTGTTTTGCGGCGACATCCTTGGATAACGGCTTATATTCCTTGTTGTATTAGTCTATTTGCTCGTGCGGACATGATTTGGTGCTCTGCGCACGACCGCGAAAAGGGTCAACAGGATCAAGGACCGCAGTGTTTTTCTGCGCAACAGGCTGTTGACCGCCTGCGCCTTCAGCCTCAGCAGCCACGCGAAGGCGCAGGAATTCGTCAACGTGCTCAATATAGTGATGTGACCGGGCGCTTTCGCGAACACAAAAAACCGGGATGCAAGGAGTCGCACCTTGCATCCCGGCTGAGCTAAAACGGCGCTGCTGCATGCCGTTGGAGCTTTAGCGCTTAATCTCGATATCCTCGAGCTTAACATCCATGGCCTCGGTCTTTGCCTCGGCGATATCATCGGCAAACTCCAGGGACTTCATCATGGTCTCGACGGCGTCCTTGTGTTCCTCGACGTTGTCGATGCGCACGTACACACTGCCGCCGTCAACGTCGGTGAAGTACTCGGTCGTTACGCCGCCCGAGTGCGTGAAGTAGGCACTGCGCCAGGTCTTGCCGTTGTACTTAACGGGATCGCTCTCGGTCCATCCAGAGTTGGCCTTCCATTTGGCCTCGTAGTCGAACAGTTCATCGGCGTTCTTGTCAGGATCGAAGACGGGGATGAAGCGGTCGCTGGCGTGCTCGCTCTCGGCGAACTTAAACTGGGCCCTATCGGCCGTGTCGCCGGCAACGTCGGTGATCTCGACGCCCTCGGGGACCTCGACCTTAAACCAAATGAAGTCGGTCCTCATATCCACGGCTGGTTTTTCTGCTCCGCCGCCACCGCCACTTCCGGTAGCGCCGCCGCTGCCACCGCAGCCCACCAGGGCAACTGCGGCAAAGAGACTGATGCAGAGGGTGAGAATCGCAAAGGCCTTCTTTTTCATGGTCGTGTCCTCCTCGATCTGTAACCGCCCATGGATTACCTGCCTTTACTGTACGCGCGAGCGGCTCGTTCGGGTGGGCCATGTGTCCCATTCTGGGGGCCGGATTTGCGCCGACAAGTGGCAATATGCCCGGGCGTAAAAGAGGGGAGGGCCGGCCGATCCGATCCTCCCCTGGCTGGGCGTCCGATCATTTAATGACTGCGCATGCGATGCTGCGTGCGAGCCCCTAATGCTTGATCTCGATGCTCGAAATCTCGACTTCGCGTGCCTCGGCAACTGCCTTCGCCATGTCATCGGGAAACTCGATGGAGTTGAGGAGCGCTTCGGCTTCTTTCTTATGCAGATCGAAGTTCGAGATGAGGACGTAAACGCTTCCCGGCTCAACGTCGGTAAAGAGGAGGGTTGAGACGCCGCTGTTGTCCTCGTACGTTCCGACGAGCCACGTCCTGCCGTTATACTCGACGGACCCGCCATCCTTCCACTGGAACGTATCACCTTTCTTTTCTGCCTGGTCGGCGTGGGATTCCTCTGCCGTCAGCGCTTTTTTCCAAACGGGGATAAAGCGATCGGCCGAACCGTTCTCGTCTTCGGGGAAAGTGAGCTGGACCTTGTCGGGATTCTTGCCAGCGGAGTCGCTTACGCCAGCGCCCTCGGGCATCTCGACCTTAAACCAGATAAAGTCGGTCTTCTTGGCGACGGGAGCTTTTTCCTTGCCTTCGCTCTTGGATGCGCTGCTGCCCCCGCCTCCGCTTGACGCACTTCCGCCGCAGCCGACAAGGGCAAACGCGGCAAAGAGGGCGATGCAAAGGGAAAGGATCGATAGGGTCTTTTTCTTCATGGTGGCGTCCTCCTTGTCTGCCGATGACATCACGGCGCCGCGGGTTGTTGGAGCCGTTGGTGTATGTTGCTATTCGCAAGCGTGACGGATGTCGTTGTGTGTGGTGCGGCGATACCTCCGTTCTTAGTTTTCGGCCGTTGAGTGGCCGTGTCCCAACGGGTTCCTTACTTATAGATATGCCCCAGCTTGTGCTGCCCGGGAGTCTCGAAAGGTGGGCCATATGTCCCATGTTTGGGGCAGGCGCATGGGACGGCACGGCTCGGCATCGGCTTTTTCATGTTGCGCAACAGCGCCCTGGGTGGGGGCGTATAGACTTGGCTGTGACAAAAGCTAAACCACGAAAGGTCGAACGATGTTCTGTCAAAAATGCGGACAGCAAGTGCCTGATGGATCGACGTTTTGTACGCACTGTGGGGCCTCGCTGGCGGGTGGCTCCGCGCCGACGCCTACGGGCGCTGGTCCTTCCTCTGCCCCGGGCCTGACCCAGTCGATGCCGCCGGTCGCTCCTGCGCCTCAAAAGCCCAAGAGCAAGGCGCCGGTCATTATCGCTGTGGCATGTGCTGCTGTGGTCCTCATCGGCGGCGGCACGGTGTTTGCGCTTACGGTGCTCAACGGGTCAAAGAGCTCCGGCACGCAGATTTCGGTGGTCGATACCGGGTCTTCGGACGAGAAAGATTCTTCTGCCAAGAAGAAGAGCGACAAGTCCAAGACCAAGGAACCCTCGTCGTCCGATGACGAGGCCGTTCCCGAGGACGAGTCGGCATACTACGGTTCGGGCGATTCGGACGATTACCTGACCGACGTGCATACGTACACGAACGACATGCATCCTTATAGCATGTCGATTCCCAATCGCTTTGAGATGGAAGATACTCCCAGCGGCAGTGGTGCCAGGTATGAGGATCCGGAGACGGGTTTTGTGATCGGCCTGTCTGGCTACGTCAACGTTAACGACGAAACTGCACACGAGATGTTTGTCGATGAGGACACCTCGGGCAAGGCCGACCTCTATACCGCGGAGGGCGACAACTGGTACGTGGTTTCGTGGCGCGAGGGCGACACGATTACGTACACAAAGACGATTGTCACGGACTCGACGGTCGCCACGGCGCATTTGGAGTACTCGACTGCAAACCGCGACATGGGGTCGAAGATTATCGACACGCTGCTGCCGACGTTTCAGGTGGACTAGGCGCCCGTGCCTATAGCCGGCAATCGGAAACGCCGATAGCCAGAGCTCCTGACAGCCTTTGTCTTATGGGCTAGACTGACTTGGACAAGATCGATGAATGGGACAACCGCTTCCTGGCGTCGTTGTCCCATTTTTTATTCCGGCGCGGTCCGTGGCGACCGGCGCTCTAGGCAGAGGTGTTTCGATGAGCCAAGAGATGATGGATAAAACCTGTCGCGGTTTTGCCGAGGCGCTTGCCGCGCGCGAGCCGGTTCCCGGCGGCGGCAGCGCCAGCGCGTTTGTGGGAGCACTGGGTGCCTCGCTGTGCGGGATGGTTGCTCGCTATGGCGCGACGAACCCCGCGCTTGCCGATCGCGCAGACGATCTGACGCACGCGTTTGCCCAGGCAGACGAGCTGGCTCAGGAGCTTGTGGGTCTGGTTGCCGAGGACGTTCGTGCGTACGGCCAGGTGTCTGCGGCATACGGCATTCCTCGTGATGACCCCGCTCGACCCGCGGCGATTCAGGATGCGTTGCACGTGGCCGCCATGCCGCCATATCGGATCATGGATACCTGCGGACGCGCGCTGGCGCTGCTCGAGGACATGGCGGACAAGGGCTCCCGACAGCTGCTGTCCGATGTGGCGTGCGGAGCCGTGTTCTGCCGCGCCGCCATGCAGGGCGCGAGCTTGACGCTCTTTGCGAACACCACGTCTATGAAGGATCGCGCCCGCGCCGAGGAGCTCGAGGCGGCGTGCGATGAGCTGCTGGATACGTGGCTGCCGCGCGCCGATGCGCTGGCGCGCCGTGCTGCCGATGCCGCAAGGAAGAGGGGATAGCCATGGCCGAGCTACTCAAGGGTGCTCCCGTTGCCCGTGCTTTGACCGAGGAGCTCGCTGCTCGCTGCGTGGCTTTGCGCGAGCGCGGCGTTGTGCCGACGCTGGCCATTGTCCGTGTAGGCGAGCGCGAGGACGACCTGTCCTACGAGCGCGGTGCACTCAAGCGCTGCGAGAAGGTTGGCATTGAGGCTCGCCGCGTATTGCTTCCCTCCGATGTTTCGCAGGACGAGCTGATGGCTGCTATCGAGGGCATCAATGCCGACCCTGCTGTTCATGGCTGCCTGATGTTTCGTCCGTTGCCCGTTGGGCTTGACGAGGATGCAGTTGCCGCGGCACTCGATCCTGCCAAGGATGTTGACTCCATGACGCCGGCCTCGCTGCTTACCACGCTTTCGGGGCGTGGCGAGGGCTTTGCCCCCTGCACAGCGGAGGCTGTGCTGGCGTTGCTGGACCATTACGGCGTTGAGCTGGATGGGGCCAAGGTCGCGGTCGTTGGTCGGTCGCTGGTGATTGGCCGTCCCGTTGCCGCCATGCTTACGGCTCGCAATGCCACAGTGACGACGTGCCATACGCATACGCGCGACTTGGCTGCCGAGTGCCGTGCGGCTGATATTGTGGTTGCGGCCGTTGGACGCGCGCGCACGATTGGTGTGGACGCGGTTCGCGAGGGCCAGACGATCATCGATGTGGGCATCAACTGGGATGAGGCCGCCGGCAAGCTGGTCGGCGACGTCGATTTTGATGCCGCGGAGCCGATCGTTAACGCCATCACACCCGTGCCGGGCGGCGTGGGGGCTGTGACCACTGCGATTCTCGCCAAGCACGTGATCGAGGCGGCGGAGCGTGCATCGGAATAGGCGTTTTGGGCTGTTTGAGGGGTTAGCCATATACCACGTGGTCAAAAAACGCCAAATATGAGTACTGTTGCCAAGATAGTCACATATGTTTTATGAGATTTGGGCTCCCTAGCGATATTCATTATCGCTAGGGAGCCCATTTTATTGAACCTATGGGGAATAACGTTGTCTTACTTTTTCACAAATGGGGATTTCTGGCACTCGTTACAAGGAAATTTGCTACTACTAAATTGGTGACAGTACTCATATTTGGCATTTTTTGACCACAGGGGTTGCCGGAGCTGTGGCTTCGCCCTTTTTGAGCCAAAGCGATACACTGTTGCCATTTAATTTCTTCGCTCAAGGAGGATGCGCATGCCGTGCACAACGATTTTGGTTGGTAAGAACGCGAGCTACGACGGGTCGACGCTTGTCGCCCGCAATGAGGACTCGTCCAACGGGGTGTTTGAGCCCAAGCGCATGCGCGTGGTACATCCCGACGAGCAGCCTCGTGTCTACACGAGCGTCCTGAGCCACCTGACCGTTGAGCTGCCCGACAACCCCATGCGCTACACGAGCGTCCCCGACGTCGTTCCCGGGCACGGCATTTGGGCCGAGGCCGGTTTCAACGAGCTCAATGTTGGCATGTCCGCAACCGAGACGCTCACCACCAACGAGCGCGTTTGCGGCGCCGATCCGCTTGTGGACTATGTGCCCGCCAAGGGCAACGAGGGCGAGGACGGCTATGTTCCGGCGCAGCCCGGCGGACTGGGCGAGGAGGATATGGTGACCTTGGTGCTGCCGTACGCCAAGTCTGCCCGCGACGGCGTGCGTATCCTGGGCGATCTCCTCGAGCGCTACGGCACTTACGAGAACAATGGCATTGCCTTTAGTGACGTTGACGAGATCTGGTGGCTCGAGACCATCGGCGGGCATCACTGGATCGCCAAGCGCGTGCCCGATGACGCCTATGTGACCATGCCTAACCAGCTGGGCATTGACAGCTTTGACCTGGATGACGCCGAGGGCGCTCAGACCGACCACATGTGCTCTGCCGACCTTCGCTCCTGGATGGCCGAGTGGCATCTGGACCTGACGCTGGGCGTCGAGGGCGACGGTCCGGCGACGGTCTTCAACCCGCGCGAGGCCTTTGGCTCGCACAGCGACAGCGACCACGTCTATAACACGCCGCGCGCCTGGTACATGCAGCGCTGCCTCAACCCCAGCGATGTGTGGGACGGTCCTGAGGCCGACTACACGCCCGAGAGCGACGATATCCCCTGGAGCCGCGTGCCCGAGCGCAAGGTGACCATCGAGGACATCAAATACGTGCTTTCGAGCCACTACCAGGGCACGGAGTACGACTGTTACGGCAGCAAGGGTACACCCGCCACACGCGGCGCCTATCGTCCTATCGGCATCAATCGCAACAGTCAGCTCGCCGTGCTGCAGCTGCGCCCCTATGCGCAGCCGGCGTATCGCGCCGTGCAGTGGATGGCGTTTGGCTCCAACTCGTTTAACGCGCTCGTGCCGCTGTACGCCAACGTCGAGACCATGCCCGAGTACTATGCCGACACGCAGGCTCGCGTGACGTCCGAGAATTTCTACTGGGCCAACCGCCTGATCGGCGCGCTGGCTGACGTCCGCTTCCATGAGTGCGGTCGCGCAGTCGAGGATTATCAGGAGAAGGTCGGCGGCATGGGCCACAAGCAGATTCACGACGTTGACGCTGTCGTAGCCGCGCTGCCCGAGGCCGAGGTTCCCGCCGAGCTCGCCCGCGCCAACGAGGAGTTTGCCGAGCGCGTGCGGGTGGAGACCGATGCTCTGTTGGGCAAGGTGCTCTACACCACGAGCTGCGCCATGAAGAACTCCTTCGCGATGAACGACAACGTGAGGTAAAGACGACCTTGCAACGAGCGAGCGAGGCAAACGCCGTCAAAGGCTTTGCCCCGCTCGATTTCTATCCCGGCGGTAAAACGATTTTGTGTCGTTCGCCCAATCTTGGGTACAAGAAGGCCAATGCAATTGTTCATGATTGGAGCCAACCATGGTTATGAAACTCGATCAGCTTGTTAACGGCGCCATCAACGTGGGCTTCGGCGCCGCCGCCGTTGCCGTCGAGGGCGGCAAGAAGGTCCTTGACGACCTCGGTACCAAGGGTGAGCAGGTCCGCAAGGATGCCGGTACCCCCGATATCGCCCGCAGCGTGTCCGATATGTTCGAGCAGGCGGGTGGCACCATCTCCGACCTGACCGAGCGTCTGGGCATGCAGGGCGAGACTGCGGCACAGCGCGTGCTCGACGAGCTCATCCTGGCCCGCGTCCGCGTTATGACCGGCCCCGAGCGCACGGCCTTCCTGGCCCATGTGCGCGACATCGTCGATTCGGTCGAGGACAACGTGACCTCGGTGCCCGTCGAGTCTGTTGAGCCCGACGACGCAGAGGACGCCGAAGAAGCCGAGTAGCAGCGCAGATGGCAGATTCCACCACCGATTACAACAATCTAGATCCCTTGGGTGACGAGACGGCGGTTGTCGATGAGGTTGAGGCCGCCGTCTCGGGCGCTCGCAAGAAGCCGCGCGCTGTCGATATGGTCCCCGAGGAGCCCGACGCGATGGCGCCGGACGAGGAATACCAGCTCACGCCGGCGGGCCGCCGCGAACGTATCGGGCAGATTGTTCGCCTGATCAAAAAGTACCGCGTGTGGGACAACCTCACGCCGGTGCGCCTACGCCGCCTGCTCGAAGAGCTCGGCCCCATGTTCGTCAAGATGGGGCAGATTCTGGCTAACCGCTCCGAGATTTTGCCGCAACGGTTTTGCGACGAGCTGCGTCGCCTGCGCTCCGACGTGGAGCCGGTGCCGTACGAGGTAGTGCTCCGCTGCTTGGAAGAGGAATACGGCTTGCGCCTGGGGGAGATGTTCGATGCGATCGACCCCAATCCGCTTGGTAGCGCATCGCTCGCGCAGGTGCACCGCGCTCGTCTGGTGACGGGCG
>CAJLUE010000010.1 GCA_905209765.1 uncultured Collinsella sp. | reverse complement strand
GAAAGAAGCTGCGCCGCGGGGGAGGCGACCCAAATGGCTTTCTCATATCGTCTTGTTTTGCTCGGGTGGATGGCAATGCGCGGTAATCATGAGGAGTGAGGCGTCACTGCCCTGCAGGCCGCTCAAAATTATTGGGGGAGGGGTTAATAATTATTCCCTCTAGACCAAAGAACATAAAGAGATGCCAATTTTGTTGGCAAACGAATGACGATTAGCTGCGAGCTAGCTACCAGCGTAAATAATCGATAAAGAAACGTCGTAAATAGGTGTCAAATGCCCAGATAATGCCGCGTCTATTTTAATTAACTGCTTTGAGCAAACAGCAAAATGCTACTATCTAGCATGCACGTAAGAAAGCAGATTAACGGTTAAGGCTAAGAAGTGGCAGGTATGTCGGAAGCAACTAGGACTCGCACGCATGCGCCCGAGGTTAGGCAGCGCGCCGTCGAGATCCTCCAAGAGGGGGTCGGTCACCGCGCCCTCGCCGCAAAGCTTGGCATTCCCCAGGCCACGGCTCGTCAGTGGGCTTGCGCGTATGCCGTGGGCGGTGCCGACGCCGTGCTCAATGCGGGCGCTCGTCATCATACCTATTCGTACGACGTCAAGCTTGCCGTGGTAAAGGATCGCCTGGAAAACGGCTTGACGGTTCGCGAGGCCATGATCAAGCACAAGATTCCCAGCGAGTCTTCGGTCAAGGCTTGGTGCCGCCAGTATCGCGAGAGCGGTGAGTCCGCGCTGGTTGATAAGCCGCGCGGCCGCAAGCCGCGCGTTAAGCAGGCAGAGTAGCAAGAGGGTGCGCCCACAGGGGCGCATTTTTCTTGCCGCGCCAACTTTTCGGATCGGCGCGAGCCTATCGGGACATCCTCCAAAGTGGCCAATAAACTGTGCGCAGTGGCCCGCGCGCCCGTCGCTGCGGTAAGGGAACGTCACCCCTCTACTCCAATGCGGACGTGCCCTTGCCCCGTACGCCTAAAACTCCCCAGTTGACCGAAAACCTGCCACCGCAACCCCGTAATTGAGCTATAACGTTAAACAATTGCAGCGTTTTGGCATGGGGGAGTGATGGTATGACGCTACTGTATTTCCTTACCCTGTTTCCGCTGGTACCGGCGCTGGGCATGCTGCTTGCGCGCGGTGACCGCGCCCGCGATGCGGTGGGGCTCATAGGTTCCGGCATTATTATGGCGGTGACAGTTGTAGTCGCCGTCATGTTTTTTGTCACGGGTCCGCAGAGCTTTGAGGTTGTCCCCGGCACCTCGCATGTGCTCTCGATTATCAGCTCCGTCATCGATGTCATCCTGTGCGCCGTCATCCTGTATAACGCGTACAAATATAGGAACGTGCTTACCGGTGTGCTCGGCATAGTCCAGTTGGTGGGCTCCGTTACCTTTGCTGTCATGACGCTGCCTGCGGCCGAGGCTGTCACCGCAACGCCGCTCTACCTGGATTACATGAGCGTGATCATGGTCCTCGCCGTCGGCATCGTCGGCAGCCTCATCTGCGTGTATGCCCTGGGCTACATGAAGGACTTCCAGGCCCATGACGAGCACGAGGCCGCGCTGCGCGGGCAGACCGCGCCCGATCGACGCCCGCAGTTCCTGGCGCTCATGTTCCTGTTCCTCTCGGCCATGTTCGTCATCGTGACGAGCGACAACCTTGAGTGGTTGTTCTGCGGCTGGGAAATCACCACCGTGTGCTCGTTCCTCATGATTGGCTACACGCGCACGCCCGAGGCCATCAAGAACGCCTTTACCCAGATCATCCTTAACATGCTGGGCGGCATCGCGTTTTTGGCGGGCCTTATGTTTCTGCACGTTAACGGCATGCCGCTGACCATCTCGGGCATGATCGAGCTTTCCGGCTCCGGAACCGCACAATCCGCGCTGCTGGTGATGCCGGTCATCCTGCTATCGCTCGCCGCACTCACCAAGGCCGCGCAGATGCCGTTCCACACTTGGCTGTTGGGCGCCATGGTTGCCCCCACGCCCACGAGCGCCCTGCTGCACTCGTCCACCATGGTCAAAGCCGGCGTGTTTTTGATGGTTAAGCTGAGCCCGCTCTATGCCATCTATCCCGTGACCGGCTTTATGGTCACAAGTGTGGGTGCCATCACGTTTTTGCTCGCTGCCCTCATGGCCATCTCGCAGAGCAACGCCAAACGCGTGCTCGCGTACTCCACCATTTCCAACTTGGGCCTCATCAGCGCCTGCCTGGGTGTCGGCGCGCCCGAGGCCGTATGGGCGGCCATCTTCCTGATCCTGTTCCACACGGTGGCAAAGTCGCTGCTGTTCCTGTGCGTGGGCACGGCCGAGCATCATATCGGCAGCCGCAATATCGAGGACATGGACGGTATGTTCAGCCGCATGCCGCACCTGACGCGCCTGATGATGCTGGGCATTATGGGCATGTTTGTGGCGCCGTTTGGCATGCTCGTGTCCAAGTGGGGCGCCCTGGTGGCGTTTGCGCAGACCGGCAACGTGCTCATGATCATGGTGCTTGCCTTTGGCTCGGCCGCGACATTCTTCTTCTGGGGTAAGTGGCTCGCCAAGCTTTCGGGCGTCGACCCCACGGCTCAAAACGTTGAGGTCAATGTCCATAAGACCGAATGGATGGCCCTCAACACCATCGCCGCGCTGCTGATTCTGTGCTGCGTGGCGTTCCCGGTTATCTCGAGCGGTCTGGTGTCGCCTTACTTGGCCATGGTGTTTGGCCGCGTGCCGTACGTTATTGGCAAGGACGCCATGTATCTGATGGTGGTTATCGTGGCGTTTATCGCCGTGGTGCTGCTGACGTCGTTCCGCGTGAGCAACAAACCGCACGTCAACGTGTACCTTTCGGGCGTGGGAACCGACAAATATCGCCATTTCCGCGGCTCGATGGGACACGAGGTGAAGGCCGAAAAGCGCAATTGGTACTCGGAGGACGCCCTTGGCGAGAAGCGTATTGGCCCCGCGGGTAGTGTCGTGTGCTGCAGCATTATCTTGTTTGCGCTGCTGTGCTGCGCGTGGATTGGGCCCGAGAGACTTGCCATGAGCGCGCCCTCGGTGCTGCGCGGTAAGTATTTCGAGGGCTCGGGCGTCGTGGGCATTTTTATTGGCACCGTGGCGTTTGCCTTGCTGGCGCCGCTTGTGGGCGGCCTGATCGACGGTCTTGACCGCAAACTATCGGCCCGCATGCAGGGCCGCGTGGGCCCGCGCCTGCTGCAGCCCTTCTACGACGTTGCCAAACTGCTGCGCAAGGCCCCCGCCAGCGTAAACACCATGGACGATACCTACATGGCGTGCGCGCTCATCTTTACCGTGGTGGGCGGCGGCATCTTTGTGTCGGGCTCCAACACGCTGCTGTGCGCCTTTATGGTGACGCTTGCCGCGATCTTTGTGGTGTTGGCGTCCGCCTCGACGCAAAGCCCGTTTGCCCAGGTTGGCGCCGACCGCGAGCTGCTGCAGGTTATGAGCTACGAGCCCGCCGTTCTGCTGATGAGTGTGGGCCTGTATCTTGCCACCGACAGCTTCGATTCCATTGCCGTGACGGGGCAGTCGGTCCCCATCATCGTGTACAGCGCGCCCATTTTCCTCGCTCTGCTCGCGGTGCTCACCATCAAGCTGCGCAAGTCGCCGTTCGATCTTTCGTACTCGCATCACGCGCATCAGGAGATTGTCCAGGGCGTCGCCACCGAGATGAGCGGCGGCACGCTGGCCAAGATGACCCTTATGCACTGGTGCGAGACCGTGCTGTTTTTGATGTGGGTGGGCATGTTCTTTGTCTGGGACAATCCGGTGAGCTGGGTGGTCGCCCTGGTCGTGATGGCTGCGACGTATTTTGTCGAGGTGCTGATCGATAACACCTTCGCCCGTAGCACCTGGCGCAGCTGCTTTAAGCTCGGCTGGGGCGTGGCGCTGGTGTTTGGCCTGCTCAACCTTATGCCCATCCTCGTCGACGTGTTTATTTAGGAGGCGGCATCCATGGATCATAAAATGTCGCGCTCGCCGTGGGTTATTCATTACGACGGCTCGAGCTGCAACGGATGCGATATCGAGGTGCTGGCCTCGCTCACGCCGCTGTTCGATGCGGAGCGCTTTGGCGTGGTCAACACCGGCAACCCCAAGCATGCGGATATCTTTTTGGTGACGGGGTCGGTCAATGCCCAGAACCTGCCCGTCGTGCGTCAGATCTACAGCCAGATGCTCGAGCCCAAGTGCGTGGTGGCCTGCGGCATTTGCGCGTGCTCGGGCGGCGTGTTCCGCGATGCCTATAACGTGATCGGCGGCGTGGACCGCGCGATCCCCGTGGACGTGTACGCGCCCGGGTGCGCCATTCGCCCCGAGACGGTGATCGATGCCATTGTGGAGGCATGCGGCATCCTGGATCAGAAGGAGGCCGTGATGCGCGCCGGTGGCGATCCACTCACCGTGGGCGGTGCCGCAACCTGGGACGGTGGCGTTGAGCTGGGCGAGGACGGGTTTGTGGCTGCGGGGGCCGGGGCTGACGGTGCCGGTGACGCGCCTGCTGGGAAGCCCGCCGCACCCGCCGCTGGCGATGCACCTGCTGAGACGCCCGCCGCTGCAAAGGAGGCCGAGTAATGCAAAAGGCTATCTATACCACCGTCGGGATCGACGAGCTCCTGCCGCATGTCCAGGCGCTCAAGGGCGTCGGCGCACGCTTTGTGCAGATGCATGCCGAGCGCTGTGTGGACGACGGATCGTATCGCCTGGTCTATACGTTTATCAACGTTCGTGCTGCGCAAGAGCAGATCGCGCGGGACGGAAACTATGCGATCGAGAACCTGGTGGTTGAGGGAATTGATCAGTACCAGGAGATTCCGTCCATCAGCTCGTACTATCCGGCGGTATTTCCGTTTGAAAATGAGGCGCATGACCTTTTTGGTCTTGCCATCACCGACATGCAGGTTGACTTTAAGGGCTTTTTCTACCAGGTTTCGACTGCCGAGCCCATGAGCGTCATCACGCCCGAGGTGAAGGCCGCGCGCGAGAAGGCCATGAAGGTCCGTGCCGCCGCCGAGGCCAAGGCACGCAAGGCCGTAGCCGAGAAGGCCGTTGCCGCCGCTGCTGCAGGGGAGGGCGTCGCGGGTGCCGGCGATGCTGTGAACGCTGCCGTCGCTCAGCCCGCTGCGGCTGCCGGCTCCGATGCTCAACATGACGATGCCGCTGCGAAGGCCGCGCTCAAGGCTGCCGAGATGGAGGCAAAGCTCGCCGCCATGGATCCCGAGAAAGCGGCCAAGGTCCGCGCGGCGCTTGCCGCCAAGGCCGCCCGCGACAAGCAGAAAAAGGAGGCGTAAGGTCCATGGCACATCGCTCCGTTATTCCGTTTGGCCCGCAGCACCCGGTGCTGCCCGAGCCGCTTCATCTGGACCTGGTGATCGAGGATGACCGCGTCATCGAGGCAATTCCGCAGATCGGCTTTGTGCACCGCGGACTCGAGAAGCTCACCGAAAAGCGCGATATGCACCAGTTTGGCTACATCGCCGAGCGCATCTGCGGCATTTGCGCCGTGGGCCATAGCTGCGGCTATGCCAGCGCCTGCGAGCGCATGCTCGACATCGAGGTGCCCGGCCGCGTGCAGTATATCCGCGCCATTCTGCATGAGCTTTCGCGCATCCACTCGCATCTGCTGTGGTTGGGCCTGCTCGCCGATGCCTTTGGCTTCGAGGCGCTGTTCTATCGTTCGTGGACCCTGCGCGAGCAGATTCTCAAGATCTTTGAGAGCACGTGCGGCGGCCGCGTGATCCTTTCGATTAACGAGATCGGCGGCCTTAAGCACGATATTGAGGACTCTGAGCTGGCGGGTATTGTGCAGACGCTCGATGCCATGCGTCCCGACTACGAGGCCCTGGTGCATACGTTTTTGGACGACAACAGCTGCGGCGAGCGCCTGCATGGCGTGGGTGTGATCAGCAAGAAGGACGCGCTTGATCTGTTGATGGTCGGCCCATTCGGGCGCGCTTCGGGCGTGGATTACGACGTGCGCATGTTCGGCGACGGTGCCTATGCGGACCTGGCCGCGTTTGAGCCTATCGTGGCGACCGACGGCGACTGCTATGCCCGCTGCCAGGTGCGTTGTGCCGAGGTCATGCAGGCCATGGACATCATTAAGGAGCTTGTGGGCAAGATTCCGCACGACGGCATCGGCGGGCGCACCAAGCTCACCCCGGCTGACGGCGCGCGTGGCGAGGTTGTGATTGAGCAGCCGCGCGGCGAGGCGTACTACTATGTACGCGGCAACGGCACCAAGAACCTGGACCGCTTCCGCGTGCGCACACCGACGTCGCAGAACCTGGCGGGTCTGACACATGCGCTGCAGGGCGTGCTCCTTGCCAACGTGCCCATGATTATCCTGACCATCGACCCCTGCATTAGCTGTACGGAAAGGTAGGCGTGGCATGAGTTTACTGACATTTGCCAAGACGGCCTTGGGTTCTATGGTCAAGCAGCCGGTCACGGTTTGCTATCCGCAGGAGGAGCTGACGGCGCCCGAGCGCTTGCGCGGGCATATCGTCAACGACATGAACGTGTGCATCTGCTGCGGCATGTGCGCGCGGCGCTGCCCGGCGGGCGCGCTCGCGGTCGGTCGCAAAGGCGGTACCTGGTCGATTGACCCGTACGCCTGCGTGGTATGCGGCGAGTGCATCGAAAGCTGCCCCAAACACTGTCTGAGCATGGACACCGCCCGCACTCCAGTTGCGGTGGACAAGACTCCCACGGTAGAAACCAAACCGGAATAGCGCTGGAATAGAGCTGGAATAGAGCTGGAATAGGGGCCGGTGGGGCAAAATTGCCCCGCCGGCCCCGCGCTTAAGCGCGCGGTTGGGCCGCCACGAACAAAACTATGCCGGATTACGGGGCTGGATAGCGAACCACCGACCATGCAGGAAATCGCAAAAACAAAGCCGCAGGTAGATAGCCTGCCGTTTTTCAAAAAATGGGGGTATGGATGAGGGCTCCGACTTTTGCCCCGTAATCCGGCATAGTTTTGAAATAGCACCATATCCGTAACAGCCCTTTAACTCCCGTGGACGGAGGAAAACGGATCATTTTGGCCTTGCGAGGGCTGCCACGTGACCCGTCTGCCACGAAATGGGCCCATCTACTACGTTTAGGCCGCTACCCTCAACCATGCCAAAAAACGCGAAAACAAAATTGCAGGTAGAACGCCTGCGGTTTTTCATGAAAAGCGGTTATGGTCGGGGGTATCGATTCAAACGTAGTAGATGGGCCGATCTCGTAGCGAGCACCACCAATTGATCCCCCGGAGACGGAGGAAAACGGATCATTTTGGCCTGTCGGCTCCGAGCCGCACCCGTTTTCCTGCGAAAACCCTCGTGTCTCAACTTTGGTGAGACATTTGTCTCACGCCCAAAATCAAATCTGGAACGTGTGTCACCTGCCCTAATTGTGTTTCATTCCGTAACTTTAGGCTGATGCAAGGTCTGAGACCGCGAGAAGGGAGACGCGATGAGTAAGTACACGAGGGGTCTCTTGGCGGTGATACTTGCCGTAGTGCTTGTGTTGCCGGCTGCAGCATTTGCCATGCTGCCCGAGGCCAACGCCAGGTCCAGCACCGGAATGGACGGACCGACAGTAAGCGGAAAGATCGTCGACCCCCATACAAGCGACAACTGGACGTATTGGGCCGCCGGCTCTGACGACAGCGGCAAAATCACGACACAAAACGTCGGCCGAATCTGGACCGACAAGACAGTCGAGGCCGGCGAGGGGTCAGACTTCCTCACCACACTTTCGGCGATATCCTCGACGTCCAACACGACGACGACGGTCCCCAAGCCGCTCGACATTGTACTGGTGCTGGATGCTTCTGGCTCAATGAACGATCCTATGAGCTCAAGCGACCGCACCAAGCGCATTGATGCGCTGAAGACCGCGGCCAATAGCTTTATCGAAAAGATCGCCGAAGAAAATGCAAAGATCTCGGATGAGTCCAAGCAGCATCGGGTCGCAATTGTAAAGTTCTCGGGCTATAAGACTGATGAAGTCGGCAACGGCACTTATCGTGAAGGCGGCCACACTTACAACTATTCGCAGATCATGAAGAGCCCGACGCCTTGCTTGGGCGATGGCGTAAACAGCCTCAAGAGTACGGTCAGCTCCATTTCACCTGCCGGCGCCACACGTGCCGACTATGGCATGGATCTTGCCAAGGACATTTCTGGCCGAGCGGACGCCAAGAAGGTTGTCCTGTTCTTTACCGATGGTTCGCCCACGAGCTACAGCAGCTTTGAGCCCTCGGTTGCCAATGGCGCCATCAACAAGGCGAATGGCATGAAGAAAGACGGCACCGTCATTTACACCATTGGCATTTTTAGCGGCGCGAATCCCAGCGCCGACCCCACGGCCTCCAGTACGATTAACGAGAATAAGTTCATGCACGCCGTGTCGAGCAACTATCCTGCGGCCTCGTCCAGTATTTCTTACTGGGACGAATGGACCATAGACTTCGGTGCGCGTGCGGAAAATGCCAATTACTACAAGTCGGCGAAAAACGCCAAGGAGCTCGAGGATATCTTCAAGGATATCTCCGAGAGCATCACCGAGGTTGTTGGCTACCCGACCGAAACCCATGACGGCTACGCCAATAAGTCCGGCTACATCACGTTTACCGACGAGCTGGGCGACTATATGCAGGTCGACAACTTTACCGAAGTCGAATACAACGGCACGACGTTTGTCGATCCGGTAAAGTCCACCACGGGCAATGTCGATGCCTACGCCTTTGCCGGCGAAGCCGCGAACCTGGTCATTACCGTCCAGCGCGCCGCGGCGGGCGACCCCCAGCAGGGCGATATTGTGGAGGTCAAGATCCCCGCGTCGTTGATCCCGCTGCGCAACTTTGACGTTGACGAGACCAAGGGCACGCTTACGGTCAACGATGTCGATCCCATCCGCGTGAAGTATGCTTCGAGCGTCAAGGCTATCGCGCGCGAAAACCTGTTCACCCCTGATGAAGCGCTGAAGAAGTATATCGATGAGAATGCGGTCGACGAGCAGGGCTCCAAGTCTGTTGCCTTCTATGCCAACAAGTGGAGTGGTGATCCGGACCTGGGCGACACGATCGCCAACTTTAAGCCCGCCGCCACCAACCGGTACTACTTCTTCCAGAAGCAGACGCCCATTTACACGGATCCCGCCTGCACGCAGCCCGCGAAGGAGCAGTTGGCGAGCGACCGCCTTTATTACTACCAGGATGAGTTTGAGATAGCGGACGCCAGCCGCAAGCTCGACCACGGCACCACCGTCATCGAGTTTGCCGGCAGGCATGCTGCGCAGTTTGCGGACGCCGTGGTTGCCGACGAGAGCAGAAACCTGTCGTTTAGCGCCGGAACCGCACGCCTGGCATTTATTGACGAGCTTCATACCGACAAGAATCCCAACGCGACCGGCACCGCGTCCGACGTGCTCAATCCCAGGTGGAATGACACGTCATCCAAGGCGACCGCGACGCATGTCAATTCCTACCTGGGCAACAACGGCAAGATCAGCTATAAGTACAACATGACGCCGGCAACGGTGGATACCAAGGCCAGTTTTGGTCTGACCAAGGTGCTCGAGGGCCGCGCCTGGACGGATGCGGACGAGTTTAAGTTTGAACTCTCCGCGACATCCGAGAATGACGCCCCGATGCCCACATCCGCGACCGCGATCGTGACCAAGGACAACACAGCCATCGGCTTCGGTGAGATCACCTACACCGAGCCCGGCACGTATGTCTACAAAGTCAGCGAAAAGAACGCCGGGACCACGGTCGACGGCATCACCTACAGCGGAAACGTTGCGGAGATTACCGTGACGGTAACGCCCAACAAGAAGGGTAAGCTCAGCGCTGCCGTGGAGGTGACCTCGGGCAAGGCCAAGTTCGAGAACACCTACACTACGAATCCTGTTGAGTCCAGTGTTACCAGTCAGATTGCCGTAGCCAAGGTCCTGACCGGGCGCGACCTTACAGCCGGCGAGTTCAGCTTTGAGCTGCGCGAGGTTAAGGGCGGGGACTCTGAGCTTATCGAGACCGTTGAGAATGACGCCGAGGGCAACGTTACGTTCAAGCCCATCAAGTACACCGAGATCGGTCAGCACACCTACACGCTGCATGAGGTTGCAGGCGACGCCGGTGGTATTGACTATGACAACGCGGTCTACACCATCGTGACGACCATTGCCGACAACGGCAAGGGCGAGCTTGTGGCTACGCATGAGCTGAAGGGCGCCGAGGGCGTCAAGAGCATCGAGTTCAAGAACGCTTACAATCTGACTCCCGAGAGCTTCAGCGTCACCGACCAGATCACCGCGACCAAGGTTCTGGACGGCCGCGACCTCAAGGAGGGCGAGTTCTCCTTCGAGCTCGTCGAGGGTAACGATGTCGTCGCTACCGGCACCAACGACGCTCGCGGCAAGATTACGATGACTGGCATCGAGTACACCGCTGCTGGCGAGCACACCTATACGCTGCGCGAGGTCAACGGCGGAACCGCCAGCAACGGCATCTCCTACGACGGCAAGACCTATACCATCGTGACCACCATCACCGACAACGGTGACGGTACGCTCGGCGCTGCGCACAAGCTGCAGGGCGCCGAGACCGCCGAGTTTAAGAATTCCTACAACCTGACGCCGTCTAGCTCCAGCGTCACCGACCAGATCACCGCGACCAAGGTTCTGGACGGCCGCGACCTCAAGGAGGGCGAGTTCTCCTTCGAGCTCGTCGAGGGTAACGATGTCGTCGCTACCGGCACCAACGACGCTCGCGGCAAGATTACGATGACTGGCATCGAGTACACTGCTGCTGGCGAGCACGCCTACACGCTGCGCGAGGTCCCGAGCGACGCCGGCAACGGCATCACTTACGACGGTAAGACCTACACCATCGAGACGACCATCACCGACAACGGTAGGGGCGAGCTCGTGGCAAAGCATGAGCTGAAGGGCGACGACGAGGCGAAGTTCAGCAACAGCTACAAGCCGAATCCTGGCGAGTCCAGCGTCACCGACCAGATCACCGCGACTAAGGTTCTGACCGGGCGCGAGCTTGCTGCCGACGAGTTCTCCTTTGAGCTCGTCGAGGGTGAGGGTGAGGACGCTAAGATCATCGCTACCGGCACTAACGCCGCCGATGGCACGATCACGATGAGCGCCGTGAAGTACGACAAGCCCGGCAAGCACACCTACACGCTGCGCGAGGTCAAGGGCGGAACCACCAGCAAGGGCATCACCTACAGTGACGCCAAGTACATCATCGAGACTACCATTACGGACAATGGCGACGGCACCCTCAAGGCCGAGCATGTCCTGAAGGGCACCGAGCCCGCCGAGTTCAAGAACTCCTACAGTGTGACCCCGATCGACGCAGAGCTCGACTTTGACCTGAGCAAGGCCATCGACGGTCGCGACTGGACGGACTCCGACAAGTTCAGCTTTACCATCACCGCCCCCGAGGGCACCCCGCTGCCCGACCCTGCAACCGTGACCGTGAGTAAGAAGAGCGTGGACGACAACGGTGTCGCCGCCATCAAGTTCGGCAAGATCCACTACACGGCTGCCGGAACCTATAAGTACGAGATCCGCGAGAACGCGGGCAACGCGGCAGGCATGGCGTACGACGCCCGTGTCGCGACCGCCGAAGTGACCGTGACTGAAGACGGCGAGGGCAACCTGACCGCCAACGTCACCAAGAAGGAAAGCGGCCGCTTCACCAACACGTACCGCTCTGAGCTCGATTACGCCGCGGCCGGCGGCCTCAAGCTCAGCAAGACCCTCTCCGGACGTCCCATGACCGAGGGTCAGTTCACCTTTACCGTGACGCCTGCCGACGAGGCTTCGGCCATCGCGCTCGGCCTGCACGAGGGCGCCAACGTGTACAAGTCCCCTGCGACGGCAGAGGCGACGGTCGGCCTGATCGACATTCTGGCAGGCCATGAGGTCAAGTTTACGCAGGCTGACGCAGGTAAGACCTTTACGTACACCGTGGCCGAGAAGAATGACGGCCAGCCCGGTTACACCTACGACGAGGCCGTGCGCACCGTGACGATCGCTATCGCCGACGATGGCGCTGGTACGCTCACTGCCACCACGACCGTTACTGGCAACCCCGACAAGGGAACGCTGGTAACCGAGTACAAGACTGGTGCCGCTACGGTCGAGAGCGCCGTGGTTCCGTTCCGCAACAGCTATAGCGCCACGACCGATGCACCTGGTGGTGCCGTTGCTCAGGTCGTTGCCACCAAGACCCTGACCGGTCGTCCGCTGGCCGACGGCGAGTTCTACTTTGGCATCGCCTATGCGGGCGAGAAGGAAGCCATCGAGGGTACGTGCGTTACCAACGTTAACGGCCAGGTGAGCTTTGGCGCTCTGCATTACACGACCGAGATGCTCGCCGATCTGGTAAACGCCAAGCGCGCCATCCGTACCGACACGGATGCGAATCTTGCGTGGACTATCAACTACACGGCGTTTGAGTACACGTCCCCGCTCGCAGCAAAGGGTATTACTGCCGCGAAGTCGAGCTTTAGCTTTAAGGTCATCGTCGTCGACAACGGCGACGGTACCCTGACGGCAAAGCCTGACTACGGTGGCGTCGAGCCCGTGTTCGAGAACGTCTACGGCACCGATGCCGCTGATGCCGCGCTCGCTGGCACCAAGAAGCTCCAGGCTGACGAGGGCCTGACCCCGGGCGATATCACGGGCAAGTTCACCTTCACCGTGACTGCCGACGAGGCTGGTGCCCCGATGCCCGAGCACACAACCGTGACCAACGACGCGGCCGGCAACGTGGACTTTGGCAAGATCCACTTTACGCTCGACGACCTCAACCGCGCCCTGGGCGTGACGGACGATGCGACCGATAAGGCCGAGGCAGACGAAGCTGACGAGGCTGAGGCCGACGAGGCAGAGGCTGAAGAGGCCGACGCCGACGCTGATGCCAACGCCGACGAGCCCAGCGACGAGTCCGAGCCCGCAGATCCCGCTGCCCCGCGCTCGCACACCTTTACCTACACGGTGGCCGAGTCCGGTAGCGCCCCTGGCGTGACCAACGACGCCAGCGCCACGCGCAAGGTTTCCTACACCGTGACTGACGACGGTGCCGGACACCTGAGGGTCGTGCGCAACGGCGACGACGGTGCGGCCTTCACATTCACCAACACCTACAGCGTGACGCCCACCGATTCTTCCGTGACCGATCAGGTCAAGACGGTCAAGCGTCTGACCGGACGCGACCTTGCAGCTGGCGAGTTCACGTTTGATCTGCTCGAGGACGGCGTGACTGTCGCTAGTGGCACCAACGACGCCAACGGCACCGTTACGCTGAGCCCAATCCGCTACGAGGCGCCCGGCACGCACACGTACATGCTGCGCGAGGCTTGCCCCAACGCGCTCGGCCTGTACAAGGGCGTCACCTATGACAGCGCGACCTACACCGTCGTGACCACCGTCTCCGACAATGGTGACGGCACGCTGACCGCGACGCACAAGCTCGAGGGAACCACTGAGTCGGCTGGCTTTACCAACAAGTATCACGCCATGCCCACGCAGGTTTCCATCGGTGCCGTCAAGGTGCTCGAGGGACGCGAGCTCAAGAAGGACGAGTTTAGCTTTAAGCTCGTTGGCGAGGACATCGAGTCTACGGTTACCAACGATGCCGACGGCAAGATCAACTTCGACAAGTTCGAGTACGACGAGCCCGGTACGTACGTCTACACCATCAGCGAGGTCAAGGGCGACGAGGCCGGTATGACCTACGACAAGTCCGTCTTTACCGCGACCGTCAACGTGGTCGACGACGGCGAGGGCAACCTCAAGGCGAACGTTGCCTTTACCAAGGGCGACAAGAGCGTCGAGGGTATCGTGTTCAACAACACGTACAAGAAGCCCGAGACGCCCGTGCCGACGCCCGATCCCGGCACGCCCAAGACCGTGACGAACATCGTCAAGACGGTCAAGGGTTTCCTGCCCACCACGGGTGACCAGCAGGCCGCTGCACTGCTCATGGCATTCGTCATTGCCATGGCCGGCGTCGGAGCCCTGGTCTGGGGTATCCGTAAGCGCTAGGCACGCTGGTAGTGCCCGGGGCCAAAAGGCCCCGGGCGGCCGGCGGGGAGCCAGAACATAGCCCCCACCCCCAGCCGCCACGGAGGTATCTCCCTCCTCCGTGGCGGCGCTTTTGTGCGTAGGCGAGAAGGGTTCGCCACGAAACCGGCTCATCTACTACGTTTAGCCCCTTACCCCCAACCGTGCCAAAAAACGCGAAAACAAAACCGCAGGTAGAACGCCTGTGGTTTTGTTCAAAACGAAGGTATGGTCAGGGGTATCGAGTCAAACGTAGTAGATGGCCCGATTTCGTGGCGGGCCCCGTCAGCCGATTTCCGCGGGCGGAAGAAAACGGATCATTTTGGTCCCGCGAGGCTTGCGGAGGCGCTCGTGCAGGGCTGCCCGAACAAAACTATGCCGGTTTACTACGATGAATCCGAGATTCTTGACCACACCCGCATTTTTGCAAATATCGCAAGCGTTCTACCTGCGGTTTTGCAAGCGCGCAATTTGCTGTGGTCGGAGGCGGGCGATTCATCGTAGTAAACCGGCATAGTTTTGAAATGGCATTAAATCGGTAGCAGACATTTTACTCTGCCGGGGCGGTCGGTCTTCGGGCAACTACCCTCGCAGGTAGGCGATGGCGATTTGTGTGCGGTTGCGCAGGCCCATTTTGGCAAGGATTGAGCTGATGTGGTTGCGCACGGTGCCTTCGCCCATATAGGCGGTGGCAGCGATCTCCTTGTTGTCGAGACCACGGGCGATGAGCTCGGCGACTTCGAACTCGCGGTCGGTCAGGCTGGCAAAGGCTGCGGGCCTACGGGGCGTACCGGCTTCGGCGTCCGCTCCATCAAAGTCGACATCCTCGATCGCCTTGCCCTCGAGCACGCGTTTGCCATCCATGACCTGCGCCAACGCCGGTGGAATGGCGGCGACATCGGTCTTGATCAGGTAGCCGCGGGCGCCCAGCTTGAGCGCCGACACTATGTACTCGTCATCCGAGAATGTCGTCAGAAACACCACGCGCGCCGCAGGGTCGCGCTTAAGGATCTCGCGTGCCGCCGAAAGTCCGTCGCGTCCCGGCATCTGGATGTCGAGCAGCGCGATATCGGGTGCGTGCTCGGCGTAGAGCGCCACCGCGTCGTCGCCATTGGCGCCGGTGCCCACTACCTCGATTTGCGGCTGGGCGCCTAGGATAATCTTGAGCGAATCGACCACCAAGCGGTCGTCGTCGACAACGATGAGCCTCATCGGTCCTCATCTCCTTGCTGTTTGGGAACGGTGGCAAACACGCGCCAGCCGCCGGCGCCGGCACGCGGGCCGGCGGTGAAGGTGCCGCCAAGCGCCTCGATGCGCTCGCGCATGGAGGAGAGCCCCATGCCCTCCGCGGCGCCGCGACTGTTTGCTTGAACCCCGCCCGCACCATCGTCGGTAACAATGAGCTGGTAAAACGACGGATGCTCCATGCACCGTACGGTGACAGCATGGGCGCAAGCGTGGCGCATGGTGTTGGAGAGCGCCTCGCGCAGGACCGCCGCAAAGCAGTTCGCGACATTTGCGGGCGCATGTTCGGTCATAACTTCAAGCTCAATCTGCGGGCCGCCGTCCGAGCGCGCGCCTTCAACAATGCGTTCGAGCTGCACGGAAAGGTCGACGGCGTTGTCGTTGAGTGCGTGGACGCTGGTGCGCACAAGCTGAAGCGCCTCGTCAACCGTGCGTTTGACGTCGGCGAAATCGGCGGCGACGCCGGGCTCGTCGGCGTGGACCACGCGCAGGGCTTCGGTCTGCAGTGAGGCGCGCGTCAGTTGGTGCCCGACGTTATCGTGGATCTCGCGCGCGATGCGGGCGCGTTCGGCGAGTGTCGCGAGCTCGACTTCGTAGTCCTGGCGGTCGGCAAGATCGCGGTTGCGCGCTTCGAGCGCGAGGGCTCGTTCTTGCAGTTCATCGCGCGTACGGCGCATACGCTGCTGCTCGTGTTCCAGCTGTGCGGTACGCAGCGACAGTAGGGTGGCGGCAACCGAAAGGATGGCGGTCATTAGCAGCGCGCGGGCGGGAAGCATGCCGGCGCGGAAATCCGCAGCGAGTACGAAGGCAAAAATGGTGGCCACACCCAGCGCAGGCCAGACACGCTCACGGTGCACGCGTCGCGCGATGTCATAAAAGGCGAGGGGTGCAAACGGCATAAACGACGGCACAAAGACGGCCGCGATGATGTAAGCGTAACTCGCGGCCTTGCTTACACGGCGTGTGCGTTCCCCCTGTGCGACCTCGGCCAGCGAGGTGGCAATAACGCCAAGGCAAAACGCCGCGACCAGGCGAGCGTCCACAGCAAGGCCCAGAGCGGCTGCGATACAGCACGCCAATACAATCGATTTGTCGAAAAGCCTGTTCATACGGGTATTGTACGCGATGCTGCGCGCGGGGGAGGCGCCGCCCGGGGCAACCGTGACATTCTTCCCGCGCGGCAAAGCGGCGTCGATTGCTCGCGCGAGCGGGGGTTTCGCCTCCGCCCCCTCGCACTCGTGACAAAGCTCACTGGTGCGCGCCGGCGGCTCCTGCGATGATGCAATCGTACCGGGCCGCAATCAACAGAAGGGCCGCCTCATGACAGGCATCGTCCACGTCGAAAACCTCGTCAAGCGCTACGACGATCTTATCGCGCTCGACCACTTTAACCTGAGCATCGCCCCTGGCGAGATCTTTGGCCTGCTGGGCCCCAACGGCTCGGGCAAGACCACATCCATCAACTGCATTCTGCAGCTGCTCGCCTACGACAAAGGCACCATCGAGCTGTTCGGCGAACCCATGACGCCCGCCCGCTACGACCTCAAGCGCCGCATCGGCGTGGTGCCGCAGCAGGTGGCGGTGTTCGACGAGCTCACGGTGCGCGAGAACATCGACTATTTCTGCAGCCTCTACGTTAACGATCGCAAGCGTCGCCGTGCGCTGGTGGACGAGGCGATTGACTTTGTCGGGCTGGGTGACTTTACCAAGTTCCGCCCCGGCAAGCTCTCGGGCGGCCTGGCGCGTCGCCTCAACATCGCCTGCGGTATCGCGCACAAGCCCGAGCTCATCTTTTTTGACGAGCCCACGGTGGCGGTCGACCCGCAGAGCCGCAACGCCATCCTGGAGGGCATCTGCCGCCTGCGCGACGAGGGCGCCACGGTGGTGTATACCAGCCATTACATGGAGGAAGTCGAGCAGATTTGCAGCCGCATCATGATCATGGACGGCGGGCGCGTGCTGGCGCAGGGCACTAACGACGAGCTCAAGCGCATGATTCAGATGGGCGAGCGCGTGACCGTCGAGGTGGGCGCCGTCGAGACCGCCACGGTCGAGCGGCTGCGCGCCCTCGAGCACGTGCTTTCGGTTGAGCTGTCCGGCGGCGAGCTCGTCTGCACCTGCGAAGCGAGCCCGCACAACTTGGTCGATATCCTTGACACGCTGCGCGCCGCCGACGTGGCGCTCGACCGCGTGTGGAGCGAGCCGCCGACCCTCAACGACGTGTTCCTCGAGATCACCGGCCGCGAGCTGCGCGACTAGGGGGCGGTCATGTTCAACACCATCATCACCACGGTCAAGACACTGCTGCGCCGGCCGAGCACGTGGGTCTGGGGCGCGATCTTTCCCATTGCGCTTTCGACGATGTTCATGTTTATGTTCGCGAACCTGAGCTCTGACGGCACGGTCGATCCGGTGCCGGTGGCCGTTGTCGCTGACGAAGCCTGGGGCGCTTCGTCCTTTAAGGACGTGGCGACCTCGCTTGCCAAGAAGGGCGACGATCAGCTGCTCGAGATCCACGAGTGCGATGACGCAGCCGATGCGAACCGTGCGCTTAAGGCCGGCGAGGTCGCGGGCATCTATACGGTCGACGATGCGGGCACGCCCAAACTCACGTTGCTTTCGAGCTACGACAGCTCGCGTGCGTCGTCGGTGCTCACCGACCGCAGCATTCTGGAGACGATGGCAAGCTCGTATACGCAAAATGCCGAGCTCATGTCCCAGATTGCCCAAGACGACCCGGCGGCGCTCGCCGACCCGGAGGCGGTTACGCGCGCCCTATCGCTCGAGGGTGGCACCCACCGCGTAAGCCTGACACGCATCACGCCCGATGGCACGGTCATCTACTATTACGCGCTCTTTGGTCTGGTGGCGATGATGTCTGCCGAGTTTGCCGCCTTGAGCGTCGTCGATCTGCAGCCCAATCTGTCGGGCCTCGGCGCGCGTCGCTGCGTGGGCGGTCTTTCCAAAACGGCGTCGCTGGCCGGTATCTTTGTGGGCTCGTGGCTGGTTTCCTTTGCCTCGATGACGATCGCGATCGGCTACGTGCGCCTGGTCGTGGGTGTCGACTTTGGCGGGCGCGAGGGACTGTGCTTGGTGGGCGGCGCCGCTTCCGCGCTTGCCGCCACGGGCCTGGGGCTCTTTGTGGGCACGCTTCCCGTTAAGGGCGGCAAGGCATCCAAGTCCGGCATCCTCACAGGCTTTGCCACCACGTGTGCCCTGTTTGCCGGGCTCTACGGCGAGCCGGCGATGGCGCTTGCCGACGACGTCGCCCGCGCCTGCCCGGCCGAGTGCTGGTTCAACCCCGTCAAGCTCATCTGCGACATGTTCAATCGCCTGTATTTCTTTGAGGACCTGGGCCCCTTTGCCGTTCGCGCCGGCGCGCTCGCCCTGATGGCGCTGCTGTTCGTTGCCGCCGCCACGCTGATCTTTGGAAGGAGCCGCTATGAGCACCTTTAAGACTGCGCTTCGCATGGCGCTCGCACACCCGCTCTATCTGCTCATCTACACGGTGTTCATCTCGTTCATGGGTGTGTTTATCGCGGCATCGGTGAGCTGGAACTCGTCGCAGCTCACCGAGTACAAGCCCTACGATGCCAACGTGATCGTGGTCGATCGCGACGACAGCGATCTTTCGCGCGCGCTTACCAAGCATCTGGGTTCGCGCTTTGAGCTGGTCACGGGCGTCGACGACGACACCTACGACCTTGCGGACGCGCTCTCCAAGAGCAACAGCGCCAAGGGCAGTGCCGACTGCGTGTTCTTTATCCCGGAGGGGTTTGAAGGCGACCTCGTTGCAGCCGCCCGCGCGGGGGAGTCTCTGCCCAAGCTCGATGTGACCTACGGTGCCGGCACCATGGCGGCGGCGCTTTCGTCTGCCGAGGCCTCGCGCTGGATCTCGCTCGCGGGCGCTGCGGCGGCGCTTGAGCCCACTGCCTCCAACGGTGACGTCGCCAAGGCTGCCGATCATGCGGCCGCGAAGCGTGCCAAGGTCGAGATCGAGCAGGTCAAGGTTGACTCGACCGCCGCCGCCACGCTCGAGTCGTACTTCAACTTTGGCGCGTACGCGATTATCTCGTCGGTCATCGTGTCGGTGGGGCTGGTGTTCTCGGGCATGAACGAGCCCGAGCGCGTACGTCGTATGGATGCCGGCCCAATCTCCGAGCGCCGGCGTTCGCTTGCCGTGTTTGCGGCCGCCGCCGTGCTCACCGTCTGCATCTGGTTTGTGTCGAGCATGATGGGCGTCGTGGGCTTTGCCGGCGCGGTCGCCGAGGTCGGCGTGGGCCGTGTGTGCCTGGCGCTGGCGGCGACGTTTGCCCTTGCGTGCACGCCTCTGGCCGTTGGCTTTGCCCTTTCGAGCCTGGGTGCGCGCGAGGAGCTGCTCAACGGCGTGGGCAACCTGCTCGGCATGCTCATGACGTTTTTGGGCGGCGCCTGGATGCCGCTGTCGCTCATGGGCTCGGCCGTGCAGACCGTTGCGCATTTTGTGCCGACGTTTTGGGTGAACGACGCGATCAGCAAGGCGCTCGCCGCGGACCTGACGTCCGCCGTGCTGGGCGACATCGCCTGCGACCTAGGCGTCACGGTGCTCTTCGCCGCCGCCATTGCCGCCGTAGGCCTAGCCCTCGCTCACAACAAATCCTGCGCCTAGCCACCTAGTCATTTAAGAGCGTCCCCAATGACTAGTCTGAAATAAATTCCAGGTCTCGCTCCAAAATAGTTCGCCAAGGTTTACTATTACGCTCATAAAGTAGTACGAGGCTAACAATGGGGGATACCATGGCAACGCAGGAAGCCTACGTCCAGGTTAAGGATCTCAAAAAGCACTACGGCGATGGAGATGCGCGCCTGACGGTACTCGACGGCATCAACACGTCTATCAACCGCGGCGAGATCTGCGTCATGCTGGGGCCTTCGGGTTCGGGCAAGTCCACGTTTCTTAACCTGATTGGCGGCCTGGAGGATGCCGACGGCGGCTCCATCATGGTGGACGGCTGCGACCTCACGGTGCTTAATCCTACCGACCTGGGCGAGTATCGCCGCCGTGAGCTGGGCTTTGTCTTCCAGTTTTACAACCTGGTGCCCGATCTCACCATCAAGGAAAACATCGAGGTCACGGCGCACCTGTCCAAAAAGCCGCTCAACATTGACGACCTGCTACGCTCGCTGGGCCTCTACGTGCATCGCAACAAGTTCCCACGCCAGGTTTCGGGCGGCCAACAACAGCGCTGCGCCATCGGCCGTGCGCTCGTCAAAAACCCGGGCCTGCTGCTGTGCGACGAGCCCACGGGCGCGCTTGACTACAAGACGTCCAAGGAAATCTTGCAGCTCATGGAGGATGTCAACCGCACCTACGGCTGCACCATCATCATCGTCACGCACAACGCCGCCATCGCCCGCATGGCCAACCGCGTGCTGCGCCTGCGCGACGGGCGTATCGTCGAGGATGAGCTCAACGAGTCGCCCGTCGCGGCCGCCGAGCTCGATTGGTAGGCGGCGCTATGACACCTCTCGCAAAACGTCTCCCGCGCGAGCTGCGTCGCAATATCGGCAAGTACCTGGGCATCTTTTTGCTTATGTGCGGAAGCATCGCCCTTACCTCGGGCTTTTTGCTCGCAGCGCATTCCATCGGCTGCCTCATCGACGACATGCGCGATGCATACACGATTGAGGACGGCCGCGTGACCACCTCCTTCGAGGCTACCGACGAACAACTCAGGGCCGCCGAGGATGCAGCCGACGACGTCGGAGGCGTCACGCTCTACAAGAATTTCTCCATCGACGCCATCATCAAAAAGACCGCCGGCGACGACGGCACCAAGCGCACGCTGCGCACCTATGCGCACCGCACCAAGGTCGATATCGCGTCCTACTGTGAGGGCAAGGAGCCCAAGACGGACGATGAGGTGGCCATCGACCGTGTCTTCGCCACCAACAACGACCTCGCCGTGGGCGATAAGGTCGAGCTTGAGGGCCGCACCTACACCATTTGCGGCATCATGACCCAGCCCGATAGCCAGGCGTTGTTCCTCAACAATTCGGACTTTACGGTGAACACCATCACGTACGGTGTGGCCGAGGTCACCGATGCCGGCTTTGCCGCGCTCGAGGATGCCGGCGGCGCGCCTGCCTACACCTACTCCTTCACCTTTGCCGATCGCGACCTCCCCACCGCGGATCGCATCGATGCGGAGCAGGATATGGTCGAGGCACTGACCGACGCCGATGCGCGCGTGGACGATCTGACCGACGCCGATTCCAACCAGGGCATTGGCTATGCGCGCGACGACGTGGACGGCGACTCCATGATGTGGATGACGCTGCTCGACATCATCATCGTGATCATGGCGTTCGTCTTTGTGGTCCTTACCGACGCCACTATCGAGGAGGAGAGCGCCATCATCGGCACGTTGCTCGCCAGCGGCTATCGTCGACGCGAGATCGTGCTGCACTACCTTGCGCTTCCCGCCATCGTGGGCGTGGTCGCGGCGCTTTTGGGCACTGCGCTCGGCATTGTGTTCTTTACCGAGCCCATGCGCAGCCTCTATTACGGGTCGTACAGTCTGCCGCCCTTCCAGGTGTACTGGAGCTGGGAGATCTTTGTGAAGTGCGCCGTGGTTCCCGCCGCCGCGCTCATCCTCATCACGCTGGTGGGTCTGCTTCGCAAAATGGGCAAGACCCCGTTGCAGTTCCTTCGTCACGAGGCGAGCGGCAAATCGGGCACCAAGCGCGGTATGCAACTGCCGGAGCGCATGGGCTTTGTCTCGCGCTTCCGCCTGCGTATCTTTCTGCGCAACCTGGGCAACTTTGCCACGCTCTTCGTGGGCATCGCGTTTGCCTCGCTGCTGCTGCTCTTTGGCCTGGCGATTCTGCCCACGATGACGCACTATGCGGACAACCTCGAGACGAGCCTGGTCGCCGAGCACCAGTACACGCTCAAGGCGCCGCTGGAGCTCGAGGGTACTGCCGAGGAGCGCGAGCAGTGGTCAGCACTCGAGCGCTTGCAATCGGTTGACGGCGCGCTGCTTTCCGCCGCCCGGGATGCCGATGACGAGCTCGACGACGCGGCCGATGCGGCGCAGGCGGCAGCCGATACTGCGGCGAGTGCTCCGTCTGCCGAGAGCCTGGCCGCAGTGCAGGATGCGCTTGCCAAGGTCCAGGACAAGAAGAATGCGCTTTATGCGCGCCTCGATGATCTTGCCGATGCCCTCGGCTGCAACCGCGACGAGGCTATCGACCTGATTGACAAGGCCTCTAAGATCGACACTGACAACGACGATATCCACCCGGTCAATACGACCGACAACGGCGCGGGCGCAATCGCGCAGGCCGAGAAATATGCCGTTTACCAGCTGCAATACGACCGCGGCGATGGTAATGGCGAGGAGACGATTTCCGTCTACGGCATTTCATCCGATTCGCGCTATTGGAAAGACCTCAACGTCGGCGACGGCCGCGTCGTCTTTGGCGGTGGCTTGCTCGACAAGTTTGGCTGGAGCGAGGGTCAGAAGGTCACGCTCGGCGACAAGTACGAGGGCGAGCATTATTCCCTTGAGTACGCGGGCAAGGACTGTGCCTGGGGCTCCAAGTCGGACATGAATATCTATATGAGCATCGACGACTTTAACGAGCTGTTCGGCAACGATGCCGCCTACTTTAACGGCTATGTGAGCAACGAGAAGCTCGACCTCGAAGCTCGTTACTTTGCCGGCGACACCACGCCCGATGACATGCGTGCCGTGGGCGACCAGTTCATCGGCATGATGAGCAAAATGATCGGAATGATGATCGGGCTCGCGGTGTTCATCTTCCTGCTGTTTATGTACCTGCTGACCAAGGCTGTGATCGACCACAGCGCCCGTTCGATCAGCTACATGAAAGTCTTTGGCTATCGCGATAGCGAGATCTCGCATCTGTACATCCGCTCGATCACGCTGTGCGTGGTGGCGTCGCTCGTGCTGAGCCTGCCGGTCATCATCGGTTCACTCACGGCCATCTTCCGCTCGATGCTGCTCGCCTACAACGGCAATATCGAGATTTATGTGCCCTGGTGGTCCATGGTTGCATGCGTCGGCATTGGCTTTGCGACCTATCTGGTCGTGGCGCTGCTACACACGCGCTCTATCAAGCGCGTCAGCCTGGCCGAGGCCCTCAAAGTTCAAGAGTAGTCGTTTAAGAACGCTCCCAACGACTCGGTTTCGCGCTTGACTTTGACCCTACTTCAACGGGTACCATCCTCTATGTCTGTAACGCCATATAGACCGAGGGGATATAACTATGACCGCAACTGCACCCGCAGCACCCGCTAAGGTGTACTTCACCAACCTGCGCACGCATGCTCGCGAGAGCCAGCTCGACAAGCTCAAGCGCCTCATCCGTCACGCCGGTATCGAGCAGATCAACTTTGAGAACAAGTTCGTCGCTATCAAGATTCACTTTGGCGAGCTGGGCAATCTGAGCTTTTTGCGCCCCAACTACGCTCGCGCCGTCGCGGATGTCGTGAAGGAGCTGGGTGGCAAGCCCTTCCTCACCGACTGTAACACGCTCTACGTCGGTAGCCGCAAAAACGCGCTCGAGCACATCGATACCGCTTATCAGAACGGCTTTACCCCGTATGCCACGGGTTGCCAGATCATCATCGCCGACGGCCTCAAGGGTACCGACGAGGCACTCGTCCCGGTCGAGGGCAGCGAGTACGTGCGCGAGGCCAAGATCGGTCGGGCACTTATGGATGCCGATATCGTGATCAGCCTCACGCACTTTAAGGGCCATGAGCAGGCCGGCTTTGGCGGCGCCATGAAGAACCTGGGCATGGGAGGCGGCAGCCGTGCCGGCAAGATGGAGCAGCATGCCGCCGGCAAGCCGAACGTCGCGACCGAGCACTGCGTTGGCTGCCATGCCTGCGAAAAGATCTGCGCGCACAACGCTGTCTCGTTCGACGACACCCGCGAGCGCGAGCTTGCCAGCGGCGCTACTCGCACGGTGCACGTGGCCGCCATCGACCACGATCGCTGCGTGGGCTGCGGCCGCTGCATTGCGGCATGCAACCAGGATTGCATCAAGCCCGGCTATGACGCCGCGGCCGATGTGCTCAACTGCAAGATCGCCGAGTACACCAAGGCCGTTGTCGACGGCCGCCCGAGCTTCCATATCTCGCTTGCCATGGATATCAGCCCCAACTGCGATTGCCATCCCGAAAACGACACGCCTATCGTCAACGATATCGGCATGTTCGCGAGCTTCGACCCGGTCGCCATCGACCAGGCCTGTGCCGATGCCGTCATGGCATCCGAGCCGCTGCCCAACACCGAGCTTACCGATAGCGCGGCCAAGATGGAGCACAACCACGAGCATCTGGAGGGCGATCAGGCCAAGGACCCCTTCTGCATCACGCATCCCGACACCGACTGGCGCACCTGCATCGCGCACGCCGAGAAGATCGGCCTGGGCACGAGCAAGTACGAGCTCATCGAGGTCAAGTAGCGCCTAGTTATTGGACAAATCAAGCGCTTTTCTGGCGCAAGTAGAGCAAAAGCCGCCCGTGGGCACAGCGCTCACGGGCGGCTTTTTGGAAGTATGCGGCAAATTTCGAGACCGCCGAGCACACGACGTTTTTTGGCAACAAACCCCTGATAAATTGTTGGTAAAACTGTGGTCTGGTCGGCAGTTCCAGATTTTGCCGCATACTTCCGAAAATAGGGGGTCAGATAAAGCCTCAGACGTTGCTATTCGCCTAAAAATACTCGTCGAGGAAGTTGTTGACTGTGTTCCAGTAGAGCTCGGGGTCAACTTGCGCACTCTTGGCGTGGGTGGCGCCATGGATGGTGAGCTTTTGCTTGACCTTGCTGGCGCACGCGTCGTAGTTTTGGTCGAGCATGCTGTACGGCACAAAGGTGTCCTGGTCGCCGTGGATAAACAGCATGGGAACCGTCGCGTGTTTGAGTTGCTCCACACTGCTCGCCTTATGAAAGTCGTAGCCCGCGCGCACGTTGCACACCAAGTTTGCTACATCGAGCAAGGGAAAGCTGGGCAGGCCGAACACGTCCTTGAGCTGCAGAGAAAACTCGTCCCAAACACTCGTATAACCACAGTCCTCGATAATGCATTTCACGTTTGCGGGCAGAGATTCCCCCGCGACGTTCATGGCGGTTGCCGCACCCATCGACTCGCCAAAGACCAGGATGCGCGCCTCGGGGTCAGCCTGAACGATCCGCCCAATCCATGCGACGACATCGAGCCGCTCGGGCCAGCCCATGCCGATATAGTCGCCGCCGGAGCGCTCGTGGGCGCGGGCGGCAGGCGCGAGCACGTTCATGCCGCGGTCGTGGAAGCGCTTGGCGTATCGGGCCATGCCGATGGGCTCGTTGGTATATCCATGCAGGCAGACGGCGTAATCGTGGGTGTTCTCCGAGGCGGCAAAATACCAAGCGGCAAGTTCGGTTCCGTCATCTGCGGTTAGGCTGCTGCTCTCACGATTCTCTTTAAACCACGCCCGCGCCTCGATTTCCTCGGCATCCGGCTGCTCGCCTTCTTTGTCGTTCTTGCTATCCTGCATCATCTTCATGGTGTACGGCGCTTGGGGATTCAGCGCGAAGTCAAACAGAAAGTTGCCGGCAAATCCGAGCAGCGCAACGACAACCACCAGTGCAACGATGCCGGCCATCTTGAGCTTTCGATGGGAACGTGCGTTTTGAGCCATGCGGTATTCTCCTATAAGATGTTAATACGTCAACATTTAATGCAAGCGCATTATGGACGTTCGCCGTTGATGCGTCAACAGGCAAAGAATGGGTAAACAAAGGGTCACGTATGGTGCAAATTTCGCACGTACCTAGACGCTTTGATATAGTGTTGAGAACTCTTTACGTTGGAGGATGTAACCGGCATGTCCGATTCGAGCGACAGTTCTAAGCCGCGACCCAAGACCGCGGCCGTTCCACACTACACGGTGGGCGAGGAGATCATGAACTCCGTCACCCATGGTGTCGGCTGCCTGCTGGGTATCGCGGGCCTGGTGCTCCTGATCGTATTCGCTGCCCTGCGCGGCGGAGGCCCGGCCCACATGGCCGCGGCGATTGTCTACGGTGTCAGCATTATCCTCGAATACCTTGCCTCCACGCTCTACCATGCGATTCAGCCCGCGGGCGCCAAGCGCGTGTTCCGCATTATCGACCACAGCTGCATCTACCTGCTCATAGCCGGCAGCTATACGCCGTTTTGCCTCATCACGCTCGCAAACGACGGCGGCCCTGCGCTGTTCTTTGCCGTGTGGGCCATCGCCATTATCGGCATCGCACTCGAGTGTTTTTTGCGCGAGCGTCAGCCGCACTGGGTAAGTGGCTTGGTCTACCTGCTGATGGGCTGGCTCGTTGTCTTTAAGCTGCCCGAGCTCGTGTCGCTGCTCAACCCCGTGGCACTTGCCCTGCTCGCCGTCGGCGGCGTGTGCTACACCGCGGGCGTGCCGTTCTACATCGCCAAAAACGTGCGCTATCTGCACAGCGTGTTTCACCTGTGGGTACTCGCCGGCAGCATCTTCCAGTTCATGGCGGTGATCCTCTTCGTAATCTAGCGACCACGCCAGCGCCCGTGCCCCCGCTCGGTCGCCAGTGCAATTGCCGTATCCGCCACCAACGTTTTAATCGACGTCCCGAATCTTGGAGGTTCGAGAAACTCCCGATGGACATAACCATCTCCCTTATCACCACCCTCGTTTTGACCCTCATCAACGGCTACTTCTCTATGTCCGAGATGGCGCTCACCACGGCTAAGCGCGCCGTGCTGGAGCACGATGCCGAGGAAGGCGACAAGCGCGCCGAGCGCGCCATCCAGCTCGTCGCCGACTCCGATCAGCTGTTGGCTACCATCCAGGTTGCCATCACACTCGTGGGCTTTGCCTCATCCGCCGTCGCCTCGACGAGCCTGTCCGACCCGCTTGCCACATGGCTCACGAGCTTTGGCATCGCGCCGCTCTCCGCCATCGCGCGTGGCCTGGCGCCGGTCATCATCACCGTCGCGGTCGCCTTCGTGTCTATCGTGATCGGCGAGCTGGTTCCCAAGCGCATTGGACTGGCCAACGCCGAGGGCGTATCCAAGCAGGTCGTGGGCCCGCTGTCGTTTTTCCAAAAGATCGCCCACCCGCTCGTGTGGCTGACCGGCGCCTGCTCCGATGGCCTGGCCCGCATCCTGCGCATCAAGAGCGCCGACGACCGCCAGAACGTCTCGGAGGAGGAGATCAAGTACATGGTCTCGGAGCAGGATGATCTGCTCGACGAGGAAAAGCGCATGATCCACGAGATCTTCGACCTGGGCGACACCGTTGCCCGCGAGGTTATGGTACCGCGCGTGGACACCACCATGTGCGAGGACGACGAGACGGTCGCCGGCGTGCTGTCCGCCATGCGCCAGACCGGCTTTAGCCGCATCCCCGTCTATCACGAGGATCCCGACAACGTCGCCGGCATCGCGCACATCAAGGACCTGATCCAACCCTCGCTCGACGGCAAGGGCGACCAGCCCATCGCCGACTTTTTGCGCGACGCCACCTTTGTGCCCGACACCAAGGACATCTTGCCGCTGCTGTCCGAGATGCAGACCTCGCACGACCAGATCGTGGTGGTCGTGGACGAGTACGGCGGCACGGCCGGCATCATCACCATCGAGGACATCGTCGAGGAGATCGTGGGCGAGATCGAGGACGAGTTCGATCCCGACAACAAGTACCTCACGCGCCTTTCGCGCCGCGAGTGGCTCGTCGATGGGCGTTTTTCGTGCGATGACGCGATTGAGCTTGGTTGGCCGCTCGAGGAAAGCGATGATTATGAGACCATCGCCGGCTGGATTTTGGAGCTTTGCGACTCGGTGCCCGACATCGGAGAGGTGTTTGAGGTTGCGGGGTACAAGTTTAAGGTGCAGTCGATGCGTGGCCAGCGCATCTCGCTCATTCGCGTGATCGCTCCGGCCGAAACCGATAAGAAGGATTCCGAGTCCTCGGCAGATAAGCCGGCGGCGTCGGACGCGGGTTCTGTGGATCCGCACGACGGCGACGAGTAGGGCAAGGAAGAGTAGGGGAGAGTTATGGCAGGCCTGTTCAACATCCTTAAGGTCACCGTCAGCGAGGACAAGATCTGCGCGCATGTGCTGGTGAACCCCGGCATGCCGCTCATGACCTCGGAGGACATCGAGGCCACGGCGCGCGTGTACTACCTGGTGCCCGCGATTGCCAAGCACCTGTGCCTGGGCGATTCCGGTCGTGAGTTCCAGGACTGCATGGGTCAGACCGAGCTTTGCCACCTGCTGGAGCACGTGACGGTCGAGCTCATGAACGAGACCGGTCTTGCCGGCAGCATTTCGTGCGGCCGCACCCGCGTAAGCGAGCACGATGAGCGCGTCTTTGAGGTCGAGCTTTCGTGTCCCGACGACGCGCTGGCCATCGGCGCGCTGTCTTCGGCGACCTTTATGATGGATTGGGCCTATCTGCATGCCGACCAGCCCGCTCCCGATGTGGACGGTACGGTTGCGGGATTGCGCAACCTGGTGCTGGGCATGCGCGCCGAGGCCGAGGGCAAGGACCCGCACGAGGCCGTCGCCGCCGCGAACGCCGAGGGCGAGGCCGGGGACGTGACCGAGGGCGAGGCGCCTGCCGAGGCTGCCGACGAGGCACCTGCCGAGGAGACCGTCGAGCCCGAGTCCGCGGAGCCCCAGGGCGTCCCGAGCTTTGACGACGAGCCTCAGGAGGCAATCGATACCGAGGGCGCGACCGCCGAAAGCCACGAGGCCCCCGCTGCCGTCTACGGTGGCGCGGCGACGGTTCCGGTTGCTCCCGCGCACGAGGGAACGCTGCCGCTCGTTGACGGCGCCGGCGAGGACCCGGCCGCCACGGTGGCCATGCCTGCCATGCCGCAGGAGTAGGCTCACCCGCTTATCACCATCATGTACCTGCGCCTTTACCGTACGCAGATGAGCAAGACGGCAAGCGCTGTGCTGCGGGTATAATGGACAGCATTCAAACGGTGGGCGCCGAGGTGCCCGCAGGAGAGGAATGAACATGGGTAAGACTTTCAACTTTATCTCGGGTGCGCTCTTCGGTGCTGCCGCCGGCGCCATCATCGGCGTCGCCCTGGCTCCGCGCTCGGGCGCCGAGACCCGCGCCATGGCTGCCGATATCGCCAACGACGCCTGGGATAACATGCGCGACACCTACGAGCACGGTGCCGAGGAGGCCCGCGCCGCGGTCAACGATTTTGGCCCGATGGTCGACGCCAAGACCGATGACCTGCGTGCCAAGGTCGACCTTGCCCGCGAGCGCATGGACCAGCTGCGCGAGCAACTCAACGACGCCATCTCGGGCGGTAACGTGACGCCCGCCGCCGATGTCGTGGTCGAGAACGCCGCCGAGGCCGACGCCGAGGCCGCGGAGCCTTCGACCGAGGCATAATGCGCGCCGGGGATTTTGTCGGCGCCAAGATCTATCGCAAGCCTACCGAGGATAAGCGCACCAAAAAGGACGGCACGCCGCGCAGCCCTAAAAAGCTCGGCAAGATTCACTTTCCGGTCTTTACCCCGGGCGGTACGCGTGTGGTGGGCTTTATGGTTCGCCAGTCCGATATCGCGGGCATGATCGAGCGCCCCGACCGATTTGTGGCGCTCGATGCCATTGGCGTCTACGAGGGCGCCATCGCGGTTGATGACGTCAAGGGCACCTACGATGCCGCTGCGGCCAAGCGCCTCGACATCAACCTGGACGATTGCATTATCTGGGTTGGCATGGACGTGCGCACGGAGTCGGGCGATGTCGTGGGCTATTGCTCGGATGTGGAGTTCAAGCCGCGTTCGGGTATTGTGCAGTCGTTCTATGTGACCGCCGGCACCGCCTCGAGTGTGCTGGTGGGCGACACGCAGATGCCGCCGACGATGCTGCGCGGTTATGCAGACGGCGCGATGATCGTTTCGGACGAGGTCAAGTCAATCGGGTATTCGGGCGGCGTCGCTGCAAAGGCTGCCGAGGCAAGCGTCGTGGTGGGCGATAAGGTCAAGAAGGGCGCCAAGGTGCTCGATGACAAGGGTTCGGTCGCCGTGGACAAAGGCAGCCGCGCACTGGGCAAGCAGCTCGGCAAGACGCGCGGTATGTTCAAGGCCTTTAAGGACGAATATCAAAAGGCGAGCGGGGGCTCGTCAAAAGCTAGTAAATAGCGACGTTCCAAATGATGGGAGGCAAGCCGGAGACCTGTTGCTCCGGCTTGCTGCGTTTATGGGGGAGGGCACATGCGCCAAAACGGATCATATTCACACGGACGCCCGGGCGCGCGTCCGACGGCGCGCCGCGATCTGGGGCAGTTGCCCAGCGGTCAGCGCAAGCGTCACCGTAAGCCCGGCGCGATGTATCTCAACCATAGCCGCGGCTTTAGCGACCGAAGCGCTCGCATCGGCAACGGCCGCACGCCCCGTCGTCCGTCTCGCCTGCCCTATGCGCTCATCGCCGTGGGCTGCGCGCTCGTGCTGTTTGTCGCCGCCGTTGTGGGCTACGTCAACCGCAGCGTGGATGTCGTCCTCAACGGCCAGGAGACTGCAGTGCGCGTCGGCTCTACGCTGCAAAATCTCATCGACGACCAGGATCTGACCGATACCTACGACGCCGGGGATCTGCTGGCCGTTGACGACAGCGTGCTGACCCGCCATGGCGGCGAAAAGCTGTCGGTAAAGGTGGACGGCAAGCGCATAAAACAGGGCAAGTGGAAAAGCCGCGAGCTTACGGGCGGCGAGAAGGTGACGGTCAAGGACGGCCGCGACACGTATGAGAAGCACGAGGTCCAGGCGACGGTTATCGAGCCCAAGCTCAAGGTCGAGGGCACGGGTGCCATCGAGTACGTCAAGACGTGGGGTATCCAGGGTCGCTCTGAGGTGTGGGTCGGCGAGCAATCGGGTAAGACGCAGGATCGCGGCGAGGTCGTGCCCGCCACCGATTGCGTGGTCGAGTGCGCGAGCGTGGCGCCCAAGGGCAACGAAAAGTACGTAGCGCTGACGTTTGATGAGGGCCCGAGCGGAGCGACCAAGCAGATCTTGCAGGTGCTCAAGGAAAAGGGCGTCACCGCAACGTTCTTTCTGTCGGGCGATGCGGCCGAGGCCTCGCCCGCCACGGCCAAGGCGATTGTCGATGCTGGCTGCGAGGTCGGCTCCAACAGTTACCGAGACGAATCGCTCAAGGGCCAGGACCGCGATGCGGTGCGCGAGCAGGTTTCGAAGGGCACTGAGGCGATCAAGTCCGCGACCGGAACGTCGACGATGCTTTTGCGTGCTCCCTACGCAGCCTTTGACGAGCAAAACTGGATTGATGCGATGGACTTGGTGTCTGCCGTGGTCTCGTGGAATATCGATTCGGGCGACTGGCTGCTCAACGGTGCCGACGAGCAGGTCTCGACGGTGCTCGATTCGGTGACGCCGGGCAACATTGTGCTGCTGACCGATAACGATGAATGTGCCGAGCAGACGCTTGAGGCGCTGCCGCAGATTATCGACGGGCTTATTGCCGACGGCTACAAAATCGTGACATTGAGCGATCTGGTCAAGACGGATACATCGCTGAGAAAAAAGCTCACCTCGCTGACGAAGGTCACCATGCCCAAAAACGCCGTGTTCCCCCAGCTCGCCGAAAATGACGACACCACAGACTAGTCGTTTAAGAATGTCCCCAATGACTATGTCACGGATGCGTCAGCGTTTGGTATGCCTGCGATGTTTGGAGCATAAATTTGGCGCCACGGCGCGATGCTGATGCTATAGTTACTGCGGATAACAAGGGTCAAGAGAAAGGTTGCAGGTGAAATCCAAACCTCGACCATACAGTCGATGACCCCTTGCAGGTGCTTCTTGCGCATGCACGGGGTGTGAGCGCCGAGCGGCGTGCCGCCCGCGCATGCGTATACATATCTAAAAGTCCACGGACGGCGTGCCGGCATGGCCGCAGTCCGAAGGGATAATGATGGGGAGCACCAGTGAATTATCTGAGTGAGATGCTCAAACTGCCGGTCTTGGACGTCGATGGCGAAAAGCTCGGCGTTGTGAACGATTTTGGCATTGCTACCGGCGAAGTTTTTCCACACGTGACGTCGCTCGCGTTCCGAGGACCCGGCAAGACGCCGTTTATGATCAGCTGGCGCAAATGGGTCGACCGTATCGACGAGACGGGCGTACACCTTAAGTCGCCGGCCACCGAAATCCGTTTTTCGTACCTGCAACCGACCGAACTCTTGCTCGCCCGCGACGTGCTCAACAAACAGATTGTCGACACGCAGGGTATGAAGGTCGTGCGCGTAAACGACATCAAGTTTTCCATGTCGGGCGAAAATCAGCTGCGCCTGCTGGGTGCCGAAGTTGGTGCCCGCGGTCTGCTGCGCGCGATCAGCCCCGCACTCGAGCATGTCGTCGAGAGCTTTATGAAGCACCTGGGCAAACCGCTCGGCGAGGACATCATCGCCTGGTCCTACATGGACCTGCTCGACCGTTCGACTAAGAACATCCAGCTTTCGGTGTCGCACAAGACGCTTGGCGAGCTGCATCCTGCTGACATTGCCGACATTATCGAGCAGCTCGACCCGCGCCTGCGTGCGCAGGTGTTCGCGCAGCTCGACACTGCCCAGGCCGCCGAGGCCATCTCGGAGTTCGATGACGACGAGCTTATGACCGAGATGCTTGAGGGCCTGTCCGATACGGACGCATCGTCGATGCTGGCCATGATGGATCCGGACGACGCCGCCGACCTGATCGACGAGCTCGATTACGAGAAGGCCGAGAAGCTTCTGCGCCTGATGGGCGTTCAGGAGGAGAAGGCGATTCGTAACCTGCTGGGCTATGAGGACAACACCGCCGGCCGCATCATGACCTCGGAGTTTGTCTCCCTGCCTGCCACGGCGACGGTCGCTGACGCCATCGAGGCGATCCGCAAGCTCGACGAGGACTTCGAGAGCGTCTACTACGTCTATACCGAGGACCCGAGCGGCATGCTCACCGGCGTGCTTTCGCTGCGCACGCTGATCGTCGCCGACCGCGACGCCACGCTGGGTCAGCTGGCCTATCGCGACCTGGTTTATGTGTCGCCCGACGATGACCAGGAAGACGTAACGGACGAGATGACCAAGTACGACCTGGTTGCCATCCCCGTTTGCGACGAGAACCGTCACATCTTGGGTATCGTGACCTTTGACGACGCCATGGACGTTATCGCCGAGGAGCACCAGGAGGACCTGCAGATCGCAGGCGTCGGCTCGGGCGATAGCGCGTCCGACGACTCGACGAATGTGCTCAGCTGGTTTGTGCATCGCCAGTACTGGGTTGTCGTGTGGGGTATTGCCTCGTGCATCATGGCAACAGTGCTGGGGACAGCGCTGGGCTCCGCGCATCTGGTGGTGTTCCCCATGTGCGCCATGCCGCTCGTGTTGCTGGCGGCCTCGCGTATGGTGTCGTTCGTCAAGAACTACTTCCTGGAGTACGACGGCCATGACGATGAGCCCAAGCCGTATTTGGGGTTCTTCTTCCAGAGCACGGGCATGGGCCTGATCCTGTCGCTCGTGACCTACCTGTGCGCCCAGCTGGTGCGCACCGCCGCATTCCTCGACGCGCCCATGTTTGAAGAGCAGCTCTTTACCGGCTGCTTTAACATTGCGGCCATCGTTTGTCTGATTGGCAACATGAGCGCCGTGATTTACCTGATGGTGCTGTTCTGGCGTGACGAGCACGATCTCAATACGTCGGGTACCGCCATGAACGTCATTGCCGTCATGATCTCATGCGTGGCGTACTGCATCGCCGCAGTGCTGCTCACCATGTCGGTCATGGGGTAGGTGGTCGCGTGCAAAACACGAAGCAAAAGGCGAGCGCCAAGCAAAAGCTGACCATCGCGGCCATCTTTGGCGCCATGGGCCCTGGCCTTCTGGCGGCGCTTTCGGGCAATGACGCCGGTGGCATCGCCACGTATTCCAGCGCCGGTGCCAGCTATGGCTATAAGATGCTGTGGATGCTTCCTGTCATGACCGTGCTGCTTATCGTGACGCAGGAGACTGCGGCGCGTTGTGGCTGCGTCACAGGCAAGGGCTTGGCCTCGCTCATCCGCGAGCGCTTTGGCGTGCGCAGGAGCGTGCTGGCCATGGCAGCGCTGCTGATCGCCAACACGGCCGTTACCATCTCGGAGTTTGCGGGTATCGCGAGCGGCCTTGCCCTCTTTGGCGTGCCGGCGAGCATTTCGGTGCCGCTCGTGGCGCTGCTGGTTTGGATGCTTACCATGTCGGGTAGCTTCCAGCGCATCGAGAAGATTCTGCTGCTGGTGAGCTGCGTGTTTGTGACCTACATTGTCGCTGCATTTATGGCTGGTCCCAGCTGGGGCGAGGTGGCGGTCGACCTGGCTGTGCCCAACATCCAAAATGACCCCAGCTACGTGTCGCTTGTGGTCGCAACGATCGGTACCACCATCGCGCCGTGGATGATTTTCTTGGCACAGAACAACGTGGTCGATAAGAATGCGGGCGAGGACGATATCGTGCTGCAGCGTATCGACACCGTGAGCGGCTCGATCGCCGCCGATGTCATTGCTGGCTTTATTATCATCACGACCGGTACGGTACTGTTCCCCGCGGGTATTCAGATCAGCGATGCTGCCGACGCCGCCCGCGCGTTGGAGCCCATCGCGGGCCAGTGGTCCACGGTGCTGTTTGCCTCGGGCCTGGTCGCGGCGAGCTTCTTGGCTGCCTGTGTGCTGCCGGGCGTTACGTCCAGTGCTATCTGCGAGGCATTTGGCTGGGAGCGCGGTGCCGATCGCAGCTGGGACGAGGCCCCGGTCTACCGCGGCATCATTACGGCCATCATTGGCATCTCTGCCGTGCTGGTGCTCATGCCCGGCGTCGACCTGTTCCAGATTATGATGACCTCGCAGGTCATCAACGGCGTGCTGTTGCCCGTGGTTTTGGTGTTCCAGGTGCTTATTGCCGCTGATCGACACATTATGGGCGCCAACCGCAACGGCCGCGTGTGGAATGTGCTCACGTGGGCGACTATCGGTGTGATTACGGTGCTGACGGTCGTCATGTTTGTGCTGCAGGCGATGGGCTACAGCGCGTAGCGATTCTTTTGGACTCTAAACAGGTCGCCGCCATGGGCTGCGGCCTGTTTTTTTGCCCACGGCCTCTCGGAGTCGGCTCGAAAAGAGCGATTTTGGGTTGTTTGCTGCGGGTGTAAGCAGATTTGGCTGCGCGTTACTTGTCGTCACCGAGCTTGTGTGGCTTGTAGGCGAGGGCATTGACGAGTGCGTCGCCGGCGGACTTGACGGCTGCCGGTTGCGGATCGTTGACGTGGTCCTCGGGGTGCACGGGCAGGTCTTTCTTGACCGCATCGTGGATGAGATTGAGGTACTCGGCCACGCCGGTGGCCGACAGGTGCGTGCCGTCGCCGTCAAACAGGTCGTTGCGGTTGGCGCTGTACCCGTACCAGTCGATAACGCGTACATTCTTGTAGCGCGTTGCGGCGTTGGCGATGGCCTGGTTCGTGGACCCGACCCACGGCTGCGGGCTACGCGTGTTTACAAACACGACAATGCGCTGCTCGCCGGCGTCGGCCATGATCGCGTCGACCTGGGCGTCCGTTACCAAACCGTTGGTGCCCAGGGCAAAGACCACGATCTTGCCGGCAAGGTTCTGCTGGATAT
>CAJLUE010000009.1 GCA_905209765.1 uncultured Collinsella sp. | reverse complement strand
CGTCGCACGCCAGGTACAGCAGGCGAGTGCCCGAGGCGGTGTGGCGCAGCACGTAGGCGTCCGAGTCGAGCTCGGGCACGGTCTCGCAACGCTCGACGGCAAAACCGTGGCAGATGGTACCGGGTACCAGCAGCGCGGCAGCAGCGGCGCGCGGATCGGTTGAGGTGGTGGGCATATGCAGTCTCCTTTGACGCCCCAGCGGGGGCGAATCGAGTCGAATCCTCGAGAGTATACCCATATGGGGCCGCGGCTCTGCGGCGAACTGGAGACGATGTGGGTGGACTAGCCTAGCTAGGTTGATAACGAATGCCGCGGGTAGCCGCTGCACCCCACTAAAGTGAAATAACACCCCGTTTACCGAATCATTTAGGAAATATATGGACTCCTAAAAAGTTCTAATACAATATAAGTCACCTAGCTATAAGCTGCTGATTCCTTGCAAAGGTATGGTTGATATGGTTGAAGCAAATAGCGTTATCCCCCTGTACAAACAGATTGTTCGTGCGCTTTCTGATTCGATCGCCAACGGCACGTACCGCCCGGGAGATAAGCTTCCGACCGAGGCGGAGCTCATCGAGCAATTTGGCGTGAGCCGAATAACGGTTCGCTCCGCAATTAAAGAAATGGAAGATGCTGGGCTTGTTGAGAGGGCCCGCGGCAAGGGCACGTTCGTTTCGTCGGACACACAGATGTATGCCGCGGACGACCGTGAGAGCTTTACCCATTCGTGCCAGCTTGCGGGAAAACAGGCGTCTACCAGGGTTCTCGCAATGGGCTGGGACTTCCCAAGCCTGCGAGACGCGAAGTTCCTGGGCGTAGACGATACCCAAAAGGTATTGCGTAGTCGTCGTCTGCGCCTTGTGGATGACAAGCCCACGATGCTGGAAACCAATAGCTATTCCGCTGTGCTTTCTTTTTTGGAGCATGAGTCCCTCGAGGATTCGCTGATGGCGGTACTCGATCGCCAGAGGATCAAGATGGGCCCCAACACGCGTACACTCGAGGTCTGCTATGCGAGCGAGCTCGAGGCGGCATACCTTAACGTGGAGCTGGAGTCTCCGCTGCTTCTGTTTATCGATAGACGTTATGCTCCAAGCGGCGAGCCGCTTTTCATCTCCCGTCAGGTGTACTGCACCGAGCGACTGAAGTTCTATTTGTAAATTAGAGATAGATTGGGCGATTTACCGACCAATTGCTACCGTTCGCGGATTTGGAAAATAGACACACCACGTAGGGCAGATTGCTAATATACTTTGTTATGACAATATAGTACGTCCTATTGGTATTGGAGAACTATGAATAAGATATTGCTAGCGAGTCATGGTTATCTCGCCCAAGGCATGAAAAGCTCTCTGGAGATTCTGATGGGCACTAACGACCGAATCGAGTGCCTGTGCGCCTATATCGATGACGATTCAAGGGACGTCGCGGCGTTGATTGATGCATGGATGGAGACGAGGGACCCTGCCGACTCTTGGTTTGTCGTGACTGACATCTTTGGCGGCTCTGTAAACAACGAATTCATCCAGAGGCAGGCCACCGGATCGTTTACGTTGATCACCGGAATGAACTTGCCGCTGCTGGTGGAAATGGTTACACAGCTGGACTCCCTGGATGCGGACAAGGCCAAAGCCGCGGTCGAGGGGTCGCGTTCATTTATTCAGCTTTGTGAGGCGGCGGATATGCTCGCCGATGTCGAAGAAGAAGAGTTCTAGCTCAAGCTTCAACGAATAATTCAACCCTGTCATTACCTTTATTACGTGTGGAGATGTTTTTGATGATTAAGCTTACGAGGGTCGATTACCGATTGATTCACGGCCAGGTCGCCATGTCTTGGACACATGCGCTGGATGTCGATTGCATCCTGTGTGCCAGCGACGCCGTGGCAAAAGACGATATGAGAAAAGCCGCTTTGAGGCTCGCCCGCCCCAGCGGCGTTAAACTCGTCATCAAGGATGTTGACGCTGCTATCGAGGCGCTCAACAGCGGCGTTACCGACAAGTATTCGCTGTTTATCATTGTCGAGACGATCGAGGATGCCTATCGCCTTGCTAAGGGTTGCAAAGACATCAAGGAGATCAATTTGGGCGGAACTCGAAAGTCTCCCGAGACCACGCTTCATCCGACCCCCGCGATCTTTGCGACCGAAACCGATGCCGAGCATATCCAAGAGCTTGTGAACGATGGCGTGGTTATCGAAATCCGTCAGGTCCCCAATGACTCAAAGGTGTTTGCCAAGGACGTTTTTTAGCTGGAAACATGCCATTGTCTGGCATTTATTAACCAGGTCCTCCTTTCTTAAGCCCGTCGATCATTTGATCGGCGGGCTTTTTATTAAAGAAAAATCAAAAAAATCTGAAATAGTTCTTGCATAGTTAGTTATATAAAGTATTATAACGTCATGGGATGAATGAAGGGTTCATCCAAGTGAGTTAGGAGTAAGGGATGTTCAATTTCGATGAGCCTCGTTACGAGAAGGTTGTGAGCGATGCCCTCGCTCTCCGTCCTCAGATTGAGGCTGCCGTGGACAAGGTCTGCGAGCAGGGTTATTCCAACATCTTCTTCATCGGCTGCGGCGGCACCTGGGCCCACACGCTCCCGATGAAGTATTGGGTCGAGACCACCACGGCCGACGTCGACGTCCACTGCGAGATTGCCGCTGAGTTCCTCGCCTGCCCGCCCAAGACCTTCAACAAGGACTCGGTCTGCGTCTTCTCCACCCGCACCGGCACCACCCCCGAGATCATCGAGGCTGCCAAGTTCTGCCAGGAGCAGGGCGCCCGCACGCTGATGTATGTCTCCAACGACAACACCCCGGCCACTGAGTACGCCGATTACAAGTTCTTCAGCTTCGCCGAGGACGACGTCCTGTGCGAGGCCATCTACACCTACCAGATTACGCTGGTCGCCCGCTTCCTCAAGAACGCCGGCGCCTTCCCCAAGTACGACACCTTCATGGAGGAGTTCGGCAAGATCGCTCCGTACCTCATCAAGGCCAAGGACGCTCAGGACGAGCGCTGCGCCGCCATGGCTGAGGACTTCAAGGACACCGACTACCACATGGTGATTGGTTCCGGCATGCTCTGGGGTGAGGCCTACGACTACGCTATGTGCATTCTCGAGGAGATGCAGTGGATCAAGACCAAGTCTATCCACGCCGCCGAGTTCTTCCACGGCACCATCGAACTGTGCGAGGAGGGCACGAGCCTCATCATGCTCTACGGCGAGGACGACACCCGTAAGCTCATGGACCGCGTGGACAACTTCACTCACATGCTCGCCGACGAGAAGGGCGTCCATGTCCGCGTGAACAAGTTCGACACCGCCGAGGTCGAGCTGCCGTTCAGCGACCCCGAGTTCCGCAAGATCGTCTCCCCGATGGTCACCTACACCATCACCGAGCGTCTGAGCTGCCATCTCGAGCACGTCCGTAACCACCCGCTCACCACGCGTCGTTACTATCACCAGATGAACTACTAATCCTCTCAAATTGCTGCGGTTGTCTGCAGGCGAGCTGCGCAGAATGCCTCGCCTGCAGACCTGTTTCTGGGGTTGATCGAAATGGTTGTCCAGTATCTTCTAGTTGCACTGGTCGCATTTATTGCGTCCATGGACGAGCAATTATTTGGCATTACGATGCTTGGTCGTCCGCTGTTTACGAGCCTGTTCGTTGGCTTGATCCTTGGCGATGTCCAGCAGGGCGTTATCGTCGGCGCTGCTTTGGAGTCCATGTTCATGGGCGCTATCATGGTCGGTGCGGCGGTTCCTCCCGAGGTCTATGCTTCCGGCGTGCTTGGCTGCGCGTTTGCCGTCATTACGGGTACGGGCACGGCAACTGCCGTCGCACTCGCCCTTCCCGTCTCCGTCTTCCTTCAGGTGTGGCGCAACTTCTGCTACGCCGTTCCGGGTGCCTTTGCCTGCAAGAAGATCGAGACCGCTCTGGCAAATCGTGATCTTGCCAAGGCGAATCTGTACCATCTGACCATCGTGCCGCTGTCGATTGGCATTCCGTCTGCACTGCTGGTGTTTTGCTCGCTGTTCTTTGGTGCCGACCTCATCAACAATGCGCTTAACGCTATTCCGCAGTTTGTGATGGACGGCCTCAACGTTGCGTCCGGCGTCATGGTCTGCATCGGCTTCGCACTTCTTATTAGGACCATGGGCGATAACAAGCTGCTTCCTTGGCTGTTCCTGGGATTCATTATGGTCATCTACCTCAAGATGGACGTTATCGGCGTCGCCGCAGCTGCCATTTGCGTCGCACTGCTCCTGGCCTTCCGCGAGGGCTCGTCCGGTCCGCAGACGGTTGCCGAGGATGAAGAGGAGGACTTCTAATGGCTACCCAGAACACCGATCTCAAAGAGGCCAAGAAGGACGCGATTATGACTCCCGATATGTATCGGAGCATGTTCCTTCGCCAGTTTACGAGCCAGTGCTCGCAGTCGTACGACAAGATGATGGCAATGGGCTTCATGTACACCATTCAGAAGCCCCTGCGAAAGATCTATCCCAACGACGACGATTACTATGCGGCGCTTGATCGCCATACCGAGTTCTTTAACATCACGCCTCATGTGCTTCCGTTTGTAGCCGGCCTTACGGTTTCGATGGAAGAGCAGGCGGCTGCCGATAAGAACTTCGACACGTCCTCGATTAACGCCATGAAGGTCGGCCTCATGGGACCGCTTTCCGGCATTGGCGATTCGTTCTACTGGGGTACGTTCCGCGTGGTCGCCGCCGGCATTGGTATTGGCATCGCTTCGACGGGCAACCCGCTCGGCCCCATCGTGTACGCGCTCATCTACTCCGTGATTAACTTTGCAACGCGTATCGTCGCCGCCCATCTGGGATACGACCTGGGAACCAAGTTCCTGCAGCAGTCCGAAGAGAACAACCTTATGTCTCGCATGACGCATGCTGCCGGTGTCCTCGGAATGACCGTTATCGGCGCCATGATTGCGGCGCAGGTTTCGCTGTCCACTGCTTTGACCTTTGATGTGGGTGGTTCGGAGATTGTCCTGCAGGATCTGTTCGATTCGATCTTCCCTGGCCTTCTGCCCCTGCTGGCAACGTTCGCTTGCGTTGCCCTGTACAAAAAGGGTGTCAAGACCATTTGGATTATTATTGGCATCTTCGCGATCTGCATCATCGGAACGGGCTTGGGAGTGTTCGCGGCGGCGTAATGTTGACTGCTATGCTCGCGCGTTGGATAACTAACTGACCGTTTGAAAACGGGGCTCGGCGTAAGGCCGGCCCCGTTTTTTGTTTGAGGGATTTTCCGACCGTCCAAAAATCCACGCTCGTCCGTCACTCACGTATCTCTCATCTCTCATTTGTCACTAATACGAGAGATGGCACAAAGACGAGAGATAATTACGAGAGATAACTGAGCAGCAAAGAGACAAGAAATCACGGCATTGTCTCAATACCGATTGTTCTACCAGCAAAAACATGTTTAAATGAAACAGATGGCAGATATCTTATCTCTCATCTTTCACTCATCTCTAATACGAGAGATAACAGAGAGACAAGAGATAATTACGAGAGATAACTGAGAGACGAAGGAAATCTATTCGCGGCATTCTCCGCCGGACCGAGCGAAAGGACGTGCAGATGAACGAAAACGAGCTGACCGGTCTGCTCGAGTCTTTAAGGCGCATGGGCTCGGACGATCTTAACGTCGAGGTCAAGGAGAGCGCCACGACGCTTTCCCGCGACGTATGGGAAACGGTAAGCGCATTCGCGAATACCGCCGGTGGCATCATCGTACTCGGAGTGAGCGAGCGCGCGGGCTTTGTCCCGGTTGAGAACTTTGAGACCGAGAAGGTGCTCAACCAATTCGTAGCGGGCATGGGTGATGCCGGCGGTCGCGGAAAACTGGCCAATCCGCCCAAATACACCATTGAACGCGTGGAGCTCCAGGGCACCGTGGTTCTGGTCATCACGATTGAGGAGCTCGACCCGTCGAGCAAGCCTTGTTATGTCATAGAGCGGGGCGCTCAAGGCGGCAGCTACAAACGCATCGATGACAAAGATGTCCCGCTTTCGTCGACTGAGGTCCTGTCCTTGTCATCGTATGAACGGACGAGCCCCAGTGATCGCGATGCAGTACCCGGCGCGGTCGCAGGCGATCTTGACGAGGCCCTGGTCGACCGCACGATAGAGCGTGCTTTCTCGCTGACACCCCGTGCAATGCGCGGCGCGCCGGACAAGAAAACGAAGCTGGAGCGCCTGAATTTCCTCGACTCCCAGGGCAATGTTACTAAGGCCGGGCTCCTGGCCGCGGGTGCCTATCCTCAGCAGTTTTATCCCAAGCTCTTTATCGATGTGGCGGTCTATGCCGGAACGCAGAAGGGCGCGGCGGGGTCGTTGAGGTTCATGGACCGTACGATCTGCGAGGGAACGTTGGGCGAAATGATCTCGGATGCCGTCGCGGCGGTCGCCAAGAATTTGCGACGAACCTCGATGATCAAAGGCGTCTCGCGTGTCGACTCGCTGGAGATTCCCGAGGAGGTCCTGCGCGAGGCAATTGCCAACGCCGTAATCCACCGAGAATACGGAGACCGGTTCTGTGGGCAGTCGATCGCTGTTGACGTCTTTGATGACCGTATCGAAGTGACGAACCCCGGCGGCCTATACGGAGGAAAGACTCGCGAGAACCTGTTTGACGGCAGCTCCCGATGCCGTAACGCGACGCTTGTGAAGCTCATGTCGATTGTCCCGCTGCCGGATGGCGCAGGTTCGCCGGCTGAGGGCAATGGCTCGGGCATCCCGATGATGATCGATGCCATGCGCGCGCATGGTCTGGCCGAGCCCCTGTTCTGCCCGGGGTTCGATCGGTTCAAGGTCGTACTTTACCGTTCAAAGATCGAGCCGGTCGATCATGGCGGGGGCTTAATTGTGACGGCACTCAAACACTACGGCGAGCTGGGGACGCGTGAGCTGGCAGAACGTACGGGGCTTACAATTTCCCAGGTAAGGTCGCGCGTCAACGCGCTCATTGCTCAAGGCGAGCTTGAGCCCACGGCGCCGGCGACGAGCCGCAACCGCAAGTATCGACTGTCAGAGCGCGTGGAATAAATGCGCTAGTGGACGAGGCGACCCAATAATCGACCCTCAATTGGCGCCCACTAAGGTAAAGCGGTTGTTGCTCAGTCGACGGTGATGCTAAAGACTCGGCTTACGCTGGCATGGCCCCGAACCCGTCCATCAAGAACAGCCTAAGAACCAGCTTGATGACATATCCCGGTTTGACTTCTGCCGCGTCAAAGACGTGGCGCTCGGCGAGCTCGCTGCAGTATGCATAGATGTCACGGATAAGGTCCGCGCCCGAAAGCGTAAACATGTAGCCTGCGTCTGAAAGCGCATTGGGTGCGGCGGGCAACTTGGCCATGTGGCAGAACGTTTGCAGGTCGGGCGCCATAACATTCTGGTAGTCGAGGTGGCCACCGGCATCCTGTTCGGCAAGCTCCAATTGGCGCACGAAATCCAGCGCCGCTGCCAGCACAAAGCTCGGCGTAGGCGCGTTGACGTCCTGAGTGGTCGCCACGAGCCTGCCCGCCGCCTGCGTGACAAGCCAAGCGACCTCGCGCTGGCAACGAACGGCCTTGCGCGTAACCGGCTTGATGGACGAAGAAGAAACGCTCCCCTTAGGCGGATTCGAAGCAGCCATAAGACCCTCCCATGAACAATCCGGCCCAACAAGCCCGGATGAAACACGTGTTACATCAGTATACAGGGGAGTGGGGTAGCGGGGTACGAGCGCGCCAGCGGCAAACCGAGAGCATCAACGATGTGCCGATCACGGAATGAGATCTCGTAATAATTGACTCTCGGTCATATTATTGAGGGGCATGACTCGCGTTCGTATGGTTGTAGGTGCTGGCGATGAACGACATTGACCTTGCTGTTCCGTTGATGGATGGACCAAGCTATGACCGTGCCTGCAGTCTCGTGCCTTCTGAATACGTTGAGGCATGGGAGTGGTTTCTGGGTGAGGAGCAGCGCGGCAGCGTTTGGACCAGCCTTCCGCACCACACCAAGGAAGATAGCCCTCAGTATCAGTATCGTTTGAGAATTGGCTCGGACTTCTTTCCCGTAACGCGGGATTCAGGGATCTTCTGGCCGGGCCAGGATCGGGTGAAGCAAGATCCCAATAAGATCTTTGCGCTTTCGGTCCATAACTCTAAAAAGAGCTTCTACACCGATGTGCCTCCGCTCTATTTGGACGATGGTACGTGGGTCATTAAGTACTCGGTTCAAGCGCCGGGTACCGTTGGTTTTCGAGACCAGAATTACAACCGTAAAATGCTCAACTGCATGGAATGCGGCGTTCCAGTCGGAGTCATATTTGCAACCGAGGTGGGCTATAAGGTGCTCGGCCTTGCGTTTGTTGAGCGGTTCGAGCCCGAAAACGGATGGTTTGTTCTGCACGGTCCTGTTCATAAAGGCGGGCCGGACCCTCGTTTTGCGCCCGACATGAGTTATCTGAAGCGCATGCCCGTCGATATTGAGTTTGCCGGACAGGGTGCGACCGACGACGAAAAGGTCCGCTATGCGTTAAGGCGCGAGCGATTGGGGCAACAATGGTTCCGCAAGCAGCTCGTTGCCGCCTATGACGGCCGTTGCGCGGTGTCGGACTGCGGCGTCAGCGAAGCTCTGGAGGCTGCGCATATCGAGAATTACTCGGGACCCAAATCGCAGGTTGCCAGCAACGGCATTCTGCTTCGGCGCGACCTTCATTCCCTATTTGATGCTCACCTGATTTCGTTTGAGCCTGTTTGTGGTGAATATCGGCTGTGTGGATCGTACCTGCTGGATAAGACCGACTACGTTTCCTTTGCGGGTGCGACGCTAAGGCAGCCGAATGAGCATCAGTGGCGACCCAATACGGTGTTTCTTGAGGCCCATCGCATTGAGTTCGATCGCTCGGAAAAGAAGCGTGAAAAGGCGGGGCTTCTGCCGTATTAGCGTATTTGGTTTTGGCATTCTTTGACGATCGTGTCGTTTGATCGGATCGCGTGGCGATGCAATCTCGCGCACGCCCGTCGGTGCATGCTCTTCCTGATTTGTATAGCGAGAGGGGAGCGTGTATGAGCTGGCGAGGCGATGTCGCGATGGGGAAGTACGGAAAACTGCCGCGTGCCCTTATCGACAACAATATGTTTCCGAGCGTAGAGGTTGATTGCGGGTCGTTTGTCGTTGCCTGCCCTTGCTGCGGCTCGCAAATACCGTGTCTCGACATTCGGTTCATCGATGCGCACGACAAACTCAGTGACGAAGTGAGGAAACGCACGGGCGTTCATATGCCGGTGTATCCGGAGAAATGCTCTGTTTGTGGCCTCGATATCGTGTACGACGCCGGCGACGAGGGATAGGTGATGCGGAGGAGCTGGCTGTGAAGGCCTCTCCGTCTCTACAAATAAACCCCCTCACCGAGTTGCCTGTGGAACTCGGCGTGATGGTCGCGTGCCCAGGTAAAGAGCGCCTGGTCAAAGTCGGTGCGCGTGGCTGGGATGCCAAAGACGCCGGCAACTTCGACGCGAACAAACTCCAGTGCCGGCAGCTTGTTGATGGCGGTGAGGGCAAACGGGGACGAGGGCTCTTCGAGCAGATAGCGACTGCCTTGCAACGCGTCGCAACTGGTGCACGTGTTGCCGAGCGACGGGGCTTTGGAGGCTCGCGCGCCTACGGGCTTGTAGCCGCAGCGCTTATGAAGGTAGTCGCGGATCTCGCCCGGCACGCAGCCAAGAGCGGGCACGATGGCGAGTGCGTTGGCGTTGGCCGTGTCGATGACAATGTGCCCGGCTTCGTTGGGCGCGTGTGCGATGGCGATGCTCTCGTCGTTATCGGTTCGATAGGGAATGCCAAAGGCCGCGACCGAGGTCTCTTTGTGACACTTCCAGCACTCGCGCTTGCCCAGTACTAGAAATATATACGGCGCAGAGGGGTCGGATCGGTCAACACCGGGCAGCCACTCGGCAAAGGGCTCGGGGTTGACGCCGCTGGGTACATACCAGATCTTCTTGGTCCGGTCCCATTTGGCGCCCAGCGCCTTGGCTTCTTCTTTGTGCGAAAAGGGAACATCGAGCTCGGTGCGCATGGCGGCTCCTTGGTGCTGCAGGTGCAAGTGGCTCAAGGATACCGCAGGGCGCAGACATCGCGGCGTTTTGCTGAGAAGTTGCGGTGCGGACTGATTGGTTATGCCGATGGATAGATCGGCAAGTAGATGGTCGGCTTTTGGCCAGTTGGGCGGTTGGAGCAGCTTGCGGCGCAGTTTTGTGCCTGGCTATTGTTGATGTTGGGGTATTGAATTTGTTTGGCAGCCATTTGTCAGGTGAATTGATGTTACGTTGCGATGACGGTTGGGGCTGCCAGCGGATTTGGCGACATAAAACAAAACAGCTCAGAGAACATAGCCTCTGAGCTGCGAACATTTGGTGGGCGTTAGAAGATTTGAACTTCTGACCTCTTCCGTGTCAGGGAAGCGCTCTCCCCCTGAGCTAAACGCCCGATCAAGGGTGCGCAAGCGCGCAAGGGATAATATAACGGAGCCTGAACTCGGTGGCAAGAACATTTTTAAAAATCGCTTACATTGTGGAATTCGGGGGCTTTGTCGTATCCATTTCAAAAGAGTCTGCTGCCGCGATTTGGCTGTCGACTAATGCAGGGCCATTGCGGTATCGAGCTATGGAAAGACGCCTGCGGAATTGTCCTACCGATAAGCGGACAAGCCTCCGGCTGGTGCCTTCGCCGTGGTAAGGTAAGCCGAATTGTTTCCAGGCTGTTTCGGGGGAGTGGAATGAGCAAAGAGTGTGTCGAGCAGGTCGAAGGCACAGGGGCTTCGGTGCCGATGACCGATATATCGAACATTGATGTGCCCGAGGGCACCGACGAGCTCAGCCGCAGCACCCGTCGCGCCTGGCGCGACCGCCTCAACGATGCCCAGACGCGCAAGATGATCGTGGGCATGTTGGCTACGCTCGTGGGCGGCTCGTTTTGGGGCTTCTCGGGCACCAGCGCGAGCTTCCTGTTCGATACCTACCATGTCGATACGCTGTGGCTTATGAGCATACGACAGATTCTCGCCGGCCTGCTCTTTATGGCTGTGGTTGTCACGCGCGACCGCGCACGCCTGGTCAAGCTTTGGACGACGCCCGCTGATCGCAAGCAGCTGCTGCTCTTTACCGCTTTTGGCCTGCTGTTCAACCAGTTCTGCTATCTTTCGGCCGTGCGTCTGACCAATGCCGGGACCGCGACGGTGCTTCAGTGCCTGCAGCTGGTCATCATCATGGGTTACACCTGCGTGGTCGATCGCCGCATGCCGCGCGCTCGTGAGGCGATTGGCATTGGTCTGGCCCTCGGCGGTACCTTTTTAATCGCTACCGGCCGTGATCCCACCAGCCTGAGCATCTCGCCGCTCGGCCTGGTTGCGGGCCTTATGTGTGCGGTTAGCGCCACCTGTATGGCGGTGATCCCCGCCAAGATCCTGCCCGAATATGGCAGCCCCATCGTCACGGGTTCGGCTATGCTCACGGCGGGCATCGTTTCGTGTGCTTTCGTTCGCCCTTGGGCGCATATGCCGGCGCTCGATGTTGCCGGTATCGAGGCGCTCGCGGTGTTCGTGGTCATTGGCTCGTTTTTTGCCTACATGCTGTATATGCAGGGCGTTAAGGACATCGGCTCGGTGCGTGCGAGCCTCATCGGAACCGTGGAGCCGGTCTCGGCGACCATCACCAGCGCCGTTATGCTGGGCACGGTATTTTTGCCGACCGACCTTATCGGCTTTGCCATGATCATCGTGATGATGTTCCTCACGGTGTAGCCCCTACGGTTGCTTTAAAGGATAATAGGCTGGCGGCGCGTTGCTTTGGCGGCGCGCCTTTGTCTATAGAGAGGACCTCTTATGAAGTACTTTGGCACCGACGGATTTCGCGGCGAGGCCAACGTTGGGCTGACCGTAGAGCATGCGTACAAGATCGGCCGTTTTGTGGGTTGGTATTACGGTGCCAACCGCGAGCGCAAAGCACGCGTGATCGTGGGCAAGGACACGCGTCGCTCGAGCTATATGTTCGAGGCGGCGCTGGTGAGTGGCCTGGTCGCAAGCGGTGCGGACGCATATATGCTGCACGTGATCCCAACGCCGGGCGTGGCGCATCAGACCGTGGAGGGCTGCTTCGATTGCGGCATCATGATTAGTGCGAGCCACAACCCGTTTTGCGATAACGGCATTAAGCTCGTCAACAGCGACGGCTTTAAGATGGACGAGGACGTGCTGGAGCTCATCGAGGACTATATCGATGGCAAGAGCGAGGTGCCGCTGGCAACGGGCAACCATATCGGCGCCACGGTGGACTACATGCAGGGTCGCAACCGCTATATTGCCTCGCTCATCGCAAGTGCGAACTTTTCGCTGCAGGGCGTCAAGATCGGCATCGACTGCGCCAACGGTTCGGCGTCCTCGGTGGCCAAGCCGGTGTTCGACGCGCTGGGCGCCGATGTGCGCGTGATCAACGCCGCGCCCGACGGCTTTAACATCAACGTGGACTGCGGCTCCACGCATATGGAGCGCCTGCAGCGCCACGTGGTGGAGCAGGGCCTGGACGTGGGCTTTGCCTACGACGGCGATGCCGATCGCTGCCTGGCCGTGGATGAGCGCGGTCGTGTGGTCGACGGCGACCAGATCCTGTACGTGTGCGGTGTGTACCTGAACAAGCACGGTCGCCTTTCGGGCGGTACCGTGGTTCCGACGATTGCCAGCAACTTTGGCCTGGTTAAGTCGCTGGAGCTTGCCGGTCTGAGCGCCGTGACCAGCGGCGTGGGTGACCGTCACGTGTACGCCAAGATGCGCGAGGGCGGCTTCAGCCTAGGCGGAGAGCAGACGGGCCACACGATCTTTGGCGATATCGAGCGCACGGGCGACGGCATTATGACCTCGCTGCGCGTGATGGAAGTGATTCGCGCCGAGCGCGAGACGCTCTCGCAGCTCACGGCTCCGTGCAAGCTTCTGCCGCAAGCGCAGGTTGCCGTGCGCGTGGCCGACAAGGACGCCGCGCTTGAGAACATGGGCGTGCAGAATGCGATCGCCGAGGCCGAGGCCGCGCTGGCGGGCGAGGGCCGCGTTCTCGTGCGCAAGGGCGGAACCGAGTCGGTGATTCGCGTGCTGGCTGAGGCTCCGGACCAATCGGCCGCCGACGCCGCCATGAAGCGCATCGCCAGCGCGCTGGAAGCCCTGTGGGGGCCTTCGGGGCTGTTTAGCAGGGGGTTACTAATAGGTTGTGGCCAAAAAGTGGCAAATATGAGTACTGTCACTAATTTGGTAGCAGCAATTTCTGCCTCCAAAGGGCATCTTAGCGTCTCCCAAATAGCCTGTAGGCCAACGATTTTCTACATGTGTTCAATAAATAGGCCCTCAAATGAGACCAATTCCCATTTGATGGCCTATTTTTACCTGAAATAAATGCAATAAAATCGGCAACAGTACTCATATTTGCCCTTTTTTGGCCACGACTCCCCAATGACTAGGTGAAAAGGGGGCGCCGCGGAACCAATTCCGCGGCGCCCCCTTTGCGTTGGCGTGTCGCCTAAGCTTTACAGCTCGTAGAGCGTGGTGAACTTGTCCTGCAGGTAGCTGCAGTAGTAACGGGCGTCGAATGCCATGCCGCAGGCGCCCTTGATGAGTTCCGGCGCGTCTTTGGCGCGGCCCCACTGCCAAATGTGCTCGCCCAGCCAGGCGCGGACGGGCGCCAGATCACCGCTCGCACAGGCACCGGTAAGGTCGACGCCGTCGCGGCACATGGCCGGCACGAACATGGCGTCGTAGGCGCTGCCCAGCGCATAGGTGGGGAAGTAGCCAAACGAGCCACCGCTCCAGTGCGTATCCTGCAGGCAGCCGTGCGTGTCGTTGGGAACGGGAATGCCCAGGTACTCGTCCATAAAGCGATTCCAAAGCGCGGGGATGTCCTTGGCCGTGGCCTCGCCGGCAAACAGCATGCGCTCAATCTCGTAGCGCACCATAATATGCAGCGGGTAGGTGAGCTCGTCCGCCTCGGTGCGGATCAGCGACGGCTGTGCGATGTTCACGGCGCGGTAGAGCGTGTCCTCGTTCACGCTGCCATAGACCTCGGGCGCGTGACGGCGCAGCACCTCGAGCAGCGGACCCATAAAGGCGCGGCTGCGACCCACGGTGTTCTCGAAAAAGCGGCTCTGGCTCTCGTGGATGCCCATGGAAGTGCCGCCCTCCAGGCAGGTGCGCGCATAGGCAGGATTGACGCCCAGCTCGTACATGGCGTGTCCCGCCTCGTGGATGATGCTGTAGACGTTGGAGATGCAGTCGTTCTCGTAGATGTGCGTCGCGATGCGCGCGTCGCCCACCGAGAAGCCCTCGCTAAACGGGTGCTCGGTAAAGGCAAGCGTGGTGTCGTCCAGGTTAAGGCCGACGAGCTTCATAAGGTCGAAGCTCATGGCGCGCTGGGCGGCCTCGGGCACGCGGGCGTGCAAAAAGTCGGCAGCGGGCTGCTGGCCGCGCTCGCCGATGGCGTGCACGAGCGGCACGACCGTCGCCTTGACCTCATCGCAAAACGCATCGAAGCTCTTGGCGGAAAGGCCGCGCTCGTACTGGTCGAGCCAAACATCGTATGGGTCGCGCTTGGGGTCCATGAGCTCGGCCTGATGCTTAAGCTGGGCGACGATTCTATCTACATAGGGCTCAAAGCTCGCCCAGTCATTGGCCGTCTTGGCCTTGTGCCACACGGCGTCGGCCTCGCAGGTGAGCCTGGTCCAGGCTTCGGCCTCCTCGGTGGGAATGACGCTCGCTTCACGCTGGTCGCGGCCGAGCACGCGGATCTCGTCGAGCAGCTGCGGGTCGTCGATCTTGCCGCCGGCGACGGTCTCGCGTGCCAGCGAGCGCACGAGTTCGACAGACTTTTCGCTGGTCAGGAGCTTATGGTGCTCGCCGGCAAGGGTGCCCATGGCGTCGGCACGGGCGGCGGCACCGTTGGCGGGAGCAATGGTCGCGCCGTCAAACTCGGCAATCTTGAGCAGGTACTCGCGGGTCCACAGCTTGCCCTCGAGCTTGCGGAATTTTTTGACGGCCTTATCGACCTTCATGCCTTTGGGCGTCTTGCCCGCTGCGGGCTTGGCTTTCTTATCGAGTTTCTTTCCCATACCATATCCTTGATCTCGCGAGCCGAGCACCACGGATAGGCGCGCGGCCAGTTTGCACAGCTACTTGCCTTGTACCCAGCACGAACAAAACGGAACGCGGCGATACGCCCACACAATGTGCTATCCTATAGCCCAATGCGTTGACGGAGAGGGTTTTGCCCGCCGCGTCGCCGGCAAGAGAGGGAAGGTCATGGGCTGCAAGCCTTCCTGCGGTGACAAGGGCCAAGCGTTCACTCCCGAGCAGCGACCTCAACGGGCGCGCGGCCAGCGGCGGCGATGTCCCCAGTAGGGAAGCCGTGAGCCTCGCGACAAGGGGCAAAGAGTGGGCGCGGCGGGCCAGACATCCGCCGGGTCAAACAAGGTGGTACCGCGGAATTCAACCGTCCTTGGGCAATGCACATGCCCGAGGACGGTTTTTTGTTACCGAACCGGGCCGCACATCCGCAGCGCCGGGTGGCTCCAGCCGCCGCGGCAAGTGGATGCGCGAGAGACGAAAGGGAAAACATGAGTCTGATTGATGATCTGGTCAAACTCGAGGAAGAGGCCAAGGAGCTCGTCGCAGGCGCCGACGACGCCGCAAAGCTCGAGGCCGCGCGCGTTGAGCTGCTCGGCCGCAAGGGCCGCATCACCGGCCTGATGCGCATGATGGGCAAGCTCGCCCCCGAGGATCGTCCCATGATGGGCAAGCGCGCCAACGAGATGCGCCAGCTGATTGAGGGCATGCTCGACGAGCGCACCACCGAGATGAAGGCCGCCGCCCTCAAGCACGCGCTCGAGCACGAGGCCGTCGACATCACGCTGCCGGGCATCCGCCCGCAGATCGGTCACCAGCACCTGATCAAGCAGATCATCGAGGAGGCCGAGGACATCTTCTGCGGCATCGGCTACACCGTCGAGTCCGGCCCCATGGTCGACACCTCCTACTACAATTTTACCGCGCTCAACGCCCCCATGGATCACCCGAGCCGCTCGGCCCGCGATACCTTCTACGTGGTCGACAACAACCCCGGCAGCGTCGCGCACCCCGAGGCGCACGCCCATGGTGAGTCCGACGTACTGCTGCGCACCCAAACTTCGGGCGTGCAGATCCACACCATGGAGTCGCAAAAGCCGCCCATCTACATGATCTGCCCGGGCACCGTCTACCGTCCCGACACGGCCGACGCTTGTCACCTGCCGCAGTTCAACCAGATCGAGGGCCTGGTCGTCGACGAGGGCATCACCTTTGGCGATCTTAAGGGCACGCTCGACTACTTTGTTAAGTGCATGTTTGGCGAGGACCGCAAGACGCGTTACCGCCCGCACTTCTTCCCCTTCACCGAGCCTTCCTGCGAGGTGGACGTGAGCTGCCACGTGTGCGGCGGCAAGGGCTGCAACTTCTGCAAGCACAGCGGCTGGATTGAGATCCTGGGCTGCGGCATGGTCGACCCCAACGTCCTGATCAACTGCGGCATCGACCCCGAGAAGTACACCGGCTTCGCCTTTGGCATTGGCGCCGAGCGCGTCGCGGCCCTGCGCTACGACCTACCGGACCTGCGCACGTTGATGACAGGCGATATGCGCTTCTTGAACCAATTTTAGGCTTGCCCAGGCACCCCATCTTGGCGTTCAAACCGTCGCTCGCGTACCTTTAGTACGCGTCGCTCCTCTTTCACGCCAACCTGGGGCACCTGGACAACCCTAAGGCGAACGTCTTCATTTGATATTCCTCCCTATGCGGAGATTAAGAACTAGGAGAGCTACATGCGCGTTTCTTACGACTGGCTCAAGACCATGATCGATATTCCGGAGGATCCCAAGACCCTTTCGGACGAATATATCCGTACCGGCACCGAGGTCGAGGTGATCGACACCGTGGGCGAGTCCTTCGACCACGTGGTGACTGCCAAGGTGCTCACCAAGACCCCGCATCCCGATAGCGACCACATGTATGTGTGCTCGGTCGATGTGGGCGACAAGAATCTCGACGCCGACGGCAACCCCGCTCCGCTGCAGATCGTCTGCGGCGCGCAGAACTTCGAGGCCGGCGACCACATCGTCACGGCCATGATTGGCGCTGTCCTACCCGGCGACGTCAAGATCAAGAAGAGCAAACTTCGCGGCGTCGTGTCCATGGGCATGAACTGCTCCGCGCGCGAGCTCGGCCTGGGCGGCGACCACTCCGGCATCATGATCCTGCCCGAGGACACGCCCTGCGGCATGCCGTTTGCCGAGTATGTGGGCTCGAGCGACACCGTGCTCGACTGCGAGATCACGCCCAACCGTCCCGACTGCCTGTCCATGATCGGCATGGCCCGCGAGACCGGCGCCATCTTCGACCGTGATTTCCACGTTGAGCTGCCCGCCATCAAGGTCGAGACCGGCCGCGCGACCGACGACGAGCTTTCGGTCGAGATTGCCGACGAAGGCCTGTGCGACCGCTACGTCGCCCGCATCGTGCGCAACGTGAAGGTCGGTCCCTCGCCCGACTGGATGGTCAAGCGCCTTAACGCCCTGGGTGTGCGCCCGCACAACAACATCGTTGACATCACCAACTATGTGATGATGCTTACCGGTCAGCCGCTGCACGCCTTTGACCTGGATACCTTTGCCGAGCGCGAGGGCAGGCGTCGCGTGGTGGTTCGCGCCGCCCAGCAGGACGAGAAGTTCACGACGCTCGACGGCGAGGAGCGCGTGCTCGACGCTGGCATGGGCCTCATCACCGACGGCGAGCGCCCTGTGGCGTTGGCCGGTGTCATGGGCGGCATGGATTCCGAGATCGAGGACGATACCGTTGACGTGATGGTCGAGAGCGCCTGCTTCAACGCCGGCCGCACCTCGCACACCAGCCGTGACCTGTCGCTGATCTCCGACGCCTCCATCCGCTTTGAGCGCCAGGTCGACGAGACCGGCTGCGTGGACGTCGCCAATGTGACATGCGCGCTTATCGAGGAGATCGCCGGCGGCGAGGTCGCCCCCGGCTATGTGGACGTGTTCCCCGCGCCCAAGACCATCGACAGCATTAAGCTGCGCCTGGCCCGCGTGCATGCCATCTGCGGTGCCGACATCGAGTCCGACTTTATCGAGCGTTCGCTCACCCGTCTGGGCTGCGCCGTCGAGCGCGACGGCGAGGACTTTATGGTCACCCCGCCGAGCTTCCGTCCCGACCTGCCGCGCGAGATTGACCTGATCGAGGAGGTCCTGCGCCTGTGGGGCATGGGCCGTGTGACGGCGACCATCCCGGCTGCCAAGAACCATATTGGCGGCCTGACCCGCGAGCAGAAGCTCACCCGCAAGGTCGGCGAGATCCTGCGCGCCTGCGGCCTCAACGAGACCACGACTTTTGGCTTTGCCGCCCCGGGCGACCTGGAGAAGATCGGTATGTCCACCGAGGGCCGCGGTTGCCCCGTGGTGCTCATGAATCCGCTGGTGGCCGAGCAGACCGAGATGCGTCGCTCGCTGCTGCCGGGCCTGCTGCAATCCGTGGCCTACAACGAGGCGCACGGTACGCCCAACGTGCACCTGTACGAGGTCGGCAGCCTGTTCCACGGTCGCGAGAACGCCAGCCTGCCCAAGGAGACCAAGTCCGTGGCGGGTGTGCTCTCGGGCCAGTGGAGCGAGCAGTCCTGGAGTATGAAGTACCGCAAGCTGCGCTTCTTCTTTGGCAAGGGCATTGTCGAGGAGCTGCTCGCCCAGCTGCGCATCGAGAAGGTTCGCTTCCGTCCCGTCGAGGGCGAGGGCTACGCTTTCTTGCAGCCGGGTCGTGCGGCCGAGGTCCTGTCCGGCGGCACCGTGCTGGGCTGGGTCGGCGAGATTCACCCCGAGGCGCGCGAGGCGATGGGCATCGACGAGGTCGTCGTTGCCTTTGAGCTCGATCTGGACAAGCTGATCAAGGGCGCCCGCAACCAGGAGAACTACCGCGAGTTCTCGCAGTACCCTGCCGTTGAGCACGACCTTGCTATCGTGGTCGACAACACCGTGACCTGCGAGGATCTTGAGCGCCGTATTACCAGCGCCGGCGGCAAGCTGCTCGAGGGCGTGCGCCTGTTCGATGTCTACCGTGATCCGGTCCGCGTGGGTGTGGGCAAGAAATCCATGGCCTTTGCGCTTACGTATCGCTCCGACGACCACACGCTCACCAGCGAAGAGGTCGAGAAGGCGCACCAGAAGATCGTCACCAAGGTATGCAAGGGCGTAAACGGCGAGGTCCGCGGATAGGGTTTGCGCTAGGGCTTGCGCCGGGAGCGCAGGGCCTAGTGGCGGTTGCTGTGAGGCCCTGCGTGACCGCGGTGTTCGGAAAAGGCATCGCGGAGCCGTCATATGTTACATATGTATTGCAAAACGGCGTGCTGCTTTGTTGGCGGCGCGCCGTTTTGCTATGATGGCCCGCGGCGTGTTACGAATCAGACGATACGTAACACTGGCAAGGTAATTCAGGCGGCGTTGCAATTCTGTGCGCCAACAACCGGGAGGCATACATGCACATTCCAGATAATTATCTGTCCCCACAGACCGATGCCGTCATGGCTGTGGCGATGGTGCCCGTTTGGGTTCACTGTATTAAGAAGGTGCGCGCCACGCTCGATCGCGAGCACATGGCTTTCCTGGGCATCTGCGCCGCGTTCTCTTTTTTGCTCATGATGTTCAATGTGCCGCTGCCCGGCGGCACCACGGGTCACGCCGTCGGCGGCGCGCTCATTGCGCTGCTGCTGGGTCCCGAGGCCGCGGCCATTGCGGTTTCGGTTGCGCTGGCGCTGCAGGCGCTGCTGTTTGGCGATGGCGGCATCCTGTCCTTTGGGGCCAACTGTTTTAACATGGCTTTTGTGCTGCCGTTTGTTGCCGCCATGGTATTCCGCGCGCTCAACAGCCGCCTGCACGATAAGAGCTGGGGCACCTCGGTTTCTGCCATCGTGAGCGGCTGGATCGGCTTGTGCGTGGCTGCCCTGTGCGCTGCCATCGAGTTTGGCATTCAGCCGATGCTCTTCACCAACGCCTCGGGTGCTCCGCTGTACTGCCCCTTCCCGCTGTCTGTTTCCATTCCGGCCATGCTGATCCCGCATATGCTGGTAGCCGGTGTGGTCGAGGGCGTGGCGACCGCCGCTATCTACGGCTTTATCAAGAAGACGGCGCCGAGCTTTATCGTCGGCCCCGAGGCTTCCGACGGCCTGCTGGAGTCCGAGGGCGCAACCGCCAAGAAGACCTCGCTGATCCCCACGCTCATCCTGGTCGCTGTGCTCGTGGTGGCTACGCCGCTGGGTTTGCTTGCTACCGGTGACGCCTGGGGTGAGTGGGACGCCGAGGGCGCCGCAACTGCCGTTCAGGAGGCTGGCGATGACAGCCTGCAGGCTTCGGTCGGCCTCGATGCTCCGACCTTTGCCGATTCCCTGCCCACGGGCGATTATCTTCAGGCCTATTCCGAGGAGCAGGGTCTTGGCTTTGGCGGCCAGGCTGCCATGTATATCCTTTCGGGCGTGATTGGCGTGGCTGTGCTCACCATCGTATTCCGCTTGGTTTCGCTGACGGTTAAAGAAAGCGGAGCCCATGGCGACGGTCGAGCTGCCTAGCTGGCTTGCGGCCGAGCAGCGTTACGAGCCTACGGGCGCTCGTCATCGCGTGATGCAACAGAACGTCCTGCACCTGGCGAGCCTGCTTGAGCGGGTTCGCCTGGGCGGCGGCGCACACGAGGGCGGGTCGATGGTCGACCGCGCCCTTTCTTGCGTTTCGGCTCCGGTGCGCCTGGTGGGGATGTTCGTTTGCGTCCTGTGCGTGTGTCTGACGCAGAGCCCGCTGTATCTGATGCTGATGGCGGCGATCGCGTTGGTGCTGGTCGCGGTGCGCCCGGTGCGCGGGCTGCGGGGAACCTTTGTGCCGGCGCTTGGCGCTGCGGGGCTCGCGGTGGTTCTAGCGCTGCCTGCCCTGCTGCTGGGCGCTTCTGCCGCGGGCGCCATGCTCAAGATTGCGCTCAAGACGTTTATTAATGTGTCGCTGGTGCTGGGCGTTTCGTGGACGCTTACCTGGAGCCGCATGTCGGCGGCGCTCAAGATGCTGCATCTGCCCGACGAAGTTATCTTTACGTTTGATATGGCGCTCAAGCACATCGAGGTGCTGGGCCGCACGGCGCACAATCTGTGCGAATCGGTCATGCTGCGCAGCGTTGGCCGTGCGCCTGAGGGATTTTCGCGTACCGATTCGATCGCGGGTATCATGGGCATGACCTTTATCAAGGCGATGGAATGCAGCCGCGCGATGGACGAGGCCATGCTCTGCCGCGGCTTTGCCGGTACGTATCCGGCGCCCGCGCGCGCCGGGTTTGGCTGGCGCGATGCGGCCTATGTGGCCGGCGTGGCGCTGCTGGCAGTGTTGTGCGTTGTGCTGTAGTGCGGACGGCCGAGCCGTCGATGTGAGTAGGGAAGGGCGACGTTTTGGCAAACGATACGAATAACGCAGTGGGCGTGAGCGGTGCCGCCGGCACCGAGACCACGCCGCTCATCGAGCTACGCGACGTGATGTTTTCCTATGCGGGGCATACGGTGGTCGATGGCGTTTCGCTGCAGGTCGATCGTGGTGAACTCGTTGCCCTGCTCGGTCCCAACGGCTGCGGTAAGACGACGATTATGCGCCTTATTAACGGCCTTGAACTCGCGGACGCAGGGGCATACCTGTTTGACGGGCATGTGATCGATGCGGCGTTTCTAAAGGATTCCGCGGCCGCTCAGCGTTTTCATCAGCGCGTTGGCTTTGTGTTTCAAAATGCCGATGCTCAGCTGTTCTGCGCCACGGTGGGCGAGGAAGTTGCTTTTGGTCCCGCGCAGATGGGACTGCCGGCAGACGAGCTCGACCGTCGCGTGCACGATGCCATGGAACTGTTTCAAGTTGCCGATCTGGTCGATGCCTCGCCCTATCAGCTTTCGGCCGGGCAAAAGAAGCGCGTTGCGCTGGCTGCGGTTGTGTCGATGAACCCCGATATCCTGGTCCTCGACGAGCCTACCAATGGGCTCGACGAGGATTCATGCGACATCGTGGTCAACTTCTTGCTGGCCTACGTCGCGGCGGGTAAGACGGTCTTGATGAGCACACATCACCAGGATTTGGTGCGACGCCTGGGGGCCCGTGCCATCTATATCGATCGATATCACCATGTGGTCGAGGCGCCTTCGCCGTCGTATGGAACCGAAAGCGGTGCTACGGACTAGTTGCTGCGTAGAGCGTGCGTAGCCGCCCGCGCGGCTTTGCCGTGATGGTATAGTTATCCAGGTTTTTTATGGGGGTTGCTATGCCAAGCTGGAACATTCATATCGCTCAGACGGAGCGTTTGCTGGAGCGCACCGGTGCGCTTGCCAAGAACGTGCGCGACCGCAATGCCTTTTTGTTTGGCTGCGTGGTTCCGGATATCTTCGTGGGCTATATGGTCCCTGGCATCGCCGATCCCATTCCGTACCGCATTACGCACTTTGCCAAGCCTGAGCCCATCCCTAAGCCTCGTGAGCATGAGTTCTGGGATACCTATGTGGCACCGTTGCTTAAAAGTTCGCCCACCGGTGCGCCGGCCGCGGCGACCTCGATTATCGAGGAACGCGAGCGGCTGAACCGCGTGCACTATCCCCAGCGCTACAAGGATGCCGAGCCGGTTGTCGGTCCCGGCGCCTGTGAGTTCTCGCTTGCGTCCGAAGATGTGGCGCAGTCGTTGCTCGATTTGACGCTGGGCGTCTGGTCGCATCTGGTGGCCGATACCGTATGGAACACGCGTGTGAATCAGTACCTGGAGGCGCACGGCGGCAAGCCGTGTGAGGAGTTCCGCATTAAAAAGCAAGGCGACTTTGACTGGTTTGGCAAGACGCTGGGCATTGTCTCCATCCCGCGCGCGACCGATCGCCTGTATACCGCTGCGACGCGTTTTGGGCAGTATCCCATCCATAAGGAGTATGTGCTCAAGACCATCGGCGTCATGCACGAGATTGTACGCGAAAACCCCGGCGAGCCCGATCATCCGCCGTATCGCCTGTTAACCGAGGAGTTTTTCGATGCAACGTTTACCGAGGTCGTCGAGCTAACCGAGGCAGGCTTTGCGGCTCGCGTTGCTGCACCTGACGTTCCTGCAGTCCCCCTGATCGCTAGCTGCTAGCCGGCCGGCTTAATGGAGAACAGTTCATCCCAATTGACCAACAGCTCCCGTCGCAGGGCATCTTCGGTGGTGCGTTCCTGATCGGTCTTTGGGATGTAGGGGAGTCCCGTCTTTTTATGAATGAGCTCGGCGATGTTGTTAAAGCTCTTTGTGTCCTTGATTTGCTCATAGGTTATCTGGATAACGTCATAGCCCATGCTTGTGAGGGCGGTGGTGCGCTCGGCATCGGAGAGGCTTGCGGCTTCGCTGTCGTGGGCAGAGCGGCCTTGGCATTCCAAGATGACGCCCATGCTGTCGGTGTTGCTCTTGATGAGGATATCGGCGTAACAGCAGGTTTTGTCATACAGTGAGCGTGCGGCGTCGCTGAGTGGGATGCGCACGTTGTTTACGATGTTGATGCCCATGCCGCCCTCGTCGCGGGGGAGCGAGACAAGCATGGAGGTCTGTACTTCGAAGGGCGAGGCGGTCTGCCCCGTCATGTGCTCGGCCGCCCAGCGCAGTTGTTTGACGCCGCGCAGGCCTGCGGCTTGCTTGGCGAACGCGGCGATATCCGTTGCGGTAAGAAGCGGCGTGCGCTTCCACAAGTTGGTGTCATTGCCCTTGGTGTCGTTAACTCGCTCCCAGCCGCAGTTGGGCGGAATGAGCTTAAGCGAAATAGCTTCATCGAGTTGTTGTCGCGTTCGCTCGCAGGGCTTAAACACTGCAAAGGAGCCGCACATCTCGTAGCAAGCCATGAGTAACTGGCTGCGTGAGACCTGCGTGGCAAGGCTGAGCAGCGTGAACTCCGGTGAAGTGACATCAAACCCATGCTCAGTCTGCCTAAACGACCCAGGAGGCGGCTCTTGGGTCAGGAGGTGCGATTTAAACAGGCTTCGCGACCCGGATTGTGCCCGAGTGAATACAAGCCTGTGAAGTGGAGCGTGAAGCAGGTCTTTTACAACTGCATGACTTCCGAGGCCGCAACATCTGCGATCCATATTGCCAAGGCTAATGGCGGGGTAAAGGCCTAATACCTGCGGCGGAATACGGTGATAGTAAAAAGCGGATTGACCGCATAGCGTCAGGTCCATGACGTCCTCCTGGTCGAAATGTGCTTTTGGACCGTGCGATGCCAGTGTCAATTCGGAAGTATGCGGCAAAATCTAAACCCTGTGAGCAGACCTGGCTTTTGAGGCTAGTTTATCAGGCATTTTGTTGCGAAAAAACGGGGTGTGCTCGGAGGTATCAGAATTTGCCGCATACTTCCGAAAACCAGGTCGATTTGGTTCTTGCTAAAACGATTTATCAGCCCTGCGTGAGGTGTGGTCTTGCCACCGGGTGAACACTTCTAGCGCCTGAGCTATATTTTTTGGGCCTCGAAGGGTGGATTTCGCGCTTTTGGTAAAGAAATGAGTGCGTGTTTTGCCGTGCGCCGGCATTGGCACAGAAAAAGGGTCCGGAAGGCGAAGCCTTCCGGACCCTTTGCAATGCAAATCTGCTTGCAAGTGCGATTTAGCGCACCTGAGCGACGTAAGCGACGTTGGTCGAGGAGACCTTGTCCTCGAGCTGGACGCTCATACGGGGATCGCCGGCGGTAGCGACGGTCAAATCGCCAGTCTTGACGTAGCCGAGCTCCTTAGCGGTCTCGATCGCCTTGACGATCGTGCCGTTGACGGTGCCCTGGGTAATCTCTGCCTGGTGCGGGATGACGCCCCAGTACATGATCATCTGCTGGACGGCCCACTCGTGGCGGGAGAAAGCGCAGATCGGCATGTTGGGACGGAAGTGCGAGATCAGGCGAGCGGTACGACCGGTGGTCGTGGGCACGGTGATGCACTTGGCGCCAACGGTGGTGGCCATGTTCACAGCGGACATACCCACAACGTTGTTGACAACGCGGGTGCCGTGAGCGTCAGCCGGAACCTCGAGCGGAGCGTGAGCCGGGAGGTACTTCTCGGTCTCGAGAGCAATGCTGGCCTGCATCTTGACGGCCTCAACCGGGTACTTGCCGGCAGCGGACTCGCCGGAAAGCATAACGGCGTCGGTGCCGTCGTAAATGGCGTTAGCAACGTCGGCAACCTCGGCGCGCGTCGGGCGCGGGTTCTGCTGCATGGAGTCGAGCATCTGCGTAGCGGTGATAACGGGCTTGTAGGCCGCGTTGCACTTGGCGATGATCTCCTTCTGGATGTGCGGAACGAGCTCGGGCTTGATCTCGATGCCCAGGTCGCCACGGGCGACCATGATGCCATCGGAAGCCTCGAGGATCTCGTCGAAGTTCTCGACGCCCAGGGCGCACTCGATCTTCGGGAAGATCGTCACGTGCTCGCCACCGTTCTCGCGGCAAAGCTTGCGGATGCCGCGGACTGACTCGCCGTCACGGATGAAGGAAGCGGCGATGTAGTCGATGTTCTCGGTCAGGCCAAAGAGGATGTCCTGACGATCGCGCTCGGTGATGGCGGGCAGCGAGATGTTGACGTTGGGCATGTTGACGCCCTTGCGCTCGCCGATCAGGCCGTCGTTCTTAACGACGCAGGTCATGTCCTGGCCGTCGACGGACTCGACCTCGAGGGCAACCAGGCCGTCATCGATCAGGATGAGGGAGCCCTTCTCGACCTCGGAGGGCAGAGCCAGGTAGTCGAGGGAGATGTGCTCAGCGGTGCCGTGGAAATCCTCGGACGTGGGCTGAGCGGTGACGACGATCTTGTCGCCGGTCTTGACGGCAACCTTCTTGCCGTCGACCAAAAGGCCGGTGCGGACCTCGGGGCCCTTGGTGTCGAGCAGGATGCCGACGGGCATACCGAGCTCCTTGGAAATACGACGGACGCGCTCGATGCGACCGTGGTGCTCGTCGTAGGATCCGTGCGAGAAGTTAAAACGGGCGACGTTCATGCCCGCCTTGATCATCTCGCGGATGGTCTCGTCGCTATCGCAGGCGGGACCCATGGTGCATACAATCTTGGTGCGCTTGTACATTCAGACCTCCATCTGACATCGTCTTGCGCTGATAGATAAACCATAAGAAATAAAACTGAGATGATTATAACGAAATGCCGACCGAATACCCCAAAAAATCGACCGTATGCCGAATTAGAAGTTCATTTTTTGCGGAAAAACGGTATATGCAAAAACTTTACCAACCGTTCTAACCGCTGCTATCTGGGCGATATTTCAGTTTGATGATGCGCCGAAGAAAAAACGTTTTATCAATGTTGAGCATCACACGGTCTGCACCGTTGCGCCTGTGCCGTGTCTCCAGATGGAATGTTTTGGCTAGACGCGTCGCTTTGGGGTACCATAGCTCCACTATCAACTGCCGCTCAGCACGGCAGCCTTGATGAGCCCTTGCCCTTCTCCTGGGAATTATGATCGGGCATCAATCTGCTGAGTGGCCCGAATCCCAGGAGGGGACTCTATATGCAAAAGGAATACCTGTCCGCCGCGGCGGAGGTGCTCAGCGACCATGGTGTCGATGAGAACCTCGGCCTGAGCACTGGTGAGGCATCGTCGCGCCTGGCCAAGACAGGCCCTAACAAGCTCGAGGAAGCCGAGAAGACGCCGCTGTGGAAGCGTTTCTTTGAGCAGATGGCCGACCCCATGGTCATCATGCTGATCGTTGCCGCCGTCATCAGCGCGCTCACGGGCATGGTCAAGGGCGAGCCCGACTTTGCCGATGTCGTCATTATCATGTTCGTCGTTATCGTCAACTCGGTGCTGGGCGTGGTCCAGGAGGCTAAAAGCGAGGAGGCTCTCGAGGCCCTGCAGGAGATGAGCGCGGCGCAGTCCAAGGTGCTGCGCGACGGCAAGCTCGTGCACCTGCCGAGCGCCGAGCTCGTGCCCGGCGACGTGATTATGCTCGAGGCGGGCGACTCCGTCCCGGCCGACTGCCGCGTGCTCGAGAGCGCCACGATGAAGATCGAAGAGGCCGCGCTGACCGGCGAGTCCGTGCCGGTCGAGAAACACGCCAACGTGATCGAGCTTGCCGCGGGCACCGACGACGTGCCGCTCGGCGACCGCAAGAACATGTGCTATATGGGCTCCACCGTGGTGTACGGTCGCGGTCGCGCCGTCGTGGTCGGCACCGGCATGAACACCGAGATGGGCAAGATTGCCGGCGCCCTGGCCGAGGCCAAGGAAGAGCTCACGCCGTTGCAGGTGAAGCTCGCCGAGCTCAGCCGCATCCTTACCATTATGGTTATCGTCATCTGCGTCGTCATCTTTGGCGTCGACATCATCCGTCACGGCGTGGGCAACGTCCTTACCGACCCGACGGCCCTGCTCGACACCTTTATGGTTGCCGTCTCGCTCGCCGTCGCCGCTATCCCCGAGGGCCTGGTCGCCGTCGTGACCATCGTCCTTTCGCTCGGCGTGACCAAGATGGCCAAGCGCCAGGCAATTATCCGCAAGCTTTCTGCTGTCGAGACACTCGGCTGCACGCAGACCATCTGCTCGGACAAGACCGGCACGCTTACCCAGAACAAGATGACCGTCGTCAAGCACGAGCTCGCTGCGCCCAAGGAAAAGTTCTTGGCCGGCATGGCGCTGTGCTCCGATGCCCAGTGGGACGAGGAGCTGGGCGAGGCCGTGGGCGAGCCGACCGAGTGCGCACTCGTCAACGATGCCGGCAAGGCTGGTCTTACTGGCCTGACTGCCGAGCACCCGCGCGTGGGCGAGGCCCCGTTCGACTCGGGCCGCAAGATGATGTCCGTGGTTGTCGAGACCCTGGACGGCGAGTACGAGCAGTACACCAAGGGCGCGCCCGACGTGGTGATCGGCCTGTGCACCCATATCTACGAGGGCGATAAGGTCGTTCCCCTGACCGAGGAGCGCCGCGCCGAGCTCATGGCAGCCAACAAGGCCATGGCCGACGAGGCCCTGCGCGTGCTGGCGCTGGCGAGCCGCACCTACACCGAGGTTCCCGTCGACTGCAGCCCCGCTGCGCTCGAGCATGACCTGGTCTTCTGCGGCCTGTCCGGCATGATCGACCCGGTCCGTCCCGAGGTGGCCGACGCTATCCGCGAGGCGCACGACGCCGGTATCCGCACCGTCATGATCACGGGCGACCACATCGACACCGCCGTGGCCATCGCCAAGCAGCTGGGCATCGTCGCCGATCGCAGCCAGGCTATCACCGGTGCCGACCTCGACCGCATGAGCGACGAGGAACTCGATGCACACATCGAGGATTACGGCGTGTACGCTCGCGTCCAGCCCGAGCACAAGACCCGCATCGTCGAGGCTTGGAAGTCGCGCGACCAGATCGTCGCCATGACGGGCGACGGCGTCAACGACGCCCCGTCCATCAAGCGCGCCGACATCGGCGTGGGCATGGGCATTACTGGCACCGACGTTACCAAGAACGTCGCCGACATGGTACTTGCCGACGATAACTTCGCCACCATCATCGGTGCCTGCGAAGAGGGCCGTCGTATCTACGACAACATCCGCAAGGTCATCCAGTTCCTGCTTTCGGCTAACCTTGCCGAGGTGTTCTCGGTGTTCATTGCCACGCTTATCGGTTTTACCATCTTCCAGCCGGTGCAGCTGCTGTGGGTTAACCTGGTCACCGACTGCTTCCCCGCGCTTGCGCTGGGCATGGAGGACGCCGAGGGCGACATCATGAAGCGCAAGCCGCGCAACGCCAAGGACGGCGTCTTTGCCGGTCACATGGGCCTGGACTGCGTGGTCCAGGGCCTGATCATCACCGTGCTGGTGCTGGCGAGCTTCTTTGTGGGCGTGTACTTTGACATGGGCTACATCCACATCGCCGATATGATCGCCGGCAATGCCGACGAGGAAGGCGTGATGATGGCGTTCATCACGCTCAACATGGTCGAGATTTTCCACTGCTTCAATATGCGCAGCCGTCGTGCGTCGCTGTTCACCATGAAGAAGCAGAACAAGTGGCTGTGGGCTTCCGCCGCGCTGGCACTGGTGCTGACGGTAATCGTGACCGTGCAGCCGACGCTTGCCGAGATGTTCTTTGGTCCCGTGACGCTCGAGCTCAAGGGCGTTGTCGCCGCCCTGGGCCTGGCCTTCCTGATCATCCCGCTGATGGAGATCTACAAGGCGATCATGCGCGCGGTCGAAAAAGAGTAAGTTAACCTGTCCGGGCCCGCCCCTGCGTGTTTTCTTCTTCGCTGGTCCTCGCGCTTCGCGCTGCGGGATCGCTCAGAAGAAAACACTCCCGGGGTGGGCCCTGCGGTATCCTTGCTGGCTTTTCTCCCGTGCGGATGATAAAGGGCTGAGGGAAAGAAGGTGAGCGGCCGAGCAATTGCTCGACCGGCTCTTTTTGATTTAGGGCTTTGCCCGGCCAGCTCTTTTTGATTTAAAATACCCGCTCAGTTGTGATTTTTGGTGCTGGGAGGTGTTTGTGGCTAAGGCTAAGGCTAAGGCGAAGAAAAAGACGACGGGGGCGCGGGCTAAGCGTGACCGTCGTCGGAAGCTTGCGACCGAAGCCCCTGCGTCTGCTGAGGAGCTGCTGGCAAGCGTGCCGGGGCTTGATGCGCTGCAGGATGTTCCGGCGTTCGATGACCTGCCGGTCGATGCGGCTCAGCAGGCTGCATTTGACGACTTTTGCACACAGGCCGAGGAGCCCGAGCAGATGCAGCTCGGTACCGTGGTGCGTCTAGACCGCGGGTTTCCGCTGGTGGCAACTGCCGATGACACGTTTCGTGCCGAGCATGCCGTGGGGTTTGCCAAGTCGCGTGGCGAGGACGAGGTCTTGCTGCCCGCCGTGGGCGACCGCGTGGCGGTTCGCCGTGCTCCCGGGCACGACATGGGCGTGATCGAGTGCGTACTGCCGCGCCGTACGAGCTTTGAGCGTTGGCGTGGCCGTGCCCGCGGGGAGCGCCAGGTGCTCTGCTCCAACGTTGACAGCGTGCTGATCGTGCAGGCGCTCGGCGCCGGCGAGGTACTGCTCGATCGTGTGGCGCGCTCACTGGTGTTGGCGCTCGACTGCGATGCCGAGCCGGTGGTGGTGCTCACCAAGGCCGACCGCTGCGAGGCCGATGAGCTCGAGCGCGATCTGGACCGCGTGCGCCGTCTGGTGGGTCCGGACGTGCGCGTGATCGTGACGTCTTCTGCCGAGGGCCTCGGCCTGGACGAGGTACGCGCCTGCGTGCCGGCTGGGAGCTGTGCCATGATCTTGGGCGAGTCGGGCGCCGGCAAGTCAACGCTGCTCAACGCGCTGCTGGGCCACGATGCGCTGGCTACTGGCGGCGTGCGCGAGCGTGATGACCAAGGTCGCCACACCACAGTTGCGCGCGTGATGGTGGCGCTGCCGGGCGACGCCGGCGTGATCGCCGATGCCCCGGGCCTGCGCAGCCTGCCGCTTGTGGGACATGAGCGGGGTCTGGCGCGTGCCTTCCCCGAGATCGTCGAGGCGTCGCGTGCGTGCCGGTTTGGCGATTGCACGCACACCCATGAGCCGGGCTGCGCCGTTCGCGAGGCCGAGGACGCCGGGCAGATCGACAGCCTGCGTCTGGAAACGTTCCAAAACCTGGCGTCATCCATGCGCGTGAGTGCTCAAATGCTCGATCCCGATGTCCATCTGTAATTGAATTTTCCTATGACAGCCGTTTCCCAACTGCTTGGGAGGCGGCTTTTTTGCTGCCAAAGCGGCTCGAAATATGCGTTTTGCCGACGTTCTGACCAAAACCTTGCCACGAGCTTGACGGACTGGTCAGCTTTTGGTCAGCAATTGGTTTGACACGTAAAACCAAGATTGCGATTGCGCCGCTTTGCGCCCTGGTCGCCCAGACAATGGTGGTACGGGCATTTGCCCGGCACCGCCATGAGAGGAGCGGCCGTGAACAAGAGCAAGCGCATCGCCATCAGTCTGGTCGCGGGCGTGCTTGCCGCGGCGCTGTGCATGGTCTACAGCTCGTCGATCCGCTCGCAAGCCGAGCAGGCCCAGGCCGAGACGTTGGCAAAATACGGCGGCGACCGCGTTGAGGTGTGCGTCGCGGCGCGCGATATCGATGCGGGCGAGACCCTCGACGAGACTAATGTCATAACTCAGGAATGGCTGGCGAGCCTGTTGCCGCGTGATGCGGCGACCGAGCTGCGTCAGGTGCGCGGCGACGTGACGACCTCGCGCATTCCCAAAAACGCCGTGATTTGCAATGTCTACACCAAGGCCGAGAGCCACAAGCTCGAGGTGCCTAAAGGCAAGGTTGCCGTTTCGGTGGCGGTCGATGCCGAGCACTCGGTCGGCGGCGCCACGGGCGTGGGCAGCTATGTGGACGTGTACGTGCAAAAAGATGGTGTGACCGATCGTTTGTGCGGAGCGTACGTGATCGATACCAGCGAAGATGCCGGCGCCACGCGTGAAGGCAAGATCGAGTGGGTGACGCTGGCGGCAGACCCCGAAGATGTCAAGGAATTGCTGGGAGCCTCGGGAAAGGGAACGGTCAGCTTGACGATTCCCGCCACGGCGCGCGGCAAAAAGAGCGGAGGCGACGAGTGATGAAGGCGATCTGGCTTGCGTGCTGCGCGTGCGGCGATTACGGGCTGCTACAGCAGGAAGTCGAGGGTCGCGATGTGGGCGCACAGGTGCTTCGCGTGGGCGACCTGGACGGGCTGGTATCCATGGCGCGGGCGTTTCCCTCGCGCCGCGGTGCCGCCATCATCGCGGCATCTCTGTTCGATACCGAAGACGTGCGGAAGACCGTTGCACGCCTGACGGCCGAGGGCCGTGTGAGCCGCGTCGTCGTGTTGATCGAGACACTCGACCCGTCGGATATCGAGGGGCTGTTTCGCGCGGGGGCGACCGAGGTCATCGCTGCGCACAGTTTGTGCGGCAACGGGCGCGCGGGTGAGGGAACGGTTGATTCCGATCGGCGCATGACGATTGAGCCCGATGCTTTTGTTGATAGGGAACCCGGGGCGCCTCGCGCTACAAGAGGCCCGCGTGTTGATGAATATGGAAAAGCGGAAGCCGAGCATGGTCGGCGCCCCCGGGACCCCCTTGCATACGATGACGCTGGAGGGCCGGTACCGTATGGCGATGACGTTCTGGCTGAAGATATGGGATACGTGCACGGCGTAAATCTGGCCGATGAGCTCGACGAGGTCGAGGGTTTTGCCGGGGCTGGCGAGCCGTGTGCAGCTGCGTCCTTGGCTTCGGAACCGCAGCCCGGGCAGCCTGCCATGCCGGCTTGGGCTCAGCGCGTGACCGCGGCGGGGGAGACGGGATTGTTATCGCCCGCATCCGCGTCGCCGGTTCCTGCACCGTCAATCCCCGCGCTGTCGGCGGGCGCTTCGATTCCGTCGCGTCGGGCACCGGTCGTCTGCGCTGTCTCGGGTTCGGGCGGTTGCGGCAAGTCGACGATCGTTGCCACCATGGCGCATGCGGCGTCGCTGTTGGGTTTGCGTGCCGCCGTGCTCGACTTGGACCTCATGTTTGGAAACCTATACGATCTGCTGGGTGTCGATGCCCCACATGATATAGCGACGCTTATCGAGCCGTCGGCGGCGGGCGCACTTGCCGAGCCGGATATCGTGGCCGCATCGATGCGCGTCGCCCCGGGCGTTACGCTCTGGGGGCCTGTCGCGGCCCCCGAGAAGGCCGAGCTCATGGCACGTCCGGTGGAGCTATTGCTCGATGTTTTGCGTCGCGAATCCGACGTGGTCTTTGTTGACACCTCGGTCTTTTGGGGTGATGCCGTGGCCGCCGCGGTGGCGGCGAGCGACCGTTGCCTGGTCGTAGGCGATGCGGCGGTATCGTCCGCGACATCCGCTTCGCGCGTCATTGAGCTGGCGAGCCGCGTGGGCGTGCCACGCACGCGCATGAGCGCCGTGTTCAACCGGTTTGGTGCGCGCGGTGCCGACGAGGACGTCGCCATGCGCTTCGAGATTGCCTGTGCACTGAGCTCCAAGATCCGCATTGCCGATGGCGGTCAGGACTTGGCCGCGCTCATGGCATTCGGTCGCGCCGATGAGGCAGTGGGTCAGACGAGCACTTTTGCGACCAGCGTGCGCGAGGCCACGCGCGAGATGCTCGTGGAGCTGGGCTGCGCCGTCGGTCCCTGGAGCGATATGGTCGCTGACCGCGCGACCCGCACCGAGCGCCCGCGCATCCGTCTTCCCTGGTCGCGTGAGGGTGATTTGCGATGAGTCTGCAGACGCGGATTAAAGCCGCTGGCGCGGCCGCTGCGGCTGCCCCCGTTGATGCGGGACGCCGCCGTGCCGTTAAACGCCGCACCAAGCGTGCGGTGATGGACCGCATGGGCTACGACGAGGTGGCGCGCATCAGCGCCTACGTCGACCCTGCCCTTGCCCGCTCTGAGCTACGTCCGGCGGTGGAAGCGGCGCTCAACGTGGAAGAGCCAGCCGACTTGGCGACGCCTGAGCGTGAGACCATCATCGACGAGATTCTAGATGACGTGGTGGGCCTGGGACCTCTGCAGCCGCTCATCGAGGACGACTCCGTTACCGAAATCATGATCAACGGCTGTCGCTCTGCCTTTTTTGAGCGCAGTGGCGTTTTGTATCCCATCGAGCACGCGTTTGAGGACGACGAGCAGATCCGTGTGCTCATCGACCGCATCATCTCGCCGCTCGGCCGTCGTATCGACGAGCGTAGCCCCATCGTCAACGCCCGCCTCAAGACGGGTTATCGCGTCAACGCGGTGATTCCACCCGTGGCGCTCGACGGGCCAATCCTCACCATCCGTAAGTTTTCGGACCGTATCTGTTCGTTGGACGAGCTTGTGGGGTTGGGGTCACTGCCGCTTTGGTATGCGCAGCTGCTGTCGTGCGCGGTGTCGTTGCGGCAGGACTTGGCGGTTGCGGGAGGCACGGGGTCGGGCAAGACCACGCTGCTCAACGCGCTGTCGTGCGAGATTTCCACCGGCGAGCGCATCGTGACGATCGAGGATTCTGCCGAGCTCAAGTTTGCACATCACCCACACGTTGTTCGTCTGGAGGCGCGTGAGGCGTCAATCGAGGGCGAGGGTGCGGTGACGATTCGCGACCTGGTGACCAATGCTCTGCGTATGCGCCCCGATCGCATTGTCGTGGGCGAGGTGCGCGGTGCCGAGTGCTGCGACATGCTGCAGGCCATGAACACGGGCCACGACGGCTCGCTCACCACGCTCCATGCGGGTACCGAGCAGGAGACCGTGGTTCGCCTGACGCTGCTTGCGCGCTACGGCATCGATTTGCCGAGTGAGCTTATCGAAGAGCAGATCGCCATGGCGCTCGACGGCATCGTGATGTCCGAGCGTCATGCAGATGGCAGGCGCTTTGTGGCCTCATATTCGGGGGTTCGCCGCGGCGCGCCGGGCGGTGTTGAGCTCGAACGCTACGTGACGTTCGATGCCGCCGAACGCACCTGGACGCTCGACCGCGAGCCGCCGTTTATTGCGGAGGGCTTGCGGTCGGGAACGCTCACACAAGAGGAGGTGGACGAATGGAGATCGCTGTGCCCCTCGTCGTAGGGGGTTTGGCGGCGCTTTCTGTCGCGACGGCGTGTGGGGCAGAGCCTCGTGTGCCGCGGATGCCGCCGGCGGAGCTGGCGCGCCAGACGCTCGAATCGATGGCGGAGAAGCTGCCGCGTGAGTTGGCGGAAAACGACCTGCTGACAAAAATTGCCCGCTCGTGGGCGTCGCTGATCCCCGCAGATCGCCTTGGGCTTGCTATTGAGGATAACGTGGCTCGTCTGGCATTTATGCTGCTGTCGAGCGGTATCTGCAGCGTTGTGCTGGCCGTTGCGTCGTTGTCGCCCATCGGCTTTGTCTTGGGGCTGGTGGCGCCGTTTGGCGTGGGTGCCGCGCGTGACACCTTCGATCGCCGACGCGAGCAGCATGATGTAGAAGAGGCCATGCCCGAGGCATTCACAGCGTTATCCATGTCGCTTGCCTCGGGGCATTCGCTGGCACAGGGCATGCGCTTTGTGGGCGCCCATGCGCAAGAGCCGGTGCATACCGAGTTTTTGCGGGTGGCGGCGGCAATCGATTGCGGCATCTCGGCGACCGACGCACTCGATGACCTACTCGTTCGCATCGATGCCCCCGGCCTTTCGCTTGTCACCTTGGCGCTCAAAGTGTCGCAGCGTACCGGGGCTCCGCTTGCCGGCTTGCTGTCCGAGGCGTCGAGCATGGTGGGTGAGCGCATTGAGCTCAAACGCCGTCTGGACGTTAAGACGTCACAGGCGCGTATGTCGGCACACATGGTCGCGGCGATGCCGGCGGGCATGTGCGCGGTACTGGCTTTGCTTTCGGCAGACTTTCGCCGCGGTCTTGCGACGCCGGCTGGTGCGGGCGCCGTGGTGTTGGGACTTGCCCTCAACGTCGTTGCCCTGGTAGTTATCCGGCGCATTATGCGGGTGGAGTTATGAGCGCCCTGGTCGGGGTCGCGGCCTGTCTGTGTGCCCTGAGCGTATTTGCCGCGACAGGTTTGGAGCGTGCGGATGCTCGCAAGATTGCAGAGACGTGCAAGCGTGAGACGGTACTGGTCATTGCTGCGGGCTGCTCGGTGATTGATGCCCTGACCGCGCGAATGAAGGGCGCGATTGGGGCGGGCGGCCCGGCGCGGGTGTCGCTCGGTGAGGTGTCCGAGATGATCGACGTGGTGCGCCTGGGGCTTTCTGCCGGCCTTTCGTTTGACGCGGCGCTCGAGATTTTCTGTGCCAATCGTCGGTCGGTGCTGGCCGTCCGTCTTGAACGAGCCTGCATGGCGTGGCAGGTGGGCGTGGGGACGCGCGAGGCCGAGCTGTTGGCTGCCGCGCGTGATTTGGACGTGAGGGCGCTCGAGACCTTTGCCATCACGGTGGGGCAGGCGCTTGCCCTGGGCGCTCCGCTGGCCGAGACGCTGGCTGCTCAAAGTCGCGAGATCCGTGCGGCCCATCGCGCCGCAGTCGAGCGCGAGATCGAGCGCGCGCCGGTCAAGTTGCTGATTCCCACCGGCACGCTCATCTTGCCGGCGTTGCTTCTGTCCATATTGGGCCCGCTGCTGGGAGCAGGCGGGATGATGTAGGGAGGAATACATGAACACGATGACCGACATTGCGGGCAAGGCTTGGAGCTGGGCTTTTTGCCGGGCAATCCGCGCTCGCCAGCGTGCCGAGGCGCTGTTGCGGGAGGAGAGCGCGCAGGGCACTACCGAATACGCCATCTTGGTCGGCGTGCTCGTAGTGATCGCGATTATCGCCATCGTCGCGTTTAAGAGCAAAGTCGAAGAACTATGGAACGCGATCAAAGACGGTATCAACAGCCTGTAGGAGGCAGGCGGCCTGTTGGTTCGCCGCTGGTGCTCGTCTGTTTGCTCGTAGCAATAGCGGTGACGCTTTGGGGGCTGGGTGTTGCGCGGCAGCAGCGTCCAGGCGCTGCTGCCGATTTGGGATCGGGCTCGGCGGCGGTGTCACAAGCGGAAGGCGCGCGAGATATGGGCGGTCGGAATGCCGCCGTCACGGCTCGGACCTTTTTGCAGGCACTCGACGAGCGGGGCGCCAGCGCGACGGAGCCGTCTACAGACAACGCGATCGCGGTTCGACTCGCATGGTCCGAGGACCGGCCGATGACCGAGGCGGCGGCAGACCTGTTACGCGCCTACCGCGACGTGCCCACGGCCCAGCTCGCCCTGAGTGGCTATCTCGATATTAAGGGCAACGTATGGGGCGCCATCGTGCGCGATGGGCGAGGCTGGGTCGACATGGTGACGGTTGCCGCGGATGCCGGCGATGCCTCGTGCCGCCTGCGTGCCGTGCGTCTGGTTCCGCAAACAACGGAGTCAAAGGAGGGGTCGTGAAATGCATGATGTCCTGCGTGAGGAATCTGCTCAGTCGACCGTCGAATACGCCATCGTCACCGTGGCGCTGTTGTCGATTGTGCTGGCGATTGCGGGGCTTTGGCGCGCTGGCACCGATGGGCGCTTGGCGGCACTGGTCGAGCGGGCGGCGTCTCATGGCGTCGCCCCATCGTCGGTTATCGATGCCGCGACGGGTGCCAAGGACATCGCTCTGTATTGATATCGCGTGCGAGGATCGGGCGCAGTCTACGGTCGAGGCCGCCTTTTTGCTGCCGACGTTTTTGACGCTTATCTTGCTCGCGTTGCAGCCGGTATGCCTGCTCTATACGCGTGCGGTCATGGAGTCTGCCGCCGCCGAGACCGCACGGCTTATGACCACGACGACGGTGGAGGACGATGACCTTAAGGAGTTCACTCGCCGCAGACTTGCCGCGGTGCCCGACGTCTCGATTTTTCATGCTGGCGGGCCGCTGTCGTGGGATATCGAGTTGGGGCGGGCCGGTGCCGGCGGCGTTTCGTCCGTGTCTGTTGCCGGCGAGGTTAAGCCGCTGCCCGTGATCGGTGCATTTGTGCAGGCCATGGGCAGTGCGGGTGAGGGTGGCTATGTCGAGCTCAAGGTCGACGTCTCGTATCGATCGCGTCCCGAATGGCTGGAGGGAGATTATGATTCATGGATTGCTGCATGGGATTAGGCGCTGCCTGCTGCGGGTGACGCAAGGGTTTGCGGCCCGCCGTCGACCAGGCGCTCGCCGCAAGCGGGGCGGCTTTATGGGCCGTGCCGGTATCGACTTGTTTATCGAAGACGGTGCCTATACCACGCTCTCCTCTGCGGTTGTCATTCTGGTGGTGCTTACGCTGCTGTTTTCGTCGACCGCGGCGATATGGAGCATGTCGCGCGCCGGAGACACCCAGGTGGCGGCCGATAGCGGTGCACTGGCGGGCGCCAACGTGGTGTCGTCCTATCACACGGCCGCCACGGTGGTGGATGCGAGCATTTTGAGTTTGGGCCTGGCGGGGTTTGCCACGATCGGCACCGGCTTGGTTGCCATTCTCATTCCGGGTGCCGAGGCTGTCGGCAGCGATATCATCGATACGGGGACCCAGATCATTAAAACACGCAACAAGTTTGCCAAAAGCGCGGCAAAGGGCCTACAAAAGATCGAGACCGCCTTGCCGTACCTGGTTGCCGCGCGCGCCATGCAGGCAGTATCGGCGCAGGATACCGACGGCGTGACCTATACCGGTACGGCGCTTGCCGTGCCTAGGACATCCGAGTCGGATTTTGTTGCGCTCGAAGGATCCGAAATCTCGACCGATGCCATTGAAGATGCGTCGGAAGATCTGGAGCGCGCGGCCGAGGAGCTACAAAAAGCATCGGA
>CAJLUE010000008.1 GCA_905209765.1 uncultured Collinsella sp. | reverse complement strand
CGATATGGCACCGTGGGGACACATGTATGTCAATCCTGGTCTAACAGAGCCTTAAAAAATGATGGGCAACTAAATTACCAGTAGAAACAAAAAATAGATAGCGAATAAACGAAGGTAAATCTGAGCAATTGTCAAGAGAATTGACAATTCGCTACAAAACTATCGGTTTATTTGCCCAGATGTTCAAACAATCGTTAGAATAGTCATTACTAAGCGTGCGCAATTACAGATTGCGCAGATACGTTTGATAGTGAAAGAGCAAGATCGCGGTCTCTTGGGGAGGAGACATCGATGAAAGCAAATTCAGACAAATCTAAGCAGAGTAATAAAGCGACGCGCCGTGTGCTGGCAGGCGTTTTGTGCGGAGCCTCCGTGTTGAGCCTGGTACTGTCGCTCGTCATGCCTCCAATCTCGCAGGCCATTGCCAACGATGCCCAGACGGTTTCTGCCGAGGAAACCGTAACGGCGGGTGGTTCCTCAACTGAGTCTACTGATGTAGGAAACACCAACAACGGTGATACCGAAAACCAGAATAGCGACGATGCCGAGAATGGCGCGAGCGAAGACGCCGCTGCCGCAGGCCTGCCGTCCGACGACACGAAGGTCGAGGGTGACACGCAGCCTTCCGACGCACAGCCCGCGGATGATGATAATAACGATGAAAACGCTATCGCTCCCGTCAGTGCCGATGGCTATACCGAGGTAAGCGGCGATGTTGCTGGGGTGTTTACCAATGGCGGCAAGTTCCGACTGACGGATTATGCCTATTCGGATAAGCAGATCACTATCAGCAAAGACACCACCATCGATCTTAACGGCAACATGCTCTGTAACCGTTCTGGCGGCTTAGACTCCTTCTTTGTGGTCGAAAACGGAGCCACGCTCACTATCGAGGATTTAAGCCAAACAACAATAGATGCACCAAGTTCGGTCGATACGGCCAATACGCCGGCGGGTCAGCTTGCGAGTATGGAGTGGGAAAAGGGAAGCAGCTCTAATAACGGCACTCCTAAGAGTCTTACTTACTATGAGACTAAGAGCACGCCCAAGACAGATGGACTTGGCACCACCGAGACTACGTACAGGCATTTCGTTACGGGCTTTGGCGCTATCGATGCAGCATCGGACAGCGGTTCCGTAAAGTATGTGGTCAACGTTGAAGCGGGTGGCATACTCAATCTCAAGGGCGGCATGATTACCACGGCTGCCAATCTGGGCAACAACGGTCATGTGATTTATTCCGAGGGTACAGTCAAAATCGAGGGCGGTTACGTCACCAACGGCAACGGCGGTGGCTGGGGCGGTGGCCTGTGCATAGCAGGCACGAATCCCAAACTCGAAATGACAGGCGGTGTGGTCGCGGGAAACAAGGCGGCTGCTGGCGGCGGCATCTTTGCTGACTTTACAGCCACCCTGAACCTTGCGGGCGGAATTATCTCTGGCAACGCTACGTATGGAAATCCCATCAACAATGGTGAAGACACCGGCGACGGTGGCTACGGTGGCGGTGTTTATACCAAGGGTGCAAACGTTACCATTAGCGGTTCTGCCTGTATAACTAACAACCGAGTCAACGATCGCATCACTTGGGATAAACTTTACAACAATGGCCTGCTCGGTGGCGGCGGCATTGCATGCACACATGGTGGCAAGCTCAGTATAGCGGACGGCTTGATTACGGCTAACTATTCCCATGAGGCTGGCGGTGGCGTCTACGCAGGTTTCTACAGTAAGAACAACGGCAAGAACATTAGCTTTGAAATGACTGGCGGCACGATTGCCGGTAACGAATCCGATAACGCCGAGGGCGGCGGTCTGCGTGTCGCAGGCGGCGAAGGTGGCGACAATGTTGGCACTACTGCAACAATTAACGCTGGCGAATCTGGCAAGATTTACATTACGAACAACAAGACGATGACGGGTAGCACCCCGAATCGTGGTGGCGACTGGGGCGGCGGTGGTGTCTTTATCCAGAAGGGCGGCAAGCTCAATATCGTAAAGACGCTGATCACTCAAAATGATGCCGGTGGCTGGGGTGGTGGCATCGGTGCCTGCCCCACGGGAGAGACGATTGTCTCGCACTCAAATGGTGCCGCAATCTACAACAATACGGATCATGGTTATGATGATCACATGTCTGCCGGAGGTAATGGCAAGAACGAGGACAGCGATTCTAAGTACATTACCTCAACTTTCAAAGAAGCCGGTCACCAGGATTTTTTCCTGGTGCGCAAGAATGACAGCAATAAGACGGTTGCAGTTGTGCTCGGCAAGATGCTCGGCGGCGGCTCAGCTGGCTGGCAGGGCACTTGCGATAATGCGAAGATAACCATCGATGCCAACGGCGGTGCCGAGGCCAAGTACATGTTCGGTTTGGAGGCCCATCCGACTGATGATGCCATAGCAAATGCGCAATTGGCAGCTACGACCATCATCAGCGGCAACTACTCGTACACCCATGGCGGCGGCATTATGACCAACGGCGACCTCACCGTCGGCGAAGTCAATGATCTGAGCGTTTATCCGAGCATGAAGCTCAATGCCACTAAGGTGCTTGTAGATGCAGACGGAAAGTCGCAAGAGCTTGAGGGACACGGGTACAAGTTTAAGCTGCTCCGCAAGGATGGTGCCACTGAGCCTTCTTGGAAAGAGGACGGCACATTAGATATGGGCAATTGCAGTGTTGCGGGCGAGGCGTCTGTTGACCAAACAAGCGGCGAAATCACCTTCGACTCTGGCAAGGACTATTCTTCGGGACAATACGTTTTCTATCTAGTTGAGGAACCCATCAGCGGCGAAAACGAATTAGACACCAAATTCGATAAGACCATTTACAAGATCGTGGCAACAGTTGATAGCAATCCATACAATATCGACCATCTCATGTCGATTCCAATTAAGTATTACAAGGTAAAAGAAGTAACAGTTTATAAAAAGAACGAGGATGGTAGCAACTTCGTAGCACTTGCCTCCGGAAGCTATTCCGTTAACACCTCGGATGACACGAAGACTACGGTTGTTATCGGTGGCGAGAATAACCCGACCTTTATCAACAAAATTGAGCCCTATGCCTCTGTCGGCTCCTGGACGCCAGCGGCGACTAAGGTCGTTGAGGGTGGCGAGATGAAGGAGTTCACGCTCGAGTTTGCGGATAACGAAGGGTTCGAGAACGCTGAGAGGGTTACGACTAAGGCCAACGGCAAAAAGTCCCAGAAGCTTTATTTCCCAAATATTGAGTATGACCTTGCCAGCTTGAAGCAGGGAGATTCTGATGATTCGGGTCGTGGCGCTAAAAAAGACTTCAAGTACTACGTGCGCGAGAGTACAGAGTTTTCGCTGTTCTCGCACTATACGTACGACAAGTCGGTCTATCGATTTGATGTCACGATGAAGGACAAGGAGAACGGTTCAATCGAGGCCGAGAAAGTGACCTTTACCAAAATCAAGGACGCTGACGGTATTGATATCGATCCCAACAAGCAGGTTCCCGTCGCCTTCGACGTCAGCAAGCCCGAGTCCACCCCCACCTTCACCAACACCTACTCCACCTCTTTGCCCCTTTCTGGTATGTCGGGCGTCACTCTGACGTACCTTGCCGGCGCGGCGGTGCTTTGCGCTGCTGCGGCCTGGATGCACATTCGTCGCGAGGCGAATGCGAAGGGAGGTGAGCGTCGTGAATAAGAAAGTTTGCTCCTTCCCGATCTTGTTTGCGCTGCTTGCCCTCCTGATCGGCACCTGCGCGGTTGTGTTCCCCGCTTCCGCGCAGGCCGCGCCGACCTCGACCGGTTCCATCACGGTGAGCGGTACCGTGGCGCGCAGCTATGACGCCTACCAGATCTTTAGCGCCAACGTCGTCGACGGCGACAGCGACGCCAAGATCGCCACCGACCTCGGCTGGGCAAGCGACGCCGTGCACGACGCCGCGCTGCCTGTGCTGCACAGCGCCGGCATGCCCAATTCCCAGACCACCGCGCAGGAAGCTGCTGAGTGGCTCAACAACGATTCCCACCTTACGAGCGCGCTGGGCGCACAGCTCGCTCGTTCCCTCCAGAGCTCTGGTGCCGTGTCCGTGGCCCTTAACGCGGGCAGGGCGGCCGAGCTACCCTGTGGCTACTGGCTCATCGTCGCCGACGACGACGCCATCTCCCAGAACGAGGCCGGCACCGCGCCGATTATGGCCCTGGTGGGCGGCAGTGCCGTCACCGTCAAGCCCAAGGCCGCGACGCCCAAGGTGTCCAAGCACGTGCTGGAGGACAGCACCGCCGCCTGGCAAAAGGCCGCCGACGCCACGGTCGCCGACGACCTGTGCTGGCGCCTCTCGGCCACGGTTCCGGCGGGTCTTACCGCCTACGACACCTATACGGTGCAGTTCGTCGACACCATGAGCGCGGGGCTCGACCCCTCCAAGGTCGCCGCGAGCATGCGCGTGTACGTGGCGGCGGGCGCGGACGGCGGCTTCGGTGCCGTCTCGGCCGGCAAGGACGGGCGCACCGGTACCGAGCCCGCGAAGGGTTGGACCGATATCACGGCCCAGTGCAGGGTCTCGGTCGACGGTAAGACCTTCACCGTGCGCACCGGCGACCTGATCGCCGCGCTCGGCGGGGCCGACGCCTTCACAGCTGGCGCCCGCGTGGTCGCCGTGTACAATGCGCCGCTCAACAGCGCATGCAGCCACGGCATCGCCAAGGGCAACCCCAACGAGGTCTACCTGCGCTACCCGCGCTCTCCCTTTGCCGACCAGTCCGGCGACGCCGGATTCACCCGCACGCCGAGCGATGATGCGTGCGCCTACACCTGGGATCTCGCGCTCACCAAGCGCGGCAGCGACGGCGACAAACCGCTGCCCGGGGCGGTCCTGAGCATCGCCGACGACCGCGGCCGCACGCTAGCGGCCGACGGCACGTGGGATGCGGAGGGCAAGGCCACCGTCACCACGGGCGAGGACGGCCGCGTGACCGTCTCGGGCGTGGACTCGGGCAAGCTGGAGGTCCGCGAGCCCAAGGCGCCCAAGGGCTACACCGCCTTTGAGGGCACGCGCTCCGTGACGGTCAAGGCCGAGGGCCTGGACGTCGACCAGGTGGCCGCCGCCAAGCCCAGGCTCACCATCACGGCCGAGTCGCCCCTGCGAGCCGACAGCGCGGACGGGTCGACGGGCAGCCTGGAGGCGTCGCTCATCAACACGCCCACCGGCACACCCCCTAGCATTACCACCGGAGGCTTTATGCCCTCGACTGGCGATATGGCAATGTACGCCGCGGCCGCCGCAGCGGTCGCCGGAGCCGCGCTCATCGTGGTCGCGCTCCTGGTCAAGCGGGGAGGTGGCAGCCATAAAGAGTAGCTGGCAGCCCCACAGAGAGCGGGGCGAGACGTAACGAAGCAGATGCTAAGGCACAGACAGATGATGACCGATCGAATGGGAATCAAACGGAAAACGGAGGAAAAGAAGATGAGCATGAACAAGAACATCGCACGCCTGGCAGTAACCGCCGGCCTCACGGCGGCGCTGAGCTTCGGCGGCGTCATGGCCCCGGTGACCATGGCATTTGCTGAGGAGGGTGCCGCCCCCAGCTATTCGCTCACGATTAACCAGGCCGTGAACAATGGCTCCACTTTGTTCAAGGCGTATCAGATTTTTAAAGCTGACGTTATGGACGGAAAGTCCGGTAAGGTTACGTCCAACGTTGAGTGGGCGAGTGATGACGCAAGGGATGCGGTCCTGGACGAGCTTGTTAAAAATAACGCCCCTGGAATTACCAAAAAATCGACAGCTTCTGATGTTGCCGACTACCTTTCCAAGATCACTGATACCACTGATACCATGAATTTGCCGCAGGACAGCATCCTTAACAAGATTGCCTTGGCTGTAGAGAAGCGTGTTCCCGCTAAGGGCAATCCCTTTGCTGCCGGTTGCACTTTCACCACTGAGAGCGCCGGCTACTACCTGTTCATGACCGATACCGACTCGCTCAATCCGAAAGAGAAGCAGACCGGTACCTCGCCGATCTTTGCGGTCGTGGGCGGCGGCGCAGTGAGGGTTACCGAGAAGACGGGCATCCCGACCGTGACGAAGCAGATCAAGGACGATGCTACGGGCGTCGATTGGTCTGACAAGGCGGACTCCCAGATGGGTCAGACCGTTCAGTACAGGCTGACCGGCACGGTTGCAAACAATGTCGACACGTTCGGCACCTACTATTATGAGTTCTACGATGAGCTGTCTGCCGGTTTGACTGTTGAAGAGTCCTCTGTCAAGGCCGTGATTGGTGAGACTCCTATCAAGCCCACTTCTGTGACCGTGTCTAGTCCCGATTCAAATGGCAAGACGTTCTTGAGCGTAAAGTTTGACGATCTTAAGGCTGCCGCCGGGGCGGCCGGTGCCACTGTTGGCGAGAACACAAGGGTCGTTGTCACGTACAGCGCCAAGCTCGACCCGAAAAACTCCCAGCATGTCGTTGTCGGTCGCACGGGCAACTCCAACACCGTCAAGCTCATCTACTCCAACAACCCTGGCCACGTTACCAAGGGTGAGTCTGTGTCCGACACCGTGCGCGACTACACCTATGCGCTCGAGCTCGTCAAGAAGGACGCGACTGATGAGGATAAGAAACTTGCCGGCGTAAAGTTCACCATCTGTGCCACTAATCCCGACGATACTGCATCCAAGGGCATGTATGTCCAGGATGATGGCTCCCTCGATTCTGAGCCTTATGAGTTCACGACCACCCGCTCCGGCGAGATTAACGTCAAGGGCCTCGATGCCGGCACCTACACCGTCAAGGAAACCCATACGCTCGCCGGCTACAACACCATCCCCGATTTCACCTTCACCATCAAAGCCACTGGCCTCGAAGAAGCAGAGGGCGTGGGAGAAAACAAGCTCACGGTCAAGACGAGCACCAAGGGTTCCAATTTGGTCGAGGTTGACACGACCAACACGGACAACGGTACTGCTGCTTTGATTGTCAAAAACAAGCAGGGCTCCGGTCTCCCGCTGACCGGTCTCAATGGCGTGACCTTCACTTGGATCGCTGGCGGCGCGGTGCTGTGCATTGGCGTGGCGCATCTCATTCGTAGCCGTAAGCAGGCTGAGGAGTCCGAGCAGGAGTAACGCTCACTCATCCATCCCTTTGGCAGGTGGGATGTGATGGCCATGAGACTTGCGGACACTTTTCTCGTCCATCCACGTTCTTGCTTTGCCATTCTCTTTTCGGGGCAGACTCCGCACTGGAGTTTGCCCCGTTTTGTATCTGCGAGCCCGCGCTGCGCTATCCTGCTTGGTGCAGCTCTCTAGCGCAACCTGACGAAAGTGGTGTGGCCGATGTCACGTGCAAACAAACACTCCAAGCCCGCGGGCGGCAAGCGCCGTCGCAAGCGACTGCCGCGCTGGGCCGACCGGCTCATCACCATCGTCATCATCCTTATTGGCGTGGGCCTTATGACCTGGCCGTGGATCTTGGACCGGCTCGAGGCCTCGGGCGTGTTCAACCAGATCAGCACCGTGTCCAGCACCGTGGACGCGCTGTCGGAAGAGGAGCGCGAGCGCATTCTGCTTCAGGCGCGCTCCTATAACGAGCAACTTGCCTGCGAGGCCACCGAGCTTCCCGCCGACCAGATCGAGCCCTACGCTCAGCAGCTCATCTTTGACCGCGACCCCATGATGAGCTGGGTCGAAATCCCCTCCATCGACGTGAGCATGCCTATCTACCACGGCACGAGCGAGGAGGTCCTCATGGCGGGCGTCGGCCACCTGGAGGGCACGAGCCTGCCGGTGGGCGGCGCCTCGACGCATTGCGTGCTCACCGCGCACTCGGGCATGCGCAACCTGAGCATGTTCGACGACATCCATTCGCTGGAGCCCGGCGACCTGGTGCTGCTGCACACTATGAGCAAGACGCTCGCCTACAAGATGGTGGACTCCGAGGTCGTGCTGCCCGAGGAGATGGAGTCGCTGACCATCGAGCCGGGCGCCGACAAGGTAACGCTCGTCACCTGCACGCCCTATGGCGTGAACGACCATCGCCTGCTGGTGCATTGCGTGCGCACCAAGTACAACAAGAAGGACGTCGACAAGCAAAAGTCGCTGGCCGGTCGTCACTGGGGCAAGCGCGAGTTTGCCGTGCTCATCGTGGTCGTAGCCATTGTGCTGTTGCTGCTGGACATCGTGATCCACGCGGTCCGCAAGCGCCGCAAGGCCAAGGCCTCGGCATAAGACATCGTTCAGAACCACCACAATGGGGACAGGCATCTTTGTGGTGGGCGGGACTTCCAAACCATCACAACATTCGATGAAAATCGCGATTTTGACGATGAGCGTCGAATGTTGTGATGCTTTTCGTTGCGGGCGGGACGGTTTTCGCTGTGGACGGTGCGGTTTCGCTGCGGAACCGCCAGCCCGCCGCCTGCCAACCGCCGTCCTCGTTACGTTTTCGCTGCATTTGGGTAAAGCGCCTGCTCCAAGCCGGCGCCGCCCTGTATACTAGAGCGGTTTAACTGTTATGCGGAAGGGAGCGCCTATGGCACTCAGCGAGAAAGACGTGCGCGGCATCGCCGAGTACGCAAAGATCGCACTGACCGATGACGAGCTCACCCAGATGACGTCCTACATGAACGACGCCGTCCAGATGCTCGAGCCCGTCTTGCAATATGACTTGCCCGACGTGGAGCCCACGTTCCATCCTATCGGAAGCCTGTCCAACGTGATGGGCGATGACCTGCGCGAGCCCGAGCGCGACCTGCCGCTCGACGTTGCGCTCGAAAACGCCGGCAGCGCGCGCGACCGCTACTTCCGCGTGCCGTCCATTTTGGGAGAGGGGGAGAGCGAGTAATGGCGCTAAGCTACGATTCCCTTACCGCCGTCCAGATTGCCGCGGGCGTTGCCGCCGGCGACTTTACCGCTACCGAGGTGGCCCAGGCCTCCCTTGCCGCCATCGAGGCGCGCGAGGGCGGGGTCCAGGCATTCTTGCAGGTGGCGCCCGAGCTCGCGCTCGAGGCCGCTGCGCGCGTGGATGCCGACCGTGCCGCAGGCAAGCCGCTGCCCCCGCTCGCGGGCGTGCCGCTGGCCATCAAGGACAACATGAACCTCGTGGGCACGCGCACCACCTGTGCTTCCCGCATGCTCGAGAACTACCAGAGCGTCTACACCGCTACCTGCGTCCAGCGCATGCTCGATGCCGGCTGCCTGCCCATGGGCAAGGCCAACATGGACGAGTTCGCCTTTGGCAGCTCTACCGAGAGCTCGGCGTTCCACCGTACCAATAACCCCTGGGATACCGAGCGCGTGCCCGGCGGCTCCTCGGGCGGCTCCGCGGCCGCTGTCGCCGCTGGCGAAGTCGCGCTCTCGCTGGGCTCGGACACCGGCGGCTCCATTCGCCAGCCGGCGTCGCTGTGCGGCGTGGTGGGCTTTAAGCCCACGTATGGCGCCGTGAGCCGTTACGGCGTGGTCGCCTTTGGCTCGTCGCTCGACCAGGTGGGACCCTTTGGCCGCACGGTCGAGGATGTCGCACTGGCCATGAACGCGCTTACCGGCGCGGGCCACGATCCGTACGACTGCACCAGCCAGGATTGCGCTGTCGACTTTACCGAGCATCTCAACGACAGCATCGAGGGCAAGCGCGTGGGCATTATCCCTGCGTTTATGGAGGCCGAGGGCCTGACGCCCGAGGTCAAGGCCGCTGTTCAGCGCGCCGCCCAGGAGCTGCAGAACCAGGGCGCCGAGCTGGTCGAGGTCGACCTGCCGCACCTGGACGCCGCCATCGCCGCCTACTACGTCATCGGCCCGGCCGAGGCGTTCTCCAACCTGGCCCGCTTCGACGGCATTCGCTACGGCTACCAGGAGGAGGGCTGCGCCAACCTGTCCGACCAGAGCTCGCTGTCGCGCGCCCACGGCTTTGGCGCCGAGGCCAAGCGCCGTCAGATGCTTGGTGCCTACCTGCTGAGCTCGGGCGTGTACGACAAGTACTACTACGCTGCGCAAAAGGCCCGCACGCTCATCACGCAGGACTACGACGCTGCGTATGCCAAGGTGGACACCATCCTTATGCCCGCCTCGCCGCGCACGGCCTTTAAGTTCGGCGAGATCAGCGACCCCACGCAGATGTACCTCTCCGACCTATACACCATTTCGCTCAACATTTGCGGCAACGGTGGTATCTCGGTGCCGCTGGGCCTGGGCGAGGATACTCATCTGCCCGTTTCTGCCCAGCTGGTGGGACCTGCCTTTAAGGACCGTCAGCTGCTCACGTTTGCCCGCGCCCTGGAGCGCGGCTTTGCCGATGCCGCTACGGGTGTGCCCGCGCTTTCCGTCGCGCCCGATTTTGCCGGGAAGGGAGGCGAGCTGTAATGAAGGAGCTTTCCGAGGTCCTGCAGGATTGGGAGGCCGTGATCGGCCTGGAGATCCATACCGAGCTCACCGCACTCGATACTAAGATGTTCTGCAACTGCAAGCTCAGCCACGATGACGAGCCCAACGCCAACGTGTGCCCGGTATGCCTGGGCCTGCCGGGCGCCCTGCCGGTGCCCAACAAACGCGCCATCGAGAGCATCGTCAAGGCCGGTCTCGCCACCAACTGCGAGATCCAGCGCCACTCGATGTTCTACCGCAAGCACTATTTCTATCCCGATATGGCCAAGAACTTCCAGACCACGCAGGGTCCGGTTGCCTTTGCCATGTACGGTCACCTGGACCTGGACGTGACCGGTCGCGGTGCCGCCGAGCGCCCCGACTGCGCGTTTGGCGAGGCCGAGGCCCAGAGTCTGGCGAGCGCCTCGGCCAACGCCGAGGGCCTGTCCACGTCCATGACGTCGACCATGCGCGAGGGCAACCAGCGCGCCGGTCACCTGGCCAGCTACGACGCGTCCAACCTGCAGATGCCCGAGCGTCGCGAGGACGGTTCCTACACGGTGCCCATCCGCATCCTGCGCATCCACATGGAGGAGGACGCCGCCAAGATGGTGCACGTGGGCGGTGCCGAGGGCCGCATTACCGCCGCTGCCGAGTCGCTCGTCGACTACAACCGCTGCGGCACGCCGCTCATTGAGCTTGTCACCGAGCCTGACCTGCGCACGCCCGAGGAGGCTCGCCTGTTTATGGAGAAGCTCCGTCGCATCTTTGTGACGCTGGGCATTTCGGACTGCTCCATGGAGAAAGGCTCCATGCGCTGCGACGGCAACGTGTCGCTACGCCGCCGCGGCGAGACCAAGCTGGGCACCAAGACCGAGCTCAAGAACCTCAACTCGTTTAAGAGCCTGCACGACGGCCTTGCCTACGAGATTTGCCGTCAGGCCGAGGTGCTCGAGGAGGGCGGCATCATCTATCAGGAGACCCGCCACTGGGAGCCCAGCCGCAAGCGCACCGTGGTCATGCGTGTGAAGGAGACGGCCGACGACTATCGTCTGTTCCCCGATCCCGACCTGGCGCCGTTCGATCTGGACGACGAGTTTATCGATCGCTGCCGTGGCGAGATCCCCGAGCTGCCCGATGCCAAGCGCGTCCGTTTTGAGGCCGACTTTGGCATTAAGGCGGCCGACGCCGAGCAGATTGCCGGCGACCCCGAGTTTGCCGAGTTCTTTGAGGCCGCCGCTGCCGGTATGGCTGGCAAGGAGGCCCAGACGGTCGCAAACCTGCTGGTCAACGAGATGATCGCCTACCTTAAGGGCGCGGGTGTCTCGCTGGCCGAGTCCGGCATCGCGCCTGCTCAGGTGGCAGCCCTTGCCAAGCTGCTGGCGACCGATGCCATCAGCTCCAACCAAGCGCACGAGGTCTTTGAGGCCATGGCCCAGACCGGCGACGACCCCAATAAGATCGTCGACGAGCGTGGTATGCGTCAGGTGAGTGATGCCGGCGCGCTGCAGCCGATTGTGGACGAGGTGCTGGCAAACTGTGCCGATCAGGCGCAGCAGTATCGTGACGGCAACCAGAAGGTTATCGGCTTTTTGGTGGGCCAGTGCATGAAGGCGAGCCGCGGCAATGGCAACCCGAAGCTCTTCAATGAGTTGCTGAGAACGTCGCTCTCGTAAGCGGGAACCGAGGGGCCGGGCGCAGGGCCTTGCCTCTCAATTTCGGACAGTCCTGACTCACGACGGAGGCGCCACTGGCGCCTCCTGTTCGTGCGGAACTCATTGAGAGGCAAGGCCCTGCGCCCGGCCCCTCGGTTCTGCAACGACTCGGCCGTTCGGGTCAGGCGGGGCTGAATGGAATAGAGTGAATGGGCGCGCCGTTGGCGCGCCCATTGTTTTGTGGATGTGGCGCAGGGACGGTCCCCTTGGTTACATCGCGCCCCAAGATTTCCAAAAAGTTAACCATTGTTGACCTCAATAGTTAGATAAACTAAACTATTTTCCAAAAGTGTGCTCGAGCAAACTTGTTTACTCGGGTGCTGAGGCACCGTGCCGCGTCCAATGCGGCAAAAGGGAGAAGCAACATGAAGAAGTCGACGTTCAATACCCTGCTTGTCGGTGGCGGTTTTCTGCTTGGCACGGCCGGCATCAAGCTGCTTACCAGCGCTCCGGTCAAGAATGCCTGCGTGCAGGGTATCGCGTGCGGCATGCGCATCAAGAACGGCTACCAGGACATGGTCGAGCAGGCCAAGGCCAATGTCGATGACATGGTTGCCGAGGCTGCCTACATCACCCAGAGCGAGGCCGCTGCTGACGAGGCAGCCGAGTAACGCTCCCAGGCACAAACTATGAGATTCTCGATTATTAGCGAGATCCCCGGCAGGACCCGTCTTCAGTTGGCGGGTCCTGTGCCAGAGAGCGATCTCGATGCACTTCTTAAGCTTGGCGGCGACATCGATGGCGTGCACAAGGTGCGCGTGTATGGCCGCATTGGCCAGATGGCGCTGGAGTACGACGAGCCGCGCCGCGATGCCGTGCTGGCCGCCGTCGGTGCACTCGATGCCCAGGCCATTGCCGACGCAAAGACGGGTTACGTGATGCAGCTTGAGCCACGCAAACACAAGCTCGTCATGGATCTTGCCACACTTATCGGCGCCCACTACGCGCGTCGCTGGTTCTTGCCGACGCCTCTGCGTGCGGTGTTTGTCGTGGCCGGTTACATGGCATTTTTGCGCGCTGCCCTTCATGAGCTGGCGCAGCCGCGCCTGACCGTTCCCGTGCTCGACGCTTCGGCCATCGGCATTTCGTTCGTCAAGCGTGATGTCGACACCGCGGGCCAGACGATGTTCCTGCTCAACGTGGGCGAGCTGCTCGAGGACTACACTCGCGCCATGAGCGAAAACGAGCTCATCAACTCGCTGCTCGATGTGCCCGACAAGGCGCAAAAAGTGGTCGGCGACACCGAGGTAAGCGTTGCTGCCACCGAGCTTGAGCCCGGCGACTTGGTGGCCGTGCGCACCGGCATGTCCATCTGCATTGACGGCGTGGTCGAGCAGGGGAGCGCCATGGTCAACCAGGCGACCCTGACCGGCGAGCCGCTTGCCGTCGAGCGCAGCGCAGGCGACGATGTGTTCGCCGGAACCGTCGTGGAAGACGGCAGCATCTTGGTGCGCGTGCGCGCCAACACGGCTCAGACCAAGCTCCGCTCGATCGTCTCGCTCGTGCAGGCGGCCGATTCGCTCAAGTCCGAGGGCCAGTCGCACATGGAAGACCTCGCCAACAAGATCGTCCCGTGGAACTTCCTGCTCGCGGGCTTGGTTGCACTTACCACGCGTAGCCTCATCAAGACCTCGGCGGCGCTGATGGTAGACTACTCGTGCGCGCTCAAGCTCACGGGTTCCGTCGCCGTCATGACTGCCATGAGCGATGCTGCCAAGATGGGCGTCATGGTCAAGGGCGCCAAGTACTTTGAGTCGTTTGCCAAGGCTGATACCATTGTCTTTGATAAGACCGGCACGCTCACCGAGGCGCAGCCGCGCCTGGCTTGTGTGCTGACGACCGATGGCTGGAGCGAGGACGAGGTTCTGCGCCTTTCCGCTTGCTTGGAGGAGCATTTCCCGCATCCGGTGGCGCGCGCTGTGGTCAACGCCGCCCGCGAGCGTGGGCTCGAGCATCGCGAGCGCCATGCTGCCGTCGAGTACATCGTGGCGCACGGCATCGCTTCGTCCATCGAAGGGCGTCGCGCCATCATCGGTTCCGCGCACTTTGTATTCGAGGATGAGGGCGCACAGCTCGAATCCGACATCAAGGAGCAAATCGACCTCAAGATGCAGGGCTTGTCGCCGCTGTACCTGGCGGTCGACGGCACGGTCGTGGGCGTGCTCGGTATCGAGGATCCGCTCAAACCCGGGGTCCGTGAAGCCATTGCCGACCTGCATGCGCTGGGCGTCAAGCATGTCGTTATGCTCACGGGCGATTCGGAGCGCACGGCCGAGCGCATTGCGCGCGAGGCGGGTGTCGACGAGTTTAAGGCCGAACTGCTGCCCGAGGACAAGTACGCTTATGTGGAGCGCATTAAGAGCGAGGGGCGCCACGTTGCCATGGTGGGCGACGGCGTCAACGATTCGCCGGCGCTCGGCTTGGCCGACGTGGGCCTGGCGATGGGTGGCGGAAGCGATATCGCCAAGGAGGTCGCCGATATCATCCTGACCGATACGGATCTGGCCGCAATCGTGCGCCTGCGCCGTATGAGTCAGGGCCTCGTTGATCGTCTGACGAGCTCTTACTCTAAGGTGATGCTCACCAACTCAGCACTCTTGGCACTGGGCATTACCGGCACGATTACCCCGCAGGCGTCGTCGCTGTTGCACAACGGTTCGACGATTGCCTACAGCCTGAGCAACGCGAAAGCGTATCTGCGTTAGGGTTTTCGATTGAGCTTATGGCCTGCACCCGGGCGGTACCGCAGCCGCCAGGGTGCAGGCCTTTTTAGGCAAGTGCAGCTTTGATGGCGGGGACTTCGGTGAGCTGCTCGGCTGCCTTTTCGTCTGAGTTGTTGAGTGCTGCCAGACTGCGGTAGACCCACTCGTTGATCTGGGCGTTCTTGACGCCTGCGGTCTGCATAAGGGCGCCTACCTCGCGGATTGCTGCGAACAGATCGGCCTTGGGCCCCGCGAGCTCGACCTCGATACCGTGGTAGGCGGCCACGCCGCGGTTCTCACTCACGTGGTCGATAAAACCCTCGACGGTCTCAAGCTGCTGGGCGAGAGCTGCATCATCGTCAACGTCCAGCGCGACGAGTGCGTTCGATACCGTGAGGGCGGGATGTCCGCAGGGGACAAAGCCCTCGATGACATCCATAGCTTCGGTAATGGTTGAGCCCAGGCCTGCGAGGGCATTGACGAGTTGCTGCTTAGTATCCATAACGGTCCTTTCGACGGGGCATTTTGCTTGGCGAAAATATACGTGACGCGATCGGTAGCAAAAGTGCGAAGTGCGGCGCACATTGGGGTCTTCACAGCTCGTGCATAGAACAGCTGCCTGCTTTCAGAACGTGGTAAGATAACACTCCACAAGCGGGGCTCGCTCCGCATGCTCCTTGAAAAGTCGACGGGTGTTGGGCGCTCGTGCCCAATGCCATCCAGACTTTCCCGACATTCGGGGGCGACTGGTTTCGACACGATAGTTCTGAGAGAGGAAGCAAGCCGAGGTCTCCTCGCCTCGTTAAACAGGGGTACCGTCAAATTGAATTGACAACAACTCTTCTTTTGAGCCTATGGCTCTCGCTGCTTAATTTATAGCGGCGCGTCAACCCGGTGATTTCCCCGCCACCGGCGCGACGTCATTTTAGGGGAATGCTCCTGCGCACGTAATCGGTATGGCGCAGGCTAAGACTGAACCGGTTAGGACGCCGCGAGCGTGTCGCTGCGCGCAAAGCGTCCGAGACTAAACCAGCGACTGAGCTTGGAGATGCCAATCAGGGGGCTTTCGTGGACCGGAGTTCGATTCTCCGCGCCTCCACCAACTGTTCAGTAGGCGAACATATGCAGGTGTCCGTCGTTAGGCGGGCGTTCGTATTGCTCGTCGAATAGAAGAAGCCGCTCCATACGGGGCGGCTTCTTTGCGTTCTAGGCCTGCGGCATGATCTCCTGCTCGCCGTCCTCGTCGAGGTACGGCATGAGGAACACGCCGCCCTGCTCGGTGGTAAGCAGCAGGTACTCGCGGTTGTGCTCGTCGCACACGATTTCCTGGCCGATGCCCTCGGGCAGGTCGTATATGGGGCCGTCCGTGCGGGCTTGCCTCACGGTCACGTCTTGCGCTCCCATGGCCTGCGACGCGCAGCTGGCGGCGGCCAGGACGATGAACAGCAGGACGACCGCCGCGAGGATGGGGCCGCACCCGCCGTTGCGCTCCTCGTCTGCGGGGCTCGGGTACGGCATGGCCTATCCCACCTTCACCAGATAGTCGTCGGCCTCTGGCTTGCCCGTGGCCTTGCCCACGGCGATGTAGCGCGTTGCGCCGCTGTAGCCCGTGTATCGGCCCCACACGTAGCCGTCGGCGATCTTGTACCAGTTATCCAGCGTCACGGTCTCGCCGCTGGAATAGTGCGCCACCTCGGTGCCGCCCAGGCCGGGGGCGTCGCGCACGCGCAGGTAGTCCACAGTGCAGCGGTAGGTGCCGCCGAAGTTCTCGGTCGTTTCCTGCTGCGCAGGCTGCGGCTGCGGGACGGCTGCGGGGGCGCTTCCAGCAGTGATGCCGAAGCATTCCAGGTAGATGCGCGCCAGCTCGTCCAGGTTGCCGTTGAACTTCTCGCGGTCGCCGTCGTTGTCGATGAAGCCGTTCTCGCACAGGCGGTAGTTGATGCCGCGCGCGGCGGCTCGGTTCGGGTTCGCGAGGTCGGAACGGCGCACCAGCTTCTCGGAGCGCCCGGGCATGAACGCCGCCAGCTTGTCGGCCAGCGCATTGTCGTACTCGTCAGGCTCAAAGCCCTCCTTGATGATGACGTGCGCGCCGTGGGCCGTGGCGATGCCGCTGGCGTCCATGTGCAGCTCCACCACTGGCGCGTCGGTGCTCAGGCGGTTAAGCCCGCCGTCGGCGTACCAGTTGCGGGACGTATCGCCCAGCTCGACCTCGGAACCGCCCAGTTCCTTGATTCGCTGGCCCAGGGCGCGAACGCGCTCGGCCTCGGTGCAGCCGCCTGCGCAGCAGCCGGGGTCGCCAGCGCCGTGGCCGCAGATGATGAACAGTTTAGCCATTGCCTACTCCTTCCCGCCTACGGTCACGCCCAACAGGGCGTCGAGCCACTTGGATGTGATGCCCACCGACTTGAACAGCGTGTAGGCCGCCTGCACGCCGCCTACCACGGCGAAGGCGCACGTGACCCATGCGCCCGGGTCTGCGGGCACGCCGCCCACGAAGCCGGTCACGACGCCCGCCAGGAGCGAGCAGCCCAGCGCCAGGATGCGCGCGGCCTTGCCGGTCATGGCCTCGGTCTTGATCAGCTGCACCGCAAACGGCACGGCGAAAGACAGCACGATGGCTGCGATTGCTTGCATTTCTGTCATTTCGGATTCCTTTCTATCGAGCCGATTCCTTGTAGAGCAGGTCAACGCGGTCGGCGATGTGGTCGACCTTCGCCGCCATGCCCTGGCTGCGCGCCTGGCTGTTTGCCAGGTCGGCGTGCAGCACCTCGTTGGAGGTCACGACGGACTCCATGAGCGCCTTCATAGCCTCCATCAGCGCGTTGCTGCGCTCCATCTGCGCGGCGATGCGCCCCTCCATTTGGGACCGCTCGCGGTCGCGCTGCGCCAGCTCGTTCACCTCGTCCTGCTTTCGCTCCTCGCGCTTGAGGTCGATGTTCGCCTTGCGCTCGTTCTGGGCCTTGAACTCTTCGAGGAACTGCTTGCCGAAGTACAGGACCACTAGGACGAGCAGCGCGCCGAAAAGCGACCCGGGGCCGTACGGCGCGAAGATTTCCAGCACGTCGGTCATTCGTTTTCTCACCTCCTCGAATCGCTGCCGCGATTGTCCGCGAGGTGTCGCCGGGCAAAAGAAAAGCGCCCCCGAAGGGGCGCTCGCTACTCCTGCGGCGCTTCCGGCTGGTCGGGCTCCATGGCTTCCAGCTCGTTGATGCGGTCGCGCCACGTCTGGCGCTGCGAGATGATCTCGGCCACCTCCTTGGCAGCTGCGGCGATGGCCGAGAGCAGGTCGGTGATGGACGATGCGGAGAAGATGCGCTCCACCGCCTTCATGACCTTGTAGTCGCTCTGCTCAAGCTGCTGTTTGTAGCCGTTGATCTCCCCGGCGATTTCCTGTTCCGTCATGGGTCGCTCCTTCCGTTGCTAGGGTAGGGGCATGTTCCCATCCGTGTCGCCTCCAGGTTTGGATTGCATTGAGCAACCCCCCCGCGGGATTTCCGAACAGGCTGCGGTACAGCGCGTCCATGGCCCGCACGCTGCGGTGCGCGTCCAAGTGAGCCATGCCGCAGCGCCAGCTCTGGTAGCTCTGCTCCACCTGCTCAGGGGTCATGATGCCATCGGCGACCATGCGGGCCATCTTCTTGAGCTTGCGGCGCTCCCGCGTTATGGAGTCTCGGCACGGCTTCACGACTATGCGGCCCGTGTCCGTGTAGAAGATGCGCTTCTTCAGCCACGTGAACCCGCGCGTGAGCTTCACCACGCGGGTCTTGCGCGGGTTCAGTTCGATGCCAAGCTCGGCGCATTTGCGCTCTATGAGCAGCAGGCACACCTGCAGGTAGTCCTTGGACTCGTGTATCAGGTAGAAGTCGTCCATATATCGACCGTAGGCCTCGGGGCGCAGCATCTCGATTACGTAGTGGTCAATGCGGTTGGGGTGCGCTACGGCGCATATCTGGTTCGGCTCGCTGCCCAGCCCCAGGCCCACATCGCCCTGCGCGTCTATCAGGCGGTGCTCCAAGGCGACCACGCGCGGATCTAGCAGCGCGGAGGCCACCTGGTCTTTGACGGGTTGGTGCGCAATGCGCGCGAAGTAGTCGGAGAAGTCGCCCAGCAGTATGTAGCCCTCGCGGCCGTGCCGCCGCCAGTGGTCGGCCAGGTGGCGCTTGAGCAGCTTAAGGGCGTAGTCGGTGCCGCGCCCCTTTATGTTCGCGGAGTTCGCGGCTATGAGGGTGGGCACGATCGCGGGCACGAGCGCGTTCTGCGACAGCGACTTCTGCACCACGCGCTCGGGAAAGTGCACGGCGCTGATGTGGCGCAGCTTGCCGCGCTCCCATAGGTCGAAGCGGATGAAGCCCCGGCATATGTCGCGGCCCTCCAAAAGGTCACGGCGGGACAGGACGGCGTTGCGCAGGTAGTCCTTCATGTACCGCTGCGTGGACGCCTTCCACATCACGCCGCGCGCGGCCTGCTTGGAAGCCTTGCACAGGCTGTTGAGGTCGGCCACGGTCTCAAGCGTGCACGCCTTGACGCGCTCGGCCTTGGCCTTGGCCCGCTTCTCCTCGCGGCGCTTCCGGCGCGCCGCCCGCCTTTGCTCGGAGTTCACAGAAGGCACCCCGCACGGCTTGCAATGTGGCTCTGACAGCCGCTTGAGGTATGGCCATGAAACGCGGCGAAGCCACGGAGCGCCGCGCCATGCAAGCAGCGTCCGGCCACCCTCGCGGGGTGCGTATTTACGGGCTCGCGCCCGATGGTCGCGCCTTCCTTCCTCTCCGCGCTCTGCTTTCGGCCCTGGGGCCTACTCGGTCTGGCAGTAAGGGAATCCGGGGCGGGGGCGAACCCAGACGTTCGTCGCCGAATTGTAGTTGGCATTGCCGTTGTTGTTGACGTAGCACACGTTGGACGAGGAGCCACCCATGACGGAACGCAGCCACCAATTGTACCGATATACAAGGCGGGACCGCCGCCCATTATAACGAACGCAGGCGCTCTAGCTCGGCCTCGGCCTCGGCTATGCGCTCGTCGGTCGTCTTCTTGCCGGTGACGCGTACGTTCTTGCGCACGCCCTTGAGCAGTTTGATCTCCTCCTCGACCATGCCCGCCAGCGCCTCGAAGCGGTTGGCGTTCACGGGCAGGCCGATGTCCATGAGGCACTGCATGTCGAGCATCAGCTGCTCGCAGTCGGCTATCGCCAGCGTCAGGTAACGCTTGCGCTCAAGTGCGTTGAACGAACTGTTGGGGTAGAAGCAGTCGGCGCGGTTGACGTTGTACACGATGCTGCGCGCGGTCTCCACCGTGGGGACTGCGTTCAGCAGCCTGTAGGCTTTCGGCACGACCGACGAGGAGGCCATGAGCTTGTTGACCTCCACGCGGATGGCGATGGCCTGCGTGAAGAACTTGTACTCGGACACCTCGCGGTTTCGCTGGTAGACGCCGCTCATGGCACCTCCCGGAAATAGTGGCAAAAAAACGGCCCGCTGCGCGGGCAGGGATGCGACCGCGCAAGGCGGTCGCATCGAAAGAGAAGTATAGAGCACTCGGCTGGCTAGCCGATGAGGAAGCCGGGGCGGGGGCGAACCCAGACGTACGTCGCCGAAGTGTAGTGGGCATCGCCGTTGTCGTAGACGTAGCACACGCTGGACGAGGAGCCACCCATGACGGAACGCAGCCACCAAGCGTACCGAGTTCCGTTCAAGCGGTGCGCGGTATCGCGGAACAGGTCGAACTGGCAGTCGAAGCCCACGCTGTAGCCCTTGGTGCCCCACACTGGGCAGCCGTACACCTCCATCTCGGAGGGCGACCACACCTTGCCGATGTCCTGCCAGCTCCAGCTGTTGGAGTCGATGAGCGCGCCGCTGGCGCTGTAACGCTCCTCAAGCAGCACGCGCTGGGTGAGCAGGTACTTGGTCAGCCCCTCGGGCAGGCACGCCTCGAACAGCTTCTCCCACGTCTTGAGGTTGCTGTTCAGGTACGGGTTCTTCACGTCTGCGGTGCCCTGGTTGGTGTTCGCGGTGTTCCACATCAGGTAGCTGTCGTTGGCCACGCCGGTGACGGTCTTGGCCACGGCGACGGGCGCGGACGCGATGAACGCGATGTGGTGGCCCTTGGCGCTGTCGCCGCACTGGTAGTACGGGTCGAAGTGCGCAAGCAGGAAGCGCACGGACTGCTGGCCCGCGATGGCCGACGCGCTTACCAGCGGCACGTCGATGTAGTCTCCCACGCGCAGGCCCGCGAAGTTGCCGTTGGCGGCTCGCTTGTGCAGCGCGTCGTACACGCTGCCGCTGCCGATCTCTCCCGCCAGGATGGCGGCGATGTTCTGCCCGCCGTACTTGCCGATTTGGCCCTGGCGGTTGTACTCGGCGTTGTTGAGCGCCGTCTGCGCGTTGCTGCGCGCGGTATCGTCGATGACCTCGTAGCCGATGCCGCCCACCGACAGGGTTTTCGCTTGTGTCATTTCGTTGCCTTTCTACTTGAGGTTGAGGGTTGTGCCGGACGCCGTGCAGGTGCTCCCGAACGTGATGGTGCTGCCAGATGCACTGGCCTTGGAGGCGGGGCAGTACACGGTGCCGTCGTCGTAGATGAACGCGTCCGTGGCGTCGGCCAGCTTGCCGTACAGGTCGGCTATCTGCTGCTTCTGCTTGGCCATGTCCGAGCTGCCCGCGCTGCCCTGCGCCACGCTGTTGGCTATCTGCAGGGCGATGTTTGCCGCCGCGTCGGCGTTCGAGGCCGCGCCGTTTGCCGCAGCCGTGGCGGCTTGCGAGGCCGTCTTCAGCTGCGCCGCCTCGGTGACGCGGGCGCTTTCCGCCGCGGCTCGCTTCTTCTCCGCCTCTGCGCGCCCGGTTTCGGCGGTCTGGCGCGTCTTCTCGCTCGCGGCGCGCTGGTTTTCCGCGCTCGCGCGGGAGGCCTCGGCCTTCTGCATCTGCGCGTTCAGCGCGCTCACGTCGGCTAGCTGCCCTTCGAGGTTCGCGATGATCGCCTCCACCGCATCGACGTACGGGCCGGATATCTCGCCCGACGCGCTCGCCGAGGGCAGCACGTTCACCAGGACGTTCTCGGTGGTGGCGTCCAGCCCTGCCGCGTTCCGCACGCGCACGTAGCACACCTTGAGCAGCCCGGCCACGCCGAAGACGGCGGGGTCGACCGTCACGGTGGCCACGTTGTCGCTGATGCCAGTGAACTGCTGCTCCACGTAGGTGTGGTCGGGCTTCGCAGCCATGAGGTGCACCTTGCAGCCCGTCAGGGCCGCCTTCTTGTCGCCGTCGTAGATGGCGGCCTTCAGGACCTCGGCGCTGTCGCCCTGGTGCACGGTGATGACGGGCGGCGCTATGTTGGTCTTCTTGAGGTTGAGCGTAAGCTCGTGCGTTGCCATGCCTCATTCCTTTCCTTCGGCCGCAAGTGTCCGCGATATGTCGCCGGGCTGCGCTCTGTGGACCCCGCATATCTCCTCGTCGGTGAGCGCCGAGAAGTCCACGGCGTTGGCCTCGCCGCCTTCCGCGTCCATGACGGCCACGGGGCTGGACACGAGCGTGAAGCCGCCCTTGCCGTCGAACTCGAACACGTCTTCCGATTCCACGATGGCCCGCGCCGTGGCCGGGTCGCTGATGCACTCGAACACCGGAAGCGCCTCGGGCGGCTTCGGCGCGCCGTCGAGCGCCTGCGGCGCTTCGGGCTGTTGCACAAGGTGGTAGAACATTCCGTTTCCTCTCTCGCTGGTCTAGTTTCCCGTGATGCTGCTCATGCCGGTGATGATTCCGTTCACCACGTTGATGGTGCCCCACGTCCATTTGTTGCCGTTGTTGGTGATGCGCCCGATGAACTGCGTGGAGCCCGTGTACCCGTAGGTGCCGCCGCTGCTCGGACTGGTTCCTATGGCGAACTTCGGGGCGAGTATCCTGGCGGTGCCCGACGACCCAATGTCTGCGCGGCTGCTATCCAGGTACACGTAGTTGTTGGAGTTCTCCTGCAGCTTCACGTACGCCGAGTCGCCCGCGTTGCTGTTGCCGCTCCTCATGTACAGCTGCTCGTCGGGATGGCTCATGTAGCCCGCGTAGTAGGGGGTCGTCAGCCACGTCTGGCGGTAGTAGCGGTTGACTGCCAGGAAGCCGTAGCCGCAGGCGGATATGCCCACGCCGTCGGTCGAGCTCGCCGTGGGGCTGTCCTTCGCGTGGACGGCCTCGATGGTGCAGTACTCGGTCGAGCCGTTCACGAACGACGCTCCCGGGTGGTTGTTCGTCGTCGTGCCGGTGGTGATGTAGTTGGTTGACGACGTGCCGACCATGTTGCAGCGGAACATGGAGGTGCTGCCCACCAGCACGGTGCCCGCGATGATGGAGCCGTTCTTGTCGTATATCTGGAAGCCGTTGGTGGCGTTGATATAGACCCTGTTGCCGTTGCTGTCGGTCATGAAGATGGAGCCGTCGCGCAGGTAGAAGGCCCCGCTGTCGAGGTCCCAGTACGAGTTCCCGCCTTTGATGCGGCCCGTGGTCAGCTCGTCGGCGGTCACGCCGTCGCCGGTTATGGCCGTGCGCCACTTCCACGCGCCGCTGGAGTACTTGGAGTTGGCCACGCCGATGATCCCGCCGCCTATCTTGACGCACTTGGTGGCGCTCTCGGGCTTTTTGTCGTACACCAGGATGCCTTGGCCGGGCTCCTCGTACACCCAGCCGCCCGTGGTGTTCACCTCGCTGTTGAGCATGTCAACGATCTTCTTGCGGATATCCGTCGGCAGCTGGTCGAGCTGTTTCTGCAGCCCATCCACCTCGCCCTCGGCGCTCGTCAGCCGTTCGTCCAGCTTACCCGTGACGCCTTCCAGGTACTCCTTGTTGGCCTCGTCTATCTGCTTGAGCACGCTCTCGCTTTGCTCTATCGACGTGTCGGTGTACAGGCGCAGCACCTCGTCCAGGGCCAGGTTGCCGTCGTCGGAGTACTTCTTCAGCGCCTCCTCCAGCGTGGTGTCCCCGTTGTCGGCGTACTCCTTGAGGGCCTTGTCCAGCTCGTCCCTTATCTGGTCGGTGTAGTCCTGGGCGGAGCCGCCGACCTCCTTGGCGTACGCCTTCTGGCGCTCCTCGGCGGCCGCCAGGCTCTCACCCCATTTGCCGGTCGATGCCTTGTTCGAGGCGTTCACGGCCTCGGTCACGGTCGCCCGAATGGTCGAGGCGGTGGACTTGGCGGCCGACTTCTGCGCGGCCATCAGCTCGGCGACCGTCTGGTAGTTACCGAACGTGTAGGTGACCTCGCCGGGGCGCAGCTGATCCTCCACCACCTTGGTGATGCGCGTGCGCACGCGCAGCGGCGGGTCGTACACCTTGTCCACCACGGTCACCAGGTCGCCCTCGTCCGCGCCCTCGAAGCCCTCGCCGGCGCGCGCAAGCGCCACGGCGTCCGCAGTGTAGGACACGGTGGGCACGCACGACTTAGCCAGCCGCGCCTCGGTGAGCTTCTTCAGCTCGGCGGCGTCCTCGCAGTCGGAGAACTCCACGTCGCCGAACACGTGCGCCTTGCCGCCCTTGCCGTCGGGCCGTCCCCAGCGCGCCAGCGCGTCGGCCGACCCCACCCAGTTCTGCCCGCCGTTCACGTCGCCGAAGGTCAGCTTGCGATCGTAGCCGCCCGTCAGGTTGCCGTCCTCGTCGGCGGTCTGCAGGGACTTGCCGTAGCCGTACAGGGCGGTACACACGTTGCCCTCGTCCACGCTGCGCTTGACGCTCACGAGGTCCTTGGCGTAGGTGAAACGCTTGCCGTTGTCCTCGCCGACCTGCTTGGCCATGCACACGCGGCGTGCGGTCACCTTGGTGCCGCTCACCTGGATTTCGAACGACAGCTCGCCGCCCCAAGTGTCTGCCACGTCGTGGATGGCCGCCCATGCGTTGGTGTGGTAGAAGTTCGTGCCGGCCTGCCCGAGGTCGGCCACGGTTCCGACCTGCCAGCGCGAGGAGGACAGCGCCGAGGCCAGCGCGGCGTAGGCGCTCACGTCGTAGGGGCGCTTGTCCTCCAGGTAGTCGCCCAGGAGCTCGATTTGCGCCGAGGTCGGGCAGTAGTACGTGTAGAGGATGCCCGCGCTTGCGCGCTCCTCCTCCACGCCGTCCACGATGTTCTCGTGCCAGCGGCCCTTGAGGTCGCGCCACACCAGGCGGTCGCCCTTGTCCAGGCGCGCCAGCGTTGTGATGCTCAGGGCGTTCTCGCCGTTGACCTCGCGCGTGTCCTCGCACTCGAACAGCGTCTTGATGGGTCCCTTGTACGCCTCCCAGCGGTCGCATGCCCACAGAATCATCAGCCCACGTACCTTTCCGTCCACTGTACCGTCGCGGTGCCGCTGGACAGCTTGAGGCTGTTGGCCCCCGGCTCCAGCGGGAAGAAGTCACTCTCGAAGGTCACGGGCGCGGGGCTGCCGTCCACCGTGGCCTGCGGGGCGGCCATGTCGATGACCACCGCGCTCGATGCCGTCACTGCCTTGTCGATCTGCACGAATTCGCCCGTGCCCATGTTCGTCAGCCGCAGCGCCGACGTGCTGCCGCCGGGCCTGACGGTCACGGTGGGGTAGGTGCGGAACGTCCCGCCAACCTGCACGCCCGAGGTGCCCGACACGGTTGCGCGCCCCTCGGCCCCGTAGGCCACGGGGTCGTATGCCGTGAACGTCAGCGTGGCCTCGCCGGTGTGCCACAACGTGTCGAGCGCGCCCGGCGAGGTCAGCACGGCCATGTAGCGCAGGCCCAGGTGCCTCTCGTCGTCCAGCCACAGCTCGGCCTCCTTGAGGCACAGCAGGCGCGAGGCCATGAGGCGGCGAAGGGCCGCCATGTCGTCGGCGGGGCGCGCCCTCCAGGCCGCCGCCACGTCTATCGTCAGGGGTTTCAGCTCTGCGCGCATGAAGCGCGAGCCGGGCTGCCCGGGCACGTCGCGCGTGGCGATTTCGTACTCGGGCAGCAGCGAGCGGGTCACGAGCCGGGTGTCGAACCACGGCGCGAAGTCGAAGCCGTTGTATATCATGCGAAGCACTCCTGCCGTTTGATTTCCTTGGCTATCTGGCGGGAGATTTTCTCGATGTCGGCCTCCTCCCGCACGGTCGCGTACAGGTTGATTGTCACGTTCGTGTCGCCATGGGCCGCGCCGTCCTTGCCGTCGAGCAGCTTGGCGATGCCCTCGGCCAGCGGGCGCGCGCCGCGCTCGTTGAACGGCACCACGCCCTCGGGGCCCGCCTCGCCGACGCCGATGACGCTGGGGCCGTTGAACACGCCGCCCTTGGCGTACCAGTCGATGCCGAAGTGCGGCACGCTCGGCGGGGCGATGCTGAAGCTGCCGGAGATGGACAGGTGCGGCAGCTTCAGGTGGGGCAGCGACCACGAGAAGTTGAAGAACCCCTTGATGGAGTCGATGACGTTGCGCACGGTGTCGCGGGCGTTCTGTATCGGCGTCTCGATGGCGCTCTTGATGGAGTTCCACACGCTGCTCACGGTGTCCTTGGCGGCGTTGAACACACTGGATATCGTGTCGCGGATGCCGTTCACGATGCTGGATATGGTGGAGCTGATGCCGCCCCACACGCTCGACGCCGTGCTGCTCACGGCCCCCCATATGGAGTCCCACACCGCCTGAATTGCCGACAGCACCGCCGATATGGTGGAGCTGATGGCATTGATGGCCGCGCCTATCGCCGAGCTGATGGCATCCCATATGCTGGAGGCGGTGGAGCTCACCGCGCCCCACACCGTGTCCCACACGCCCTGGATGACCCCAAGGGCCGCGCCTATCACGTCGCTGACGTACTGGATGTACGCGCTCACCGCGCCGTAGATGGCCTCCCATATGGCGCTGGCGGTGCCGCTGATGCCTTCCCACGTCGCGCCCCACCATTCGGAGAGCGCCGTCACCACGTCGGTGATGACCTGGCTCACCGCGTCGATGTAGCCTCCCACCGCGCCGCAGATTGCGTCCCATGCCGCCGTCAGCTGCTCGCCGAAGTTCTCCCAGATGAAGTTCCAGGGTATGAGCAGCGTCTCGATGGCCAGGTTCAGAATCTCGCCCAGCAGCATCACGGCGACCTGCACCACGTTGCAGATGCCGTCCCAGATGGACGAGGCGGTATCGGCCAGGCCTTGGAAGAACCCGGCTATGGCGTCGATGGCCCCCTGCACCGTGGAGCAGATGCCGTCCCACACGCCGCCCAGCTTCTCGCCGAGCTGCGAGAAGAACTCGCCGACGCTTTGGGCCACGTCGCCCGCCACCTGGGTGGCCACCTCGAACGCGGCGCACACGGCATCCCACACGGCGGTCACCGCGTCGCGGAACTCCTCACAGTTGTTCCACAGCAGCACCACGGCGGCGATGATGGCCGCTATGGCCGCTACCACGGGGTGAGCGGCTATGAGCCCCAGCGCGCCGGTGCCCAGCTTGCCGACCACCTGGAAGGCCGCTCCGATTTTCGGCACGGTGTCCACGACGGTGCCGACCGTCGACAGCACGGGGCCTATGGCGGCCGCTATCGTGGCGATCGCCAGCACGGCGGTCTGGCCGCCCTCGCCGATGCCGGCGAACCACTCGGAGAACGACTTGACGACACCCGCCACGTTGGTGGCGATGTTGAGCAGCGGCTCGCCAAGCGGCTCGATGGAGCCCTGCAGCTCGCGCATGGCCTCCTGCGATTTCACGGCGAAGCTGTCGGAGGCGGCCTCCTGGGCCTGCTGCGCAGCGCCCGCCACGTCGCCGAAGCTGTCCTGCACGCCAGCCAGGGACTCGATCATGCCCATGGCGTTGTCCTCGCCGAGCGAGGACCACAGGGTGGAGGCCAGCGCGGCCTTGTCGTACTCGTTTGGCATCTGTGTGAGGTCGCCCAGCACCGCCTGCAGCATGTCCTCGGCGGTGGCGCTGCCGTTCTTGAAGTTCTCGAAGACCTCCTGCGTGCCCTCGCTGAACGAGCCGATGGATTCCTCCATGCGGCCGTCGGACAGCGCCGTCAGGAACTCGTTGAGGTAGTCGCCCACCTTGTCCAGGTTGTACGCGCCGTTGGACGTGCCCGCTTCGAGCAGCGAGAAGTACTCGCTGGCGCTCATTCCCGCCTCGCCCCATCGCACGGAGTATTCGCTCAGGTTGTCGCCCAGCTCGTCGGTGTAGTTCAGGCCGCGCTGCATGCCCGCCGTCAGCAGGTCGCTGGCCTCGGTGGCGGACAGCCCGAAGCCCTCCATGAGGGCGTTGGTGCCGCGTATGGACTCGTTCACGTCTGCGCCGAAGGTGTCCGACAGCATGAGTGCGTTGGTGGTGACGGTCTGCAGGTCCTCGTCGGACACGTCGCGAAGGGTGGACTTGCACTGGATCAGCGCATCGTTGACCTCGTCCAGGGACTGGCCCCAGCCACCCTCGTATATGCGCTTGCCTATGCCGCTGAAACGCTCGGCCTCCTCGCCGGACACGCCGAACGCGGCGGCTATGCGGGCGTTGGCCTGCTCGTAGTCGCTGGCCACGCCGAATACGGCCTTGCCGGCGGCCACCACGGGCGCGGTCAGCGTCACCGTGGCGGCCGTGCCGGCCTTCTTGAACGAGGACGACAGCTTCGCGGCCTTCTCGTCGCCCTCGGTTATGTTCTTCCAGGAGATGCCCTGGAGGTCGCGCTCCAGGGCCTTGATGTTCTTGGATACGTCAACGGTGTCGAGCACCGCTTTGATGATGACGTTGCCGTCCATGCTCACCTCGTCGCTCTCTTGAGCGCGGCGAACACATCGCGCATCGCCGCGTCGCTTCCTTCCTCAGAGCCGTGTGAGCTGCGGCCTTTGCCGAGTTCGAACGCCTTGTGGGCGGCGTTCCAGGCCTCGACCTCCTGCCTGTTGTATTTGGTTGGTTTCGGCTTGGTCGCCGGGTTGCGGTAGTGGATGGCCGCGCCGAGCGGCGTGTCCTGCGGGCAGCCGCCCACGAGTGCCACGAACTCGGCAAAGCTGATGCGACCGCGCACCTCGTCCCACTCGATGCCGTAGGCCTGGCGGAAGCTGGTGCGTATGCGCGCCGCGTCCTCCTCCAAGTCCCACAGCGGGGTCTCGTGCGGGCGGTCGCCGGTCAGGTCGAGTCCGCACATGTCCCATACCGCCGCGTCGCGCATCCGCACGAACTCGGCGGCGTCGTAGTCGCATGCGCACCACGCGTCCGCCCAGTCCACGAAGAACAGCGCCAGGAACTCGTCCCGGCGCTGGTCGTCGGACTTGCCCTCGTCGGTCAGCACCTCGATGACGCGGATGATCGTGAGCGCGTCGTCGCGCACCAGCACCTCCTCGCCGTTCCACGGGTAGCGCGTGGCGCTCGTGCCGTCGGGCAGCCGCACCCGCTCGGCCGTGAGCGCGGCTGGCAGCATTACTTGCCGCCCTTCTTCTTGCGCTTGGCCTTGGCGCGGCGCTGGGCGCGGTTGAGCGCCTGGACCTGATCGGCGCGCTCGCTGTATGCAAGGCCGCACGCCATCAGCTGCTCGCTGGTCGCGTGGCGCGCCAACATGTTGAGGAACGTGGCAAAGACCTCGCCCAGGATGCGGATGTTCTCCTCGGGCGCGATGGGGCCCTCGTCGCCGCCCATCCACGCGAGCAGCTGCTCCCAGCCCTCGGTGCCGATGAACGCCGAGATGGTGCGCTTCATGAGGCGGGCCTGCGCGGCGTTGGCCTCGGCCGCCTTCTCGGGGGTGTCGGCCTCGCGGGCCATCTGCTCGTTGGCCTGCGCGCGGTCGATGGCGTTGCCGACCTTGGCCAGGTACTCCTCGATGTGCTTGTCGTCGAACCACACGCGGAAGCGCGGCGTGTCGGGGTTCTCCTCGGGGTCCTCGAAGAACACGTCCTCGTACGCGCGGATGTTTTTCAGAAGTTCCATTTGTTGCCCCTTTCGTGAGCGGTGAGCGTCGGGCATAGAAAAGGGGCGCGGGCCGCTCACTAGCCCGCGCCCCCATGTCCAGGAGGTTATGTCTGGTGTCGCCTGCGGCTACTTCGCCGCCACGGTGACCTTCACCTGCGTGCAGATGCTCGGCTTGGACGCGCAGCGCACGGTGATGACCGCCTCGCCTGCGGCCACGCCCGTCACGTTGCCGTCGCTGTCGACGGTGGCCACGTCGGTGTTGCCCGATGCGAAGAAGCACTTGGCGTTCGCCTCGGCGGGCGCGACGGTCGGCGCGAGCTTCATGGACTTGCCCACGGCCGGGCCGGTCGGCGCGGTGCAGGTGACGCCCGTGGGCTGCTTGAGCTTGTTGGCGGGGATGTAGCGCATAGCGCCAGCGCCCGAGATTGTGCAGGAGAACGCGCCGGGGTCGGACGCCGCGCCCTGCTGCGAACCGACGGTCAGGCCCAGGTAGGTGCAGTCGCCCTCCACCACGTCGCCGTTGGGGTCGGTGTGGCGGAAGTGGCCCGTGCGGCCCTCGCCGGTCTCAAGCGCCAGGCTGGCAACGAAGTCCTGCGCGGGGTCGCCGTAGCAGCGGTCGCCTGTGACCTCGTACTGCGGCTGCACGCTCTTCACCTTGTCGGTGGGAGTGCCGTAGCCGTCGTAGTAGTCCTTGGTCTCGGTGGTCTCGTTGGTGGTCGGCTTCACCTCGGTGATGCCGCGCGAGAAGATGGCCCACGTGGGGCTGGCCGCGTCTGGCGTGGTGTCGATCTCCAGCGCGCTCATGTAGTTGGGCGCGAAGCCCAGGTCTTGGTTCTTTGCCATCGTTATCCCTTCTCTATGGTTATGGTCGCTTTGATTCGGAACTCCCACAGGTACGGCCCGCCCTCCGGCGGCGTTATCTCCTGCGGCTCTGTGTACAGCGCCGCGCTGGTGAAGCCGTAGGAGCCGGTGGGCGAGGACAGGTCGGCCCCGTCCAACGCGTCGGCCAGGTCGTAGGCGTCGCCCATGGCCTTGGCCTCGGAGGTGTCCTTCACGATGACCTGCAGCACGTATCCGACACGGCGGGTGCCGTCCATGTGGCGCACCGCGTCGGCCGTGGGCATGGGCCTCAGCACCACCGCGTCGTCGTGGCCGCGCGATGCTGCCAGGCGGGTGAGGAGCACCGGGCCGTAGCCCAGGGCCTCTATGGCGGCCTTCGCCGCCTCCATCACGTCCGGGGCCATGTCACGCCCCCTCGGTCAGGAGGTCGACGGCCAGGCGCTCCCAGTCCTCGCCGTGCGCTTCCTTCGCGGCCTTCGGCCAGTCGGCCTTGGCCCTCGGGTTCTTGCCGTGCTTGATGGAGCTGTCGGGCAGGTCGCGCACGTAGGCGGCGTAGTCGGCGTCCCATATGACGAGGCCCTGCCTGAAGTCGGAGGCGGCCTGCATGGAGTTGTGCATGTGCTTGGTGTCCTCTGGCGTGAACGCGTTCATGTCCTCGGCCACGCTCATGGCGAACTTCACCTGCTTGGCCTCCAGCTCCTTCGCGCTGAAACGCTTCATGAGCTTGGTCAGGTCGACCGTAACTGCTGCGGGCATGGCTACCTCACCTCCAGTTCCCAGTGGTGGGGACGGGTGCCGAACGCGCGGCGTGGCGTGCACCTCGCCACGTTCATCCACTCGCCCCCGTCGATGCTCACGCGGCTGCCCACGGGCACGTCGAACATGCCGGGGCTGTCCGCGCCGTCTGCTATCACGAGGCCCTGCGCGCCGTCGCCCAGGGCGTACTCGCGCACGAGCCACGCCGAGACGGGCTCGAAGCGCACGCGGCGCACCTCGACGGGCTGCTCGAACTCGCCGCCGTAGCCGCCCTCCCTGGGCACCTTGACGAACATGGTGGAGGGCCGCGCCGAGCGCGGCACCCGCATCATCTGGTACCCCCGATGCCCGCGTAGAGCAGCGGCGTTCCAAGCAGCTCGCGGCGGACGGCGGCCTCCATGTCGCTGCGGTAGGTGCTGGCCCCTTCGGTACCGGGATTCCACGAGAACGAGCCGACGGTAAAGCCGCCGCCCTCCATGATGCCGCCCGAGCATCCGTATGCGGCGTCGACCTCGCAGGCCGCCATGACCGCGCGCGCCCACTCCTCGGAGCCGTCCGGCTCGTTGGGGAAGATCAGGTCGCGCACGGCTGCCGTGGCGTGGGGGAGCGCCGCCTTGAACTCCTCGGCGGACAGCTCCCCGCGCCCGGCTGCCAGGTAGTCCTCGTGGGTCGGGGCTCTAGTTTCCATCGTCTGCGGCCTTCGCCTCGGGCTTTTCCGCCTTGCCCTTGGCGGGCTGCTCGTCTGCGGCCTTCGCCTCGGGCTTTTCCGCCTTGCCCTTGGCGGGCTTGGCCTTCTTCGGGGCCTCCTTCTCGAAGGCCAGTCCAACGGTGCGCATGTCGCACCTCCTTCCTACGCGGCCTTCATGCCTGCGGTGATGTAGTGCGCCAGGTTCTCGCGGACGCCGCACACGCCGTACTTGCGGTACTTGAACAGGTGGCCGAAGCCCTGCTGGTTGTCTTCGGCGTCGATGACCTTGCCGTGCGCGAAGTTCCAGCGCAGCACCACGGCGTCCTTGTGGACGATGAGGAAGTTCATGTCCACCGCGCCGGTGCCCTTCTTGTAGTGGCCGATCTCCTCGTCCTTGGTGGTGCCGTCCAAAAGGTCGATGGCGCTGTAGAAGCGGGACTGCGGCACCTTCACGATGGAGGAGAAGCCGTCCAGCGCCTCTCGGGACTTGGTGGTGTCCAGGTCCTTCACCATACCCAGCAGGGTGGGGGTGATGAACAGCACGCGGCCCTCTTCCGGCACCTCCTTCTCGTCCATGTCGCACATGGCGGCGTTCAGGCCCTTGAGCATGTCCGCGCCGTCGGCGTAGGTCTTCTGCTCCTTGGTGATGCCGGTGCCTGCGCACAGCGTGGAGAACACGAACGCGTCTCCCTCGGGCACCACCTTGGTGCGGTTGAAGTGCGCGGCGGCGTTGCCGAACGCCAGATTGAAGGACTGGGCGTCCACTTTCTGGTCGATTTCCAGGATGGTGCCGCGGTCGTAGTTGGCGCTGATGGGCTTCCAAGTCAGGGACGCGCCGCTGTTCTGCGGCAGTCGCCCGTTGGCCTGCACGTCGCCCAGGCCGCCCATGGAGTAGACGGGATAGTAGAACTCGCCCATCTGCTCCATCTGCGCGATGTTGCCCTGCGGCGCGGCGCTCTCAAGCACTGCGGTCAGGGATTCCTTGCGGTACGCCTCCATGAGCACGTTCTCGTAGCCCTTGGGCAGTTCGATGCTGTTTGGCATGATTTACTCCTTTGAAGATTCGCCGGTGAGTCCGAAAGCTGCGCGGAAGTCGGCCAGGCCGTCGGAACCTGCGCCGCCCTTGGGGTCGCCGCCCGCGCTCTCGCGGGGCTGGTCGGTGAACATGTAGGCGTTATCCTTCTTCAGGGCCTCGAAGTCGATGCCCGTGAGGTTGCCCTGCTCGTCCAGCTTCGCGTCAGCGATGTTCGGGATGATCGCGCGCGCCGCCTTGGCGTTGCGCACCCCCATCTGCGCCAGCTTGGTGTCGATGGCGAAGTCGCGGCGCATGTCGGCCTCGCGCTTCTCGACGTCGGCCTTGTACGCCTCGTTGTCGGCCTTGGCCTTGTCGAGCGCGGCCTGCAGCTCCTCGGCGTTGCCCGCCTTGGAGGTGAACTCCTCGATCTGCTTGTCGCGCTGCTCCAGCTCGGCCTTGAGGGCCTTCACCTGCTCCTGGTACTCGTCGGTCTCGCGCTTGTACTTCGCGTAGGACACGACCTCCTTCGCCGGTCCGGTCTGCTGGCCGTTGTCGCCGCCCTCGTTGCCTTGGGGCTTGTTGTCGTCCGCCATCGCTTGCTCCTTCCGTGTTTGGTTTTCGCGCTTCCCTGCGCGCTTGGATGGCCCGCCGTTGTCGCCGCGGTCGCGTGCGGGGCCGTTGTCGCCGCCCCATCGCGTGACCGCATCTTCCCCGAGGTGTCGCCAGGCAAAAGAAAAGGCCGCCCGTGATGGGCGGCCTTGATGCCGTGCGTCTACTCGGTTGTCGCTTGGTCTACTTCATCAGCCCCGCGTCGCGCAGAACCTTGCGGGACTTGGCAAAAAGCTCCTCGCGCTCTTCTTTGGTCAGCTTTTCGGCGGCTTTCGACTCGGAGGCGCTGTCATCTATGACGAGCACCCAGTCCTCTGGCGTCACTTCTTTTTTGTCAGCCTGAACCATTTCGCTTCCTCGTTTCGCTCGTAGAGCATTTCGGTGGCAAGCTGGTCGATAACGTCGCCGCCCACGTTCGGGCACTCTCTTTTCGCCAGCTCTCGCAGCTCATCGTACGCTTGTACGACGCTGCGGTCGTTCACCTTGATTTCGTAGATTGTACCATCGTGGCACGCCACCACTGAGCTGCGCACCCAGTCGTTTTCCGCCACCGTTCGAATGTCGGTCCACGACGGCGGCGAGCTCATGGGGTGGTTGTGGATCAGCACCACGCCGCCCTTGGTGCGCCTGCACGCCTCCACCTGCTTGGCGGTCAGGCCGCACGCCTGGCTCTTCAGGCCGTGCCCGAAGGTGTCGGTGACGCGCTCGCCCTTCTTCCACGACACGACGGACATGCGTTCGTAGCCCGTGCCGTCGCGGTCGCGCAGGATGCGGCGGCTTTCGGCGTACACGGCCTCGCTTGCGCGCTTCGGGATGGGAAGGGACGCCACCTTGTCGTGGTAGGCCCTGCCGTTCACGGCGCGGCGGCTCACGTCTGCGGCGGTGCCCGCGCCCTTGCCCGGCATGAACTTCTCGCGCACCCAGGTCTTGTCCGTGGCAAGCGGGTAGATGCGCTCCTTCGATTCCACGGCGGCCTCGCGCGTGCGCTCGCGGGACAGGTAGGGGTGGGCGGCTATGTGCTCGCGCTGGCGCTTCTGCAGCTTGCCCAGGCGCAGGCGCTCCTTGGTGTTGTCGAGCCCGGCGGCCTCCAGGGCCGTTGCCTCGCGCTTGGCGGCGCGTATGCCGCGCTCAAGCTCGCGCTGCTTCTGCTCTGCCTGGTATCGCTCCTCGCGCTTCTCGTCGCCGCCATCTGGATCGCGCTCGTACCGCAGCTGCTGGCCCTCCACGTAGATGCCGAAGTCGTGCTTGCAGTTCGCGCCGCACAGGCCATCGACAGAGCCGTAGCCCGTCTCGCGGTAGAACGGCGGGTACTTCTTGGACTTGCCCGACAGACTGAACACGCGGCCCTGCCACTTGGCGTGGCTCTCGCGCGCCCCGCCGTGCGAGGAGGTCTGCACGAGGTCGTGCCCGGTCTCTTCAAGCAGCTCCAGCGTGTTGCGGCTGCCGGCCTGCACCGCCTGCGTGCGAATGTGGCGGCGCATGGCCACGTCCGCCTGCGCCCACGCCCCGCTCTTGTAGTCCACGACGGACACGCCGCGCCGCGCCAGCTTCAGCACGGCCTCGCGGGTGGCCTGCTCGTAGCCTGCCATGCCCGAGTTCACCCGAGCCACGGCCTGCGCCACGACTTCGAGGTAGGCGCGCTGCACGTTGGCGGGCATCTTCAGGTTGTCGCGGCTCACGACGTCCTGCACTCCCGCCGCCGTGGCCCGCGCTGAGTTGTGCAGCCTCCACTGCATCGTCTTGGACAGCGCGCCCATGGCCGTGCCCAGCGTGGCCAGGTCGGCCTCGGCGCTCTTGGCCACGGCCTCGGCCGCAGCCTTGGCAGCCTCGCGCGCGGCTCTGCGGCCCTCCTCGTTCATGGCCTTCTGCACGTCCTTGGCGGCAAGCGCCGCCTTGCGGGCGGCCTGCGAGTATGCGCTGTCGCCCTCGAAGTCGATGGAGCCTATGAGCGCGGCGTAGATGCACACCAGGCGCAGGGTGTATTCGTCCATGGCCCCCTGCGCTGCGTCGGTGAAGTGCTCTATGTAGTCCGGCCCCAGCATCAGGCGAGCCCGTCGCCCAGCATGTCGAACGCGCCGCCCTGCTGCTCGGGCACGTTGGCCTTGGCCTCGTTGCTGGTCTCGCCGTAGAAGCGGCGGCGGTACTCCCACGGGGCCATGATGCCCGCGCCGACCTCGCTCATGGCCATCTCGCGCGCGCTCTGCGTGTCGCTGATGATGGAGTCGTCGAAGTCCACGGTGACGTCGCCGTAGGGCACGGCCTCGCCCTTGATGCTGCGGCACGCGTCGGCCATGCCGTTCACGAGGCGCACGATGGACTTGCGCAGGGCGTTCTCGTGCCGGTGGATGGATCGCATCAGCTGCGAGTTGTCGGCCGCCACCTCCTTGGCGGTCTTCAGGCCCGTGTGCGACTCCCAGGAGAAGTAGCCGTTGCCGAAGCCGCACGCCACCGACAGCAGGCGCAGGCCCGTGTTGATGGCGCTGGCGTTCTCGTCGGCCTTGAGGTCGCTCTGAACGGTCTGAATCTTGGCCGACCCCTCGTCGCCGGGGTTCATGCTGAAGATGGTGTCGTCGGCCTCGCCGAAGGCGTAGTAGGTCTTCGTGAGGCTGCCGTCCGGCCCCTTGTCGGTCTTGGACTCTATGAGGGTCTTGTCCACGAACGTGCGCGGGCGGCCCACGCGAATGTGGTCGAGCAGGGAGGTGGCGGCCTCGTCGACCACCTTCATGGCCCCCACGGCGTTGCAGTACACGCTCGCGCCCATCGCGCAGTAGTCGTAGAAGCGGTTCGACACGGCGGGGCGCACCAGCGCGAAAAGCGGGCGGGTGCAGCGCGTGTCCATGTCGGCGCTGATGCCCTCGACCGCCACCTGCTTGTGCGTCTTGGTGTCGAACAGCTGCGTGAGGATGTGGTAGGTGCCGCCCTTGAGCACGTGGGCCTGGCACTGGTCGTAGTCGCGCCCGGCGACCTCCACGCGGCCCACGAACGCGCACTGCGTGCAGTCGTCGGCGCTCCACGTGAGCGGGACTATCTGCGTGGCGTCGTAGCGCACGATGCGCAGCTCGGCGTCGGGCGTGTAGGCGCTGTCGGTCACGCCTCGCGGCTCGATGACCCACGCGCCCGTGCCCATGGCGAACGCGCGGGCTATGAAGTCGGCGTTGTCCATGGCGAACGATGTGGGCGCGTCGCCGTCCTCTGTCGACTGCGGCGCGGCCTGGCCGTCCTCGTGCCCCTCGTCGCCGACGCCGCCCGTCGCCTTGGGGTTGGCGAAGTAGCGCGCCATCCAGGCGCGGCGCTCGTCGCTCGTGCTGGAGATGATCGTGCTCTCGTTCATGAGCAGACTGGCCCACTCGTCGGCCACGAGCGCCGCCGGATGCAGGCTGGCGCGCTCGCGCTTGTACACGCGGAAGCCGCGCCGCTCGCTGTAGTGGTACCAGCCGTTGTTCGCCGCGAACCAGCCGAACCAGACGCCCACCATGCCCTGCATGCGGGTGTCCGGCTGGTATCCCATGCGGCGCAGCCACGCCTCGGCGTAGCCCGTGTTGCCTCGCTTCTCCATCAGAGGTTGCTCCTTATCCACAGTCCTGCGGCGTAGCCCGCCGCGTCTATCGCGTCGTCGTTCACCTTCGGCAGTGTCTCGGTTATGTCGCCCTGCCCGTTCGACACGTACTCGAACTCGGGGAACTCCTTGGCGGCGAGCGGGCAGCGGTCGGGGTCGATGACTATGCGCGTAAGGTTCTGCATCCACCTGATGCGGCTCTTGGGCGCGTTCAGGCCCTGCTTGAGCGACTTCTGCGCGCCGATGCCCTGCTCCTGGTAGTAGAGGATCATGCCGCGCGCCGCGCTGTCGCACCACACGTCGGCGGCGGGGTCCTCGGCCGCCTGCAGCTTGGCCGCCACCAGCTCGGCGGTCTTGACGTCGATGGCATCGGTTCCCTGGCGGCTCTCCTCGTCCAGCAGGTACAGCACGCGCTCGTTCTCGTCGTAGCCCGCCTCCATGAACACCCAGGGGTGCACGCTGCCCGCGTCCACGCCGAACGAGCGCAGGGCGATGGACGCGCGCTCCTCCGCGGTGATGGGGCGTATGTCCAGCAGCTCGTCGGGGAACACCTCGGAGCCCGTGCCGATGACCTCGCCGAGCCATTGCCAGCGGTAGGAGTCGGGGGTCTTGCGGCGGCTGCGCTCCGCCTCCGCCAGCGCGGTGGCGCTTATCCATTCGGGGTGCTCGTCTATGACGTCCAGGTACGTGGTGTGGCATATGAAGCGCCCGTCCTCGCCCGGGTGGGCCTCCAGGTCGCGCGCCTCCTTGTTCACCCAGTTGCGAGCCGAGCGGGGAGGGTTGTAGCTGTAGAAGACCCAGAACATGTCGCCGCCGCGCAGGAACGTGGCCAGCACGCTGCGCACCTCGTCCATGCCGTCGAACTCGTCTACCTCCTCGAACCACACCACGGCGCAGTAGCCGGTGCGGAACTTCGCGGACTTCAGCTTCTTCGGCTTGTCGCATCCCACAAAGCGTATGACCTGCCCGGTGGGGCGGTACGTCACCTCCATGGGGGACAGGCCGAAGTCGAACAGGTGCGCCACGCCCAGCACGTCGCACGCCCAGCCTATCTGCTCGTACACGGACGTGCGCAGCGTGTTGCCGACCTTGCGCAGCACGACGGCGTTGGCCTCCGGGTTGAGCATGATCAGCAGCACGATGGCGATGGATATGAACGACGACTTGGTGGAGTTGCGCCCGCCCTTGAACCAGTAGTGCGTGAACTCGTGCGCCTTGATAGAGCGCCACACGCCGGCGAACACGGAGGCCACGACGTCCGAGAGCCTAACCGAGGTCGTCAACGATGGTCACCCCCGCCTCCGCCATGGCGGCCTTCGCGCCGTCCACGCCGAACATGTCGTTGAGCAGCTTCACGCTCTCGGTTATGGCCAGGCGCGCGTCGCCGTTGATGCTGCCCTCGGCCGCCTGGCGGCGGAAGATGGGCAGCGCGCCGTCCAGCACCTCGAACAGCGGGGCGGCCGCGTCCTGCAGCTCCCAGCGGCAGTCCTTGGCGGCCGCGTCGCGGATTTCCTGGATTCTGTGCGCGATTCGTGGGTCGCGCATCAGCTTGGACGCGGCGCAGCTTATCGAGTTGTAGTTCATCCGCTTGCAGTCGTAGGCCGCGCGGTACGCGTCCTGCTGCTTGGCGCGGGGCTTGGCCATCTCGCGGGCGAACGCTTCCTGCTTCGCCGTGAGCGGCTTGTCCTTCTTGGGCACCTGCGGCCTCCTTCCTGATTAGTTTCGCGCTAGCCAAGCGACGCGATCACATCGCGCTCGCGCGGCGAAAGCGCGAAACGCTCTGCGGCTGCACGCTCTGCGGCTGCACGCTCTGCGGCTGCACGCTCTGCGGCTGCACGCTCTGCG
>CAJLUE010000007.1 GCA_905209765.1 uncultured Collinsella sp. | reverse complement strand
CGTGCCGTATTCCAGCTGGTGGCCTCAGGAGCTCCCGGACGAGCGCGATTTCGATACCGCGCGGGCAAAGCTCGACGAGGTCGGCTGGAGGGTCGACTGCGTCATCACCCATACCTGCTCGACGCGCATGCTCTCGCCGACGCTCTACCCGGACCTAGGCTGGGAGCGCCCTGATGTGGACCGGCTAACCGAATTCCTTGACGAGCTCGAGAATCGCCTGGACTACAAGCGCTGGTATTACGGCCATTTTCACCGAGACAGCAACCCGGACGAACGTCATACCGTGCTGTACGACCGGATCGTGAGGCTCGGGGACAAACTCCTGCCGTGGGGTGCGTACTGATGGCTGTCTATGTGACAGGAGACGTGCACGGCAGGGCCGAGTACGGGGCCAGCCGGTTTGCCTTCAAGTCTTGGCCACTGGGCCGCACGCTGACGCGCGATGACGCGGTGATCGTGGCCGGCGACTTCGGCTTTGTCTGGGACGGCTCGAATGCTGAGAGATATTGGCTCGACTGGTTCGAGTCCAAACCGTGGACTACGTGCTTCGTCGACGGAAACCATGAGAACCATCACGCCTTGGCCAATCTGCGGGTACGGGAGTGGAACGATGGGCTCGTCCATGAGGTGCGACCGCGCGTGCTGCACCTGATGCGTGGAGAGGTGTTCGATATCGACGGGCTCACAGTCCTTGCCATGGGCGGCGCCGCGAGCAACGACAGGCAGTATCGCAAGGAGGGGAGGAGCTGGTGGCCCGAGGAGATGCCGAGCGAGGAAGAGACGGAGCACTGCCGCTCCTCGCTCGACCGCGTGGGCTGGAAGGTCGACTACGTTGTGACTCACGAGGCCCCTGCCGCCCTGGCGGAGAAGCTGTGTCGCGAGCGCGGGCGCGAGTATCGGGGCGACCGACTTCAGCGATTCCTTGCCGAGCTCGACGGTCAGCTCGGCTACCGCGCCTGGTTCTTCGGCCACTACCACGACGACAAATGGTGCGACGCCAAGCATCGCCTGATCTACCAAGACATCGTGCCGATCGAAGATGCTGCGCCCGGTTCTAGGAATCTTCTGGAAGCGCTCTAGAAGATTCCTAGAAATCAGCAGCCTGACAGGAGAAGCGCGGGGCTACTCGTCCTTCATCTGGGTCATGACCTCGATCTTTGCCTCGGCCACGGCCGCCCGCTGTTCGGCTACAGCAAGGCGGTCCTTGAGGGCGGCGACCTCGGCCGTCAGGTCGCGCTGGGCCAGGAGTGTGTCGGCTTGGGCTTTCAGTGCGGCGTCACGCTCGCCGCGCAGCCGCTCGATCTCATCGGACATGGCCTCAGCCTCGGCGTGGAGCTGGACGACCTGCCTGCCGAGCTCCCTGGCATCGGCGAGGTATCTGACGCTCGCGGCATGGAGCTCATTGTTCTCGAGCTCGATGCTCGCGGTGTCGAGCTCGAACTTCTCCTCGATAAAGGCGACCCGCTCATTGCAGTCGGCCTCAAGGCTTTCGTTCCGGTCTCTCGCCTCGACGAGCTTGCGGTTGAATTCGTCGAGCTGGGCCCTGAGCAACGCGTTCTCGGTTCTGAGGTCGCCCGTCTCGCGCAGCAGCTTCTCCCGCCACGTCGCCTCGATTCGCTCGGCGGCCTCATCGAGGACGGACTTCACGCCGTAGATCTCCCTGATTTTCTTCTCGTCTGCCATGGTGCGGCACTCCAATCAACAACGGGCATGGCTCCGCCATGCCATATGGCTGGGAACAATGCACGGCCGCTGTTGATTTGTGTTCGCCCTGCGATTGGTGAGTTCTAAAAGGCGTCTCAAGTCATGCATTCACGCAGGTTTTCGGTTGGAGAAATACCGCACGTTTTCATGGTATCACGCGCCTTAAAGACCATGAATGGACGGCCATATCGATTCGTTGAAAATGGCACCTACGACGTGTTGGTGGCGGGAGAGTGATGGCGTTAAAGATGTCGAGAATGATTATGGGATTGTTTTAGATGCGGGCATGAAAAAGGGTCGAATCGAAGTGTCTGGCCGGACGCCAATTGTCCGGGAACTGTTTCGGTTCGACCCTGTTTCATTTTACATCCGCGGCATGCTCTTATAGACGCTTGGCGATTACCGACCTTCACGACCTCGATAGTCGGGCTATGGACTTAAGATTTCTTGGGCTCCCAGCCGTTTTCGATTGCGGCTGGGTAGACTGCGGCGTAATTAAGCATCCAGCTGCCATCGCCCGCTTTTTGTATAAACCCCTTATCCTTCAAAGAGGTATAGGCCCGGGAGATCGTGTTCTTACTCAGGTGGTAGCGCTCCTCAATCCATTTGCTTTTTGCGTAAAAGCCCATGGCTCGTTTGTTTTTGGAAGGATTTCCAAGCTTCCATACTAGGCCGAGGATGAGGCGCTCGGCAGCGACAGTGGTGGCACAACACGCCCAGTCGGGCACCGAAATAAAATTCGCGTTATCCATTTTCCTTCTAATCTCTCGTTGCTCAGTAACATCATCGGAATATTTGTCGGAAATCGACGGTAGCTCGCTCATGTTTACCGCCTAGTCAAGGTGGGCGGTACGACCTTCAAGCTGCTTGAAAAGTTCGTAGAAGGAGCTTTCAAACATGTAATTCGAGCGATGGATTTGGATGAGCTTGCCGGACTCGCGCATAAACTTGCGCGCGGTGTTTTCGCTCCAGCCAGTGAGTTCGCGGATATCGTTAACGCGGAGCAACCGATCGCACTGAGCGGCACCAGTGGGGAAAGTCGGTGTGGACGCCTGAGTGCTAATCTGTGGAGTAGCCATGATGAGCTATCCTTTCAATGAGGGCCCTCCCTGTGCTTGTAAGACTTACCAGGTTCATAAGCACTTGGGGGGCCGGTTTTTATGACTACATGCGTAGCCATCTGACAGCTTTAGAATCTATTAAAACTCATTAGATGTCAATCAAATAAAGCGTCTACCTGCGGAAATAGTAGTATAGTACCATAATATTATTGATGAAACGATGAATGAATAGCATGCTATTTCTCGCTTTTCTGTATATAGGCGTTGATGAAGTCTTCGTAGCCTTTAACTGCTTTTATTTCTGATTGTTGAACGAGGCTTGTATACGTTTTGAGCGTGATATTGGGGTCCGCGTGGCCAAGAATACCTTGCACGCTTCTAACGTCCGATCCGTTCGCCAGCATAAAAGTGCTTACACAATGCCTGAGCTGATGCGGGCAGATGCCCTTATATAGTTTTCCGCCAGTCGAATTGTTCGGCTCATAGATTCCAAGGTTGCAGCTAACTGCGAAATCGCGAAACCAATGGTTGAAGATGTAGTTTTTCATGTGACAGACAGTAGGGACCCCCTGCTTGACAGCAATATCGCTAATGATGGGAGTGCTGCCAGTCTGGGACAGCCCCAGAGAGGCCAGGAGCTCTTTTTGTATGGCTGACCATGATTGAAGACGTTCGGCCAAGGTTTCTCCAACGGGGATTTTGCGTTGGCTTTCTTGTGACTTGGGTGCCCTCAGTTCATGGTCGTTGGTGTACTGCCTGTCAATTTTCAAGGTTTTATTGGCAGAGTCCCAATCGCGCCATTCGAGGCCCAGCATCTCGCCTTTCCGCATACCCGTATACACTAGTACTAGCGTACCAACAGCTTCGGCGGTGAGCTCAATGTGTTGAAGATGTGTGCATAGGGTAGCTACCTGGTCGATTGTCAGTGATTCTCTTTTGTTGCGTGGTCTGCGAACATGAACGGTGGCGCAGGGGTTTCGGTCAATTATTCTCTTTGCGACTGCATTCGACAGAATCTGACGCAGTTTCGAATTGATTCGTACAAGCTCTGATGGTTTGTATTTTCCCGTACGACGAGCTTCGGCATATGCTTCTTCGATTAGATCGGGAGTTAGCCCCTCAATTGTCTGAAACGCACCGAATAGGTCTTCGATATGCCTGCAATCGTACGCTTCTCTTTCATAGCTCGTTGGCGCAAGCTCGGTGTCCCTATTTTCATGAAAGGCCCAGCAGTAGGACGCAAGCAAAGTGGGCTTTTTAGTTTTAGTGATCGTGCCAGAGGAGTTGATTTCAGCCAGCTTGGCCTGCATTGCAGCCTTAGCTTCTGTCTTAGTCTTGCAACGAACCGTATAGGTTGGGGATCGTTTGTAGCGACCTGTCTTAGGGTCCTTGACTCCAAGGGAAAAATAATAGCGATAGGTGTTAGGTGATCTCTTGTCTTTCCAACACGTGCCTCTTCCGCTAATTAGTGGCTGTTCTGACATCTTTGCACTCCGTTTCTTTGAATAGTTTTCAACAATTCATTGAGTGCAGTTTAGCTAAAGCTGTTAGTAATATGTTTGTAAAAGCGTAGGCGCAGCTACCGGAGGCAAAAGACACAAACTGCTATGTTTATCTGCGGTTATATGATGTTCAATGATGCTTGATGAATGGTAGGGGGTAGCATTAAATCATATCTCCTAAAGCGGGTGTCGACGGTTCGAATCCGCCCGGGGGCACCAGAGATTGATCGAGCCCGGTACCGCTATGGTGCCGGGCTCTTCTGGTTTAAAGTCACGTTCAGCCATGGGCGGCAATTCCGCGTCAAAATAAAAGCGCCCGCTTGCTGGGGGAGCAAGCGGGCGCTTCTGAGCGAATGTGTTTGCGGTCTAAACCGCTCGGAGCAACAAGCGATCGACGTTAGTTGCTAGACTCGGAGTCGTCGCCGGACCCGGAGATGGAAACCGTCAGCGTAATCGTGCTGTCGGTGGACTGCTTACCGGTGGGGGAGACGCCCGTAACGGTGGCGTTTTCGTTGCCACTCACGGGGTTGCCGTTCTGATCGCAGAATGCGATGTTGTAGAACCCGGCGTTGTTGAGCGCGGTGACGGCGGCGGAGATGCTCTTGCCGTACAGGTTGCCCGGGACGCTGGCCTTGCCGGACTTCTTGGCGATGACGACGGTGATCGTGGCACCGGGCTTCTGCTTGCCGCTGGGGTTCCAGCTAATTACGGTGCCCTCGGTAACCGAGTCGTTTTCCTGGTAGCTCACGTCGACGCCAAAGCCGGCCATGTCGAGAGCGTTGCGCGCTTGGGCCTCGGTCATGTCGGTCAGATCGGGCACCGAGGTGGTGTCCGGGCCGCCAGAGACCTTGTACGAGATGGTCGTGCCCTTCTCGACCTCCTTGCCGGCAGCAGTGCTCTGCTCAAAGACCTGGCCCTCTTCGGCCTCATTGGCTTCCTCCGAGGCGCTGCCCTTCAGGCCCACGCTTGCCAGTGCGGCCTCGGCCTGGTCCTTGGTCAGGCCGACGAGCTGCGGAACCTCAACCTTCTCGGAGGGCTTAGGGCCCTTGGAGATTACCAGGTTCACCCTTGTGCCCTTGGCCTTCTTGGTGTTGCCGTTGGGGGTCTGCTCGGCGACCTTTCCCTCGTCGACATCGTCGTTGTAGCTCTGGTCGACGGTGCCAACCTCAAGGCCGGCTTCCTTGATTAGTTCAATAGCGGTTTCCTGGTCCTTGCCCAGCACATCGGGCACCGTGACCTGTTCGCCACTGAACATGCCCGTGGCAAAGGCCACCACAACGCCAATCACGGCAACGGCGGCAATCACGGCGGCGATGATCTTGTTCTTGTTGGACTTAGGCTTCTCGACCTCGTAGGAGCCCGTGGAGCCCGAGACAGCGCTACGGGCGGTGTTCTGACCGCTCACGCCCGAGACGGGACGAACCATAGCGCGCGTTGAGTCGGAAAGCTCGCGGGTCTTGGTGGCACCCAGGTCGCCGGCGGCACCGATGATGCGCGTGGGCTCCGAGACGTTGACGGCACGGCCGGACAGGTAGCTGTTGAGCACCTGGCGCAGCTCGTCGGCCGTCTGGAAGCGGTTTGCCGGGTCCTTCTCCATGCACTTGAGGATGATGCGCTCCAGGTCGGCATCGACGCCGGAGTTGATCTGGCTCGGCGGGATGGGGAGCTCGTTGACCTGCTTGAGCGCGACCGAGATGGCGTCGTCGCCGTCAAAGGGTACGCGGCCGGTGGCGCACTCGTACATGACGACACCCAGCGAGTAGATATCTGAGGTAGGACCGAGGTCCTGGCCGCGGGTCTGCTCGGGGCTTACATAGTGGGCGGTGCCCAGCACGTTGTTATCCTGCGTGAGGTGGCTGTTCTTGGCGCGTGCGATGCCAAAATCCATTACCTTGATGTTGCCGTCGGGCAGCACCATGATGTTTTGCGGCTTGATGTCGCGGTGGATGATCTCGTGCTTGTGTGCGACCGAAAGCGCGGAGCTGATCTGCGAGCCGATTTGCGCGACCTTCTTGGGATCGAGGGCGCCGTGGCTCTTGATGCCGCTCTTAAGGTCGGTACCGCGCAGGTACTCCATGACGATGTAATAGGTGTCGCCATCCTTGCCCCAGTCGTAGACGCCCACGATATAGGGGGAGGACAGGCCGGCAGCTGCCTGGGCCTCCTGCTTAAAGCGGGCGGCGAAGGTGGCGTCGCCGGCATACTGCGGCAGCATGATCTTGACGGCAACCGTTCGGTCGAGGACCTGATCCTGTGCACGGAAGACGGTCGCCATACCGCCCGTTCCCACCTTATCCTTAAGGAGGTATCTTCCCCCGAGGACCCTCTGTTCCATTCCTGCTCCTAACATAACTATTCGCTCAACGATGTGTGTAGTACCAAATGTGTGGCCGCTGGGGCCGTGTGGAGCGTTGCCGCTAGCTCATCGGCCGCGGCGTGCCCCAAGTATCCGCTTTGATCACGGGCATCACGCTCCCTGTGCGGCGAGCGCCGCGGTCAGGACGATGCCGGCAATCTTGGCCGCCTTGACGTCGTGTTTGTCGTAATCCTCCAGGGCCACCGAGATGGCAACCGTGGGTGAATCGTAAGGTGCAAAGCCAACAAACATAGAGTTGACGTTGGTGCCGCCGGTCTCGGCCGAACCGGTCTTGCCGGCAACCTTGACGCCCGGAATCTGGGCATCGGTGCCGGTACCGGACTGGACGACGGCGAGCATGGCCTGCTTGACCTGGTCGGCCGTGGCAGAGCTGACAGCCTGGCCCAGCGAGCGGGACTGCGTGGTCTTAACCACGGTTCCGTCCGGGGCGAGTATCTGGGACACAAAGAACGGGTCCATGACCACGCCGCTGTTGGCGATAGCGGCAGCGATCACGCAATTCTGCATGACGGTGGTCTGCGGGCCAGGCGTGTGGTCCATGCCGACGGGCTGGCCGGCGCCTGCCCAAGCGGTCTCCCACTCGGTCATAAGCGACGGGTCGGCCATGATGGAGGCCGCGGCGGTAAGGTCCTGACCCAGCTTTTGCCCATAGCCAAAGGCGTTGGCAAACTGTACCAGCGAGTTGGCGCCGACCTCGTTGGCCACCTGGCCAAAGACGACGTTGGACGATACGGCGAAGGCCTGCTGCAGGCTGATGGTGCCGTAGCTCTCGTTGGCATAGTTGGTGACCGGCGCGTTGCCGATGTCCATGGAGCCGGGCGCCTGGTACGTGCTGGTAAGGCTGGCGGTGCCGGTTTCGAGCGCCGCGGAGAGTGTGACGACCTTAAAGGTCGAGCCCGGGGTGTACAGCGCGTCCATGGCGCGGTCGTACATGGAGCCGTCCTCGCCGCCGCCCGACTGCATCAGTGCATCGATGTTGGTGTTGTCGTAGGTGGGCGAGCTCGCGCACGCAAGGACCGCACCGGTACGCGGATCCATGACCACCACGGCGCCCTTAAAGCCCTTGAGCGCCTGCTCGGCAGCCGTCTGGATGCGCGAGTCGATGGTGAGCTTGGCGGTATTGCCCGGCTGGGTCTGCCCCGCGAGCGACGCGATGGCGTTGTTCCAGCTGGAGTAATCCTTGGAGCCGGTGAGCGTATCGTTCATGACGCTCTCGATGCCGGCGGTGCCGTATTGCTGGCTCACGTAGCCCACCACGTGCGCGGCCATGTTGCCGTTGGGGTAGGAACGGGCGTAGGTGCCGTCCTCCTGCTGCAGCGACTCGGCTAGCGTCACGCCGTCGGACGTGATGATGGAGCCACGCTGGATGTACTTGGAGCGGGCGATGGTGTGGTTGTTGGTCGGCATATCCTGATAGTCCTTCGCCTTGATGACTTGGACATAGGTGAGGTTGCCGATAAGGATGGCGAACAGCGCCGTGAAGGCAAGCACGGCACGAGTCAGACGGTTGGCAAGCGCCACGCGGCCGAGCACGCCGGACTCAGGCGTGTCGAGCAGGCGACGACGCATGCGAGAACCCGCGGAGTGGTTGCCGTGGCTGTAGGAAGGTGCGTTGGCAAAACGCGTACCGGTCGGGGCAGCAGCGGATGCGACCTGGTCATCGGTGATGGCGGCCATGGTGCCGGTGCCGGTGAGCTCGGCTTCGCGTCCGGTTGCCTCGTCGCCGGCGCGCAGCAGCAGCGCGACGATGATAAAGCTCGCCAGCAGCGAGGAGCCGCCCTGGCTCATAAAGGGCAGGGTAACGCCGGTCAGCGGGATCAGGCGGGTTACGCCGCCAACGATTAAGAATGCCTGGAAGCTGATGGCCGCCGTAAGGCCGGTCGCGCTAAAGGCGGCAAGGTCAGACTTGGCGCGGGCTGCCGTGGTGAGGCCGCGCACGGCAAAAAGCATAAACAGGATGAGCACGGCGCCGCCGCCCAAAAGGCCCATTTCCTCGCCGATGGCCGAGAAGATAAAGTCGGACTCGACGACGGGGATGTTGTTTGCCATGCCGTTGCCAATGCCGACGCCAACCAGGCCGCCGTCAGCCAGCGAGTAAAGTGACTGTACGATCTGGTAGCCCTGGCCCTGGGCATCCTTAAACGGATCGACCCAGACCTGAAAGCGCACCTGCACGTGAGACAGGAACTTGTAGGCGCCCACGGCTCCAACGGCCAGCAGCGCAAGGCCGATGATGACGTACGAAAAGCGTCCCGTGGCAACATAGAGCATCAGCAAAAAGATGGTGTAGAACAGGACGGCCGAGCCCAGGTCGCGTTCGAAGACGACGATGAGCAGGCACACGCCCCACACGGCAAACAGCGGCAGCAGCAGGCGGAGGCGCGGAATCTTGAGGCCCAAGATCTTGCGGTTGGAGATGGAGAGCAGCTCACGGTTCTCGGCCAGATAGCCTGCCAGGAACAAGACGATGAAGACCTTGGCGAACTCGCCGGGCTGGATGGTGAAGCCCGCGATGCGAATCCACAGCTTGGAGCCCGAGATCGTGGTGCCGATAAAGATCGGCAGCATCAGCAGGATGATGCCGATAATGCCAAAGGTGTACTTGTAGCGCATGACCACGTCGAGGTTCTTGACCAGTGCGAGCGTTCCCACCATGAGCGCCACCGAGACAAACAAGATGATGAGCTGCGAGATGGCGAGGTCGGGGGCCAGGCGCGTCACGAATGTGATGCCGATGCCCGAGAGCACAAAGACGATGGGCAGGATGGCGGGGTCGGCGCCGGGCGCCAGGATGCGCACGGCGATATGCGCCGCGGCGAAGGCGGCGAACAGGCCGATCGGCACGGCGAGCGTCTCAAAGGAAATCGTGGCACCCGCGGTGAGCACGTACATCGCATAGAGCAGGATGACGGGGAACGCCGAAGCGATGAGCAAGAGCAGTTCGGTGTTGCGGCGACTCATAAGCGGCACTCCCTTTCTAATTCTTATCGGAGGCTTCGGCCTCGGCTGACTGTTCGGCGGTTTTCTCGGAATCTGACTCGGAGGTGGATTCCTGATTGGTGTTGTCGCGAATCGTTTGCGCGTCAATCACCTGACGGGTCTGCTCTTCGTCAATCTGATGGCGGTACTTGGAAATGGTGTCCTGCGCATCGTCGACACTCGTTTGCGGAATGCCTGCCTTCAGGCGGTTTTGCGTGTCTTCGGGCAGGTCGGACAGCTTGATGCTGGTTTCGCTCTCGAGCCAGTGGAGCTCGACCCCGAGCGTCTTGCCGGGCAGGCCGCGCCAGACGGCGACATTGCCGTGGGAGGTTCCCAAGTAATAGGAGCCGGTGATGCCCGTGTATGCCCAGATGCCTGCTACCAGCACAAAGACAAGGGCCAAGATGGCGGCGATGGTGACATTGCGACGTCGGACGCGTTTTGCCTCGCGCATAACGCCGTCGTCGACCAGGTCGACGACCACCACGGTCACATTGTCGTGGCCGCCGGCGGCGAGCGCCGCGTCCACCAAGTTGTCGACACAGATCTGCGCGCTCGAGGACTGCGTGGCGATGTTCTCGATATCGCTATCGGGAATCATGCTCGAAAGACCGTCGGAGCACAGAATCAGGCGGTCGCCTTCCTCGATGTGCAGGGTAAAGTGGTCGGCATACATGGCGGGATCCGAGCCCAGTGCGCGGGTGATGACCGAGCGGTTGGGGTGGACGCGGGCCTCGTCGGCCGTAATCTCGCCGGCATCCACGAGCTCCTCCACGTAGGAGTGGTCGCGGGTCACGCGGATGAGCGTACCCTCGTGGAGCAGGTAGGCGCGCGAGTCGCCCACGTGGGCGATGGCGAGCGTGTCGTTTTCGATGTAGGCGCAGGTGGCCGTGCATCCCATGCCGGGTTTGCCCAGGCCGTTGAGGGCGGCCTCGATCACGGCGGCGTTGGCGGCCTCGACGGCTGCGGCCAGGCGCGCGGCGTCGGCGGACTGCGGCGCCGTCTTGGCGATGGTCTCGACGGCGATGGAGGATGCCACCTCGCCGGCGGCATGTCCTCCCATGCCGTCGCACACGCAAAAGAGCGGCGACTGCACCAGATAGGAGTCCTCATTGTGCGGGCGCACACTTCCGACGTCGGAGCGGGCGCCCCACATAAGCTGCGTGGTGGTGCCGGCGTCGTAGGTCGAGTCGGTCTCGATGCGCTCGTCGGTTAGCGGCTCAAAGCTCATGGTCGAGCCGGGATCTTTGAGCTTTGCCTCCACGGCGGCGACATCGATCTCGGCGGTGTCGCCGGGGGAGACGGTGTCGGCATCGTCTCCCGACTCGGCGTCGGAGACGTCCGGAAGGTTGAGATCTTCGGTTACGCGGTCGGCGGGATCGCCGTCCTGCTGCGGCTCGACAGCCGTCGGCTCGGGCGTCGCAAAGTGCGACGGCGCGGGCGTGCTCTGGGGTTGAGCGGAGGGCTCGGGAGCTGCGGCGGGCGCGGCAACGGGCTGCTCGACTTCGGCAGGCGTTGCAGATGCGGGTGCCGCCTCGCTTGTCGGGGCGACGGGGAATACCGGCGCGGCAGGCTCGGGGGCTGCAAACACGGCAGCGCTCTCGTTAATCGCCTCGGCGACGGGCTCGGCAAAGTGAGCCGGTGCGGGCGTTGCCTCCGGTTCCGCGGGCTGCTCGGCAGCGTGCGCGCCGATGGGGGCGTCGAGCTGCTCGGTGTCGGCGTCCTCGTCATCGACGAGTGCCGGATATTCTTGAGTTACATGCGAAAGAGGCAGGGAGAACACCGTGTCCTCGGGCTCCACGGTCGCAGGGCGCGCCGGAGCGGCATGAGCCGGCGCAGCTGCGGGGGCAGTCGGCGTCTCGGGCATGGCTGCGGACTTGTTCTCCTCGTCGATCATCGACGGTTCACCTTCATGACCACGTCGCCAATCTGGACCTCGTCACCCTCGCGCAGCGTTGCGGGCTCCACCAGCTGACGGCCGTTAACGAGCGTGCCGTTCAGCGAGTTGAGGTCTTCGATGATGAGTGCCGGGCCCTGCAGCGAAAAGCGTGCATGCGAGGCCGAGACAAACGGTTCGTTGATGCAGATGTCCGAGGACGGCGAGCGGCCCACGATGACGGGGCCGAGCATGTCTACATGGATGCCACGGATGCCGCGCGGACCCTTGTCCACATCGATCGTCCAGATAGCGGAGTCGCGGCGCTGGCCGCGTACGAGTCCCACGCCGGTTTTCATGACGGCGAACAGGAAGATGTAGAGCAGGGCGACCAGGACGATGCGGCCTGCAAAAAGGACGATATCGATGTTCATAAGCGACTATCCCCTAAATTCAAAGGTGCTCAGGCCAAACGTCAACAGGTCGCCGTTGCGCAGCGGGCAGCGCGTGATGCGGCGGTTGTTGACGAGCGTGCCGTTGGTGGAATTGAGGTCCTCGATCGACCAGTCCGAACCGGTAAAGGTGAGTTGGGCGTGACGGCGCGACACGTTGGGGTCGCGCAGGGCGATGTCCGAAACCGAACGCTCGCGACCGATGGTCACCTGCGCGGAAGTGATGCTGTGGCTCTCGCCGCTCACGACGTCGACGAGCTGGGCGAGCGGACGCTGCGGGGCGCGGGTGCTCGCCATGTTGGAGGCAATACCGGCCGCGGTGCCAAGGCCCACGGCGGCGCCGGTCGCGGCGGCTCCGCCCATACCGGCAAGGGCGTCACGAGAGACGGTCTGCGGCACGGGGATGGGTGCGGCGGCGGGGTCGGGGACGTTGGGCGCAAAGGGATCGGCCACGGCGAGCGGGTCGGGAGCGGCGGCGCGGGGCGTCGGCTGCTGGGGCATAGCGGCGGGGTGCTGTTGCTGCGGAGCGGCGAATTGCTGCTTGCCGGCACGGGGAGCGCTGGCGGCGCGGCTTGCCGCCGAGTTGTTCTGGCCCAGGCCATTCTGATAGGCGCGCTCTTCCTCGTACAGACGACCGAGCGTGGGGGCGTCGACGTTCTCGGCAAAGACCGAGAACTTACCGGCACGCAGCTGCGGGTCGATCATAAAGCGAACGAGGGGTTCGCCGACAAACACATAGCGGCGCTTTTCGGCCTGTGCCTTCACAAACTCGCGGACTTCGCGCGAAAGCTCGGGGTAGAACGGGGCGAGCATGGGATCGTCGTCGGCGGCGATCAGGATGGTATAGAGTGCCGGCGCGGTGTTGACGCCGTTGATCACCAGAGTCTGATCCTCCATGTCGCGAGCGGCCTGCTTGGCAAGCTTCTTAAAGGAGAACGGGGCACGGGTGGCACCGAAGATGCCGGCCACGTGGTCCTCGAAGATGTTCAGGAAGTTCACGAAAGATCACTCTCCGTATAGGTTCTTTGGTATCCGAGCAAATATAGGCATATCCCAACGATTATAGAGGATAGGGTTCCCGCAACCGCCGCCTTGACGACGACCGCGGCCGCAAGGCTGGCAATTTCCATATGGTGTGCAAGACAGAGCGACGCCGCGGAGCCTATTCCGCAGCCGGCGATGGCAGCGATTGCAGCCAGGTTCGAACCCTGCTCGGCACGCTTGGCATGAACGTTGAGCAGCAGAGATGTCAGTGCAGCTGTCGTCGCGACAAGCACGACGGCAGCCCAGAAGAGCATGTCTCCCAGCGCCGCGGCAACATTGCCGAGTCCCAGCACGCCTCCGGCGGAAAGCGCAACCGTAGCCAGGCGGCCAAAAAGCGCGCCCATCCCCGTGGCGGCCGCGGCGCTTGCCGGGCCGAGCCAAAAGGCCGCGATGCCGGCGGCGACCCCGGCGGCAAGGAGGACGTCGCCCGTTAGACAGCCAAGTGCCACCGCGCAGGTGAGCGCGGAGCTCGCGGCGGCCTCGGTGCGGCCCCAGGCGATCCACCAACCGGATATGGTGGCGGCAAAGAGCACCGCGACGGGCAGCATCGACAGGATGCCCTGCGCCTGCATGGTGGCGTTGGCCATAAGTACCAAAAAGCCCACGGCCGAGATAGCCGAGCCAATCTGCGGGGCCAGGCCGGCGGCCGCCCCAATCGCGATAGCCGCGGCAATAAGTCCGGGAAGCGCCGCGACGCCTGCCGTCTGCATGATTAGAAAGCTAAAGGCACCACACGTTAGCGCCGAGATGGCGCGCATGGTGTAATCGCGCGCGCGGCTCCATCGCGTGCCGGCCCAGCCGAGCGCGGGGTCGACCTCGATGGCGTCGTCCTCATAGGGCAACGATTCGATATCGTCTGCCGTGCGCTCGTCATCCGACAGCTCGCCCACCATCTGCTCTAGGCTGCGACGGCCCTCGCGCACGCTGCCCAAGCCGGCGAGCAGCTGGTCGCAAAATGCCTCGATGCTGTTGGGGCGGTCTTGCGGCATGGGGGAGAGGGCGCTCATGAGCGCAGCCTCGGCTCCCGGGGGAAAGTGCGGGATGAGCTCGCTGGGGTAGGTGGCACCGCCGATGATGCGGCCGAGCGAGTCGCCGGGCGTGGCGGCCATAAAGGGGGCGCTGCCGCACAGGCCCTCGTAGATAACACAGGCGAGGGCAAAGACATCGGCGCGCTCGTCAACCGTGCCAGTCTCGATGTCGAGCTGCTCGGGTGGCATGTAGCCGATGGTGCCGCCGCGCGAGCCGCCAAAGCCACCGGCAGACGACAGCCGCGCCATGCCAAAGTCGGTGAGCTTTACATTGCCCGAGTGGTCGATGAGCACATTGGCGGGCTTAATATCCAGGTGGAGCACGCCGTTGCTATGGGCGAAGGCGAGCGCCTGGCCCAGCGCGTCGGCAATTGCCGCGGCCTCGTCAAAGGTGAGCGAATGGCCGTCCACGCGATGCAAAAAGTCGGCGAGCGACATGCCGTCGACATATTCCATGACTAGGTAGGCATAGGCGGTATCGTGCGTAAAGTCGATAACCTGCACGATATTGGGATGTTGAAGCATAGCGGCGGTGTGTGCCTCGCGCAGGACATCCATGATGTCGCTGGCGGGCATGCCGGCACCGTTGATAAGAGGGATGCGCTTAATGGCCACGCGACGGCGCAGGTGCGTGTCGCGGCAAATCTCGATGGAGCCAAAACCGCCGGTCGCGAGCGTCTCGAGCGGCTGGAACCGCTTGAGCAGCTCGCGAGAGCTGGTGCCCTCCAAGGGAACGTCCGGCGAGAACCGGGCGGTATGTTGCGAGAAAAGCGGCATGGCCAACCCTCGTGCGTTTAAAGTTCGTTTGCGAGCGGCGGGCGCGGAGCCGAGCCGTTCGCGGTGGCATAGATGCTGCTAGTGTAGCACGCTCGGGTGCATGGTGAAGGTAGCGGGGCGAGGTGGCCTATCTGACTTGGCCTTAGCGCTTCTTCTTGTTCTTCTTCTGCTTGCGCTGTTTGGCCTTTGCATTCTTAGGCTCGCTTTCCTGCTTGGCCTTGGCAGCGGCCTTTTCGGCCTTCATCTTTTTGCGTTTGGTCTCGATGCGCAGCTTTTTGTTGATGCGCGTCTTGAGGAAGGAGCCAAACTGCTCGGCATCACCACGCACAAAGGTGTCCTTAGGGATCGTCACGCCCTGGTCGGCGAACATGGCCACAAAGATGCGCTCGCCGTCGAGTACATGGTCGAGCTTCTCAAACGGGAAGAACTGCGACTTGCCGCTCTTGCCCCAGACCATCAGGCCGTCCTCGTTGGCGGCGACGCGGCGGTAGCGGCCGCCCATGGACTCGTCTGCCTCGACGGCTTCGATAAAGTCGCGCGCGAGCGTATGGTGCAGATTTTTGCTCCACCAGGCCAAAAAGGCGCCGAATACGATTAGGACGACGCCGAACTTGATCCAGTTGCCGCCGGCCACCAGCATGCCGATGCCGATGAGCGCGGCAATTGCCGCGGCGACATACAGCGAGCCGCGACGCCTGGGCGAGGCGACCAGGCGCGCAAAGTCGGTGACGAGGTCGTTTTCGTACTGGTACTCGTTGAGGTACAGAATGCCGTCGTCGGCTGCGGCCTGCTCCTCGAGCGCGACCTCGACCTGGTCGGCTGCTTCGGAGGGAACGAGGTTGCTCTCTGCGTCTGCCATGCTCTTTGGACTCCTATCGCGGCGGGCTCGCCGTACGGGTTATTATGGATGCAGTATGCCGTGCGACCGCATGGCCGCCGCGGCAACAAGACTCAGTATACCCGGGGGAGCACCCATGGAATCGTTGTACCGAAAGTATCGCCCGCTCACCTTCGACTCCGTGGTGGGCCAGCAGCATATCGTCTCGACGCTCGAGCACGCCATCACCGAGGGGCGCCTGTCCCATGCGTACCTGTTCTGCGGACCGCGCGGCACGGGCAAGACCACCATGGCGCGTATTCTTGCCAAGGCGCTGCTCTGTCGCAATGCCGAGGCGGCGCGCGCCGAGGGTGCGAGCGGCTGCATGCCCGACGGCACCTGTGAGGAATGCGAGCTCATCGCCGAGGGCAACCACCCCGATGTCTACGAGCTCGATGCCGCAAGCCGTACCGGCGTAGACAACGTGCGCGAGGAAATCATCAACTCCGTCAACTTTGCCCCGGTGCGTGGCAAGTACAAGATCTATATCATCGACGAGGTCCACATGCTCACGACGGCGGCGTTTAACGCGCTGCTCAAGACGCTCGAGGAGCCGCCGGCGCACGTGATCTTTGTGCTGTGCACCACCGACCCGCAAAAGATTCTGGAGACAATCCTCTCACGCTGCCAGCGCTTCGATTTCCATCGCATCGGCAACGAGGATATCGAGCGCCGCCTGGCATACGTGTGCGAGCAGGAGGGCTTCGATTACGACGACGAGGCGCTGGCTATCGTGGCGCGCCATGCCAAGGGCGGCATGCGCGACGCGCTCTCCACGCTGGAGCAGCTGAGCGTTTTTGGCAACGGCGCCGTGCATGCGGACGATGCCCGTTCGCTTTTGGGCGAAGTTTCGGACCAGATTCTAGGCGAGTTTGCGCGCGCCATTGCTGATCGCGATGTCGCCGAGCTGTATGGGCTCATTCGCGCACAGGTCGAGGAGGGCAATGACCTGCTTGAGCTGACGCGTGACTTGGTGGCGCATGTGCGCGACGTGTATGTTGCCTGCGTTGCCGGTGCCCGTGCCGAGCTGTTTGAGGGCGGCTCCGAGCAGGCCGAGGCGCTTGCTGCCGAGGCCGCTGCCTTTGGCGAGCATCCTGCCGACCGCCTGGCCCGTGTGCTGACAGTGCTCGACGATGCCGCACTGGAGATGAGGGGTGCGAGCGACGTGCGCCTGGTGCTCGAGATCGCCTGCACGCGTCTGGCACGTCCCGAGGCTGATTTAACGATTGAGGCATTGGCCGAGCGCGTGGCACGCCTGGAGGCCATGGTTGCCAACGGCGCCGTGCCGGCGAGCGTGGCTGCTGCTCAAGCGAGTGCGCCTGCTGCATCCGCACCCGCTGTCCAGCAGCCGACGCTGATCTCGGGTGCCCGGGCTGCTGCCCCTGTGGCATCTGCCGCTCCCGCTGCTACGTCCGCGCATCAGGGCGGCATGCCTTGGGACCGCGGCGCTGCTGTTCCGGCTGCCCAGCCTGCACCCAAGTCCGCGGCTCCGGCTCCCGCGCCCAAGCCTGTAACGCCTGCACCTCAGCCCGTTGCGGCTCCGGCTCCCGTGCCTGCTGCATCGACCGTGCCGGTGTCCAAGCCCAACAACGCCGCTGAGGTTGCCGCCGCCGGTGCTGCCGAGACCCCCGCGGTCGAGGACGCCGGCGAGCTCCAGCGCAAATGGGCCGAGGTCGTCGAGCGCGTCAAGGCTCGTCAGGCTTCCTACGCAGGCCTGCTGCTCAACGCCCGCGCCACGGCCGACGACGGCTCCAAGCTCACGGTTTCGTTCCCCGCGGGCTCGACCTTTGCTATCAAGATGCTCGGTCGCGCCGACACACAGTCGGTGGTTCTGCCGACAGTCAGTGCGGTCTTCGGTCGTCGTACCGTCGACTATGTCCTGGATGGGGGTGGCACGCCGGCTCCTCAACATGAGGAGCATTCTCCATCTGCACGGGCTGCGGTATCTGCGGACCCGCAACCCGTGTCCTCGGCGGCCCCTGCATCCTCGAGCGCCAGCGCTCCGCAGCAGCAAGCGACGCCGGTGATGGCACCGACCCCGTCGGCGCCTAAGCCCGCCACGCCCAAACCGGCCGCTCCGGCTCCCGCGCCCAAGCCCGCTGCCGCGCCTGCGCCCAAGTCATCCGACCTGGCTAAGGCCCCCTGGCTGCGCTCCGACAACCCTGCCGGCGCTCCCGCTACGGGCAAGCTCCCGACCGAGCCCGCGCCCCGTGCGCCCGAGCGCTCTGCCGCCCCCAAATCTCAGCCTGCCGCGTCGTCTGCGCCGTGGGAATCCGAGCAGGTTCCCTACGACGATGCCATGGTCGGCGGTTTTGCTGCCGATGCCGGCGGGGACGATCTGCCGCCGTTCGACGTGCCGGGTGCGGCGTCCGCGCCCAAGCCCGCTGCAGCTGCCCCCAAAGAGGAGGACGCCCCCGCTGCCCCTTGGGAGTCCAACCCAGGCGCGGGCAGCCCCTTCGGCCACCAGGGCGCAGCCCCGAGCATCCCGCAGACCGAGGACGAGGCCAAAGCCCTCATCCGCAGCGTCTTCGGCCAGGCCACCATCTTCAAGCCGGTGGAGTAGCTGCGCGGGCGGGCATACTGCTCAAGAAGAGAACTCTTTGTCCGGGCGCATCTGTATTTCGGACATGTGTAATGTGGTGCCGCGTATATCGCATTCGAGTAGACAGGTACGTGACGGTCGGCCTAGGATGCTGAGGTCGATACGATACGTTGCATGGCTGTCCGTGTACTCGACTTGCTCGGCGCTGACGGTTGCTCCGATTGTCGAGAAAACGCCTAGTTCGGCATCGACAATCTTGGAGTTCTTTATCTTGACCTTGAACTCTTGGTAGAGGGATGGGCTGTTGTAGTAAACGGTTCGGGTTCCGTCGGTGCACTCATCGGTCGCTTCCCATTTGACGACGGGCTGGCCCGAGCTGGCTATTAGCAGTTCTGCTCCAAAGGATATAGCATGGGTGATGGCAACCAACAATGCCCAGCCGACAAAGAGATAGAGAACAAAATATGCAGCGGGGTGTTTTGAGCGGATGTTTTGGAGCGCGTCGGGGGCATTCATGGGGTACTTCCAAATTGCTATCTATGGCAATCAAATTATACCCCACCGTCATGAGCGCCACCTCGAGTGGTGGCTCGGCATTTAGCCATTTAGTGGTACGCATTAAATGTCGGATTCCGGCTCTACAAGATTTAGCTTTCAATCTTATGCAGATGCGAATTATGCAACTTTGCATAATCATTGGGTGCGGTCTGCACTCAGGACATGTATATCGACTGAGGTAGCGTGACCGCCCCGCTTGCTGGCCTCGCGCCGTGGTACGATTTTTGAGTTTGAAAGTCCCGCCGCGTCCCGGCTGCCCTTGCAGCTCGTTGCGCGGCCGCACGTAAAGGAGCCATTATGGCCGGTATGAACATGCAGCAGATGATGAAGCAGGCTCGCAAGATGCAGGAGCAGCTTGCCGCCGCGCAGGAGAACCTCAAGTTCCAGACCGTCGACGCCTCTGCCGGCGGCGGTATGGTCAAGGTGACCGTTAACGGCGAGATGGAGCTCGTCAACCTCACCATCGATCCCGATGCCCTCGATCCCGAGGACGTCGATATGCTGCAGGACATGATCATGGCTGCTGTCAACGAGGCCGTCCGCGGCGTCAACGAACTCGCCAACAAGCAGATGGGCGCTATCACCGGCGGCCTCAACATCCCGGGCATGCCGTTCTAAGACACGCATATATATGAGTGCGAATCACAGTCTGCAAAAACTGCTCGATGAACTGGGTCGTCTGCCGGGCATTGGTCCCAAGTCGGCCCAGCGCATCGCCTATTACCTGCTCGAGGCCGATGCCGAGGAGGCCCGCCGCCTGGCCGAGGCCATCCTCGAGGTTAAGCAAGAGGTCCACTTTTGCAGCCGTTGCTTTAACTACGCCACGGCTGACGAGTGCTCCATCTGCCAGGACCCGATGCGCGATACCACTCGCATTTGCGTGGTGGGCGAGCCGCGCGACGTTCAGGCAATCGAGCGCACGGGCAGCTACCATGGCCTCTACCATGTGCTGGGCGGCGTGATCAGCCCCATGGACAAGATCGGTCCCGATCAGCTGCATATCCGCGAGCTGCTGGCGCGCCTGGGCCACGAGGACATCCACGAGGTCATTATCGCCACCAACCCCAACATTGAGGGCGAGACCACGGCGAGCTACCTTGCTCGCACCATCAAGCCATTGGGCGTTGAGGTATCGCGTCTTGCGAGCGGCCTTCCCGTGGGCGGCGACTTGGAGTATGCCGACGAGCTTACGCTTGGCCGCGCTATCGAGGCCCGCCGCGCGATCTAGGTGGCGTCAGCTCCGCGGCATGTCCCGTCGGTCTGCCGCATGGGGCGCTCATAATTGGGCGCGCGTTCATGCATTTGTTGTGCAACAAACCTGCTTTTCGTCCGCTTATCGCGTGGATGGGTCCGTCTGCGCCTCGTATTTGCCCATTCGTTGCGCAACCTTTTGGGTTCGCTGATACACTCAAATGTGGATATGAAAGAATGCGCCGCTTTTTAGCGGCGTGTTTTTGTTGGAGGAGAACGCATGCGGCCCGGGGGCACTCAGACAAAGCATGGCGCCGCGGTGCGCATGCGACGCCGGCTGGGCCTGGCGCCTCGGGCGTATGTGCTGCTGTCTTGCTCGCTCGTGCTGGTCGTAGCCGGTGTTTCGGCTTATGGCATGACGGTGCCGTCCATGGTGCAGGCGCATGCTGCGCGCGAGCTGCATATAGGGCGCAAGGCCAAAAGCGACCTGGGAACGACAACCGGATATACGTGGGCGAGCGTGGTCTCGCACATTGTGTTCGGTGGCGACGATGCGGACAGTTCCGAAACATCGGACAACGAGGTTACGCTGGCAAACGGCAAGACCATCGTGCTCACCAACACCAAGATTATCCATCATCTTTCCGATAACAGCGTTTCGGCCGTCGTAAACAAGGCCGAGCAGCAAAAGGGTCAGGATACGCAGCAGTCGGGGAAACCTGGCGGCTCCGGTTCGTCTGGCTCCAGCTCCGATTCGTCGAACTCGAGCGGCGGTTCCGGTTCGGGCTCCGCCTCTGGCGGTGGATCTTCGAGTGGTGGCTCGACGGACGGCGGCGCCGGCGGGGACGCGGGCTCGGGTGGCCTCTCGGCTGCCGAGGAGGAGAGTATTCACAGTTGGCTCGTGACCAAATACAACATGCTCGATGGCTATGTCGCCCGCGCCAACAGCGTGGTTTCGACCTATAACGCTACGGGCGATACCGGACCGTGCGACACCCTGGCCAACGATATGTTTGTCATCCGTGCCGAGTTCGGTCGACAAAGGTTCTCGATCAAATCTAAGTGGTATCGGCAGTATGCCAATCTGTGGGGCTGCTATACCAACCTGTGTCAATGGGTTGGGCACTATGGCGACGACGACGTCGCGCTCAACAACTTCAACACCAATGTGGCGGCGATCGCCCTATGACGAACGATCTCGCTTCTGCGGCACCCCAGTCGCTCAACCGCGATCCCATGGTGGGCCTGCGCCTGGCGCGCGTCGACGGGTTTGAGCCGGCCGTCGCCCTGGGCACGGACGAGCTTCCCTCCTACCTGCGCCGTTTTACGATGCTGTTTGCCGATGACGCCACCATGCGCCGCGGCGGTATCGGCCGTGTGACGCGTGCCGTCAACGCGCAGGGCGAGGCCGTGGCGCTCAAGCAGCTCATCTTGCCAACGCGCGACGAATTTGATGACGATGTCGCCCACGAGGCGCTGGTCGCCAAGTTCAAGGCGGCGTTTCGCGAGGAATATGAATGCCATCGTGCCCTTTCGGGCCTTAAGGGCTTTCCCCACTTATATGGGTGGGGCGAGGTCGACGGCGTGCCCGCGATTGTCATGGAGTGGGTCGAGGGCGAGACGCTCGCTCGCCTGCGCTCGCGCCTTGCCGTGGACGATGCCGGGCGTCTGTCGCCACTCGTGGCGGCGCGCCTGGGTCGCGACCTGTTCGATCTGCTCTGCCGCATGAGCTTGGTGGGGGAGGGCTTTGTCCATCGCGATATCTCGCCCGCTAATATTATGGTGCGCACGGCGCGCCTGCCGCTCGACCGACAGCTTGCCGAAGGCACCTTCGACCTGTGCTTGATCGATTTTGGCTCGTCGCTGGCGCTCGAGCCCGCCTCTGCGGTGGCCGGCACCGGCGGCAAGGCGTCGTTTACCGAACGCTATGCCACGTTGCGCCGTGCGACGGTGGCCTACGCCCCGCCCGAGATGCTCACCGACGATATCCCCGACCTGCGCATGCTTCGCATGTCGCCGGCGATCGATGTCTATGCAGCGGCGAGTACGGTCTACGAGCTCATCGCCGGTGTCGCGCCGTACGAAGTGGCGCCGGGTGCGTCGGGTACTTCGGGCTCGCGCAAAAAGACACGAGATATCGCCAGCCCCTATCGCCTCAAGATGGATACGCTGCCCGATTATCCCGTCGGCGCCCACGCGCCCGGCTGCGACTTGACGCAACTGCTGCGACGCGAGCCCGATGTGGCACTTGCCGCGGCCGAACAGGCTCAGCAGCTGGGGCTCGATCCAAATTCCGAGGATCTGCGCGATGCGTTGGCGTTTGTCGACGCTCAGCTGTTCGATGTGTTGATGGCCTGCCTGTCCTGCCATCAGGAAGATCGTCCCTAGCCGGCTGCGGTGGAGGCGGCGCTCTCGGCATTTTGCGACCACTATGCGCAAAATGTCGCCCGCTCGCTTCGCGCCGAGCCGCTCATGCCGTGCCCGATGGAGGCATCGGGGCACACAGCCCGGCGTGCGGCGATGGTTGGTGCGACGGCGGCAAGCGGCGCGCTTTGGACTGTGGTCGTGGTATCGGCGGCGCTGTTGGCGTCGGGCGCCCATGTGACGCTCGTCGTGGGACCGCTTATGTGGTCCGGGAAGCTGCCGGCCATTATCGCGGCACTGGCGTTGGCGCTGCCGGGCATGGTGGGCATCGCTGCCGGGGCCTTGGCGCGCGACCGTCGTGTGGGATTCCTGCAGGGTGTGTTGGCCCTTTCCGCCTGCGAGGTTCCGGCTCTGGCCGCACTCGCATGTGCCGTGTTTTCCCAGCATGCCGTGGCGGGTGGCCTGGTGGCCGCTATAATTGCAACCTATGCGCTCACGTGGTTTTTGCTGGCGATGGGGTTTGCCTTTGAGCTTCCCGTCGTGTCAGCACGACGTGCGAAAATTCCCATGGCGACGCCGCTTGCCGGCGGAGCCGCGGCTGCCCGCGCCTTTGGCGGGCCGGCCGAAGTATCCGACACCATCTCTGCGACCAAGGAGGGCTAAGCCATGGCTTCTCAAGCTGAGCTCACCCCGTGCGGGGCAATGTTTGACATCTTTAAGCGCGCAGCGCACCTGAGCCATATCGAACTGTGCGGCTTGGTGCTCTCGAGTCGCCCGCTCGCCGACGGCCGTAGTCCGCAGAGCCGTGCCGCCGATCGCTCCTGGGTTTCGCGCTTTATCGTGCGCGCGCCGGTCGGCACGCTGCAGGAACGTTATTTTGCCGATTACGGCACCTCGGCCGCGCGCATTATGTCGCAGCTGGCCCTGCGCCGTCGCAACCCCATGGACGCCGCGGCCGTGACCAATATGGTGTGCGGCCCCGCTGGCGAGCCCATGGTGCGGGCACTCGAGGAATGCCACCAGGACACGAATCTCTATCGCAATGCGCTCGAGCGCCTGTCGCAGGCGGCTGAACTCATGCCCGCCGAGCGCGCCGAGGCCATCCTGGTGCTGTTTGTCGCCGTGGGTTGCTCGGCAGATGTACGTTCGTCGGTGACCTATGCCATCGACTACGCTCATGCGACCTGTGGCGGCGCCACGTCGACGCCGCGCTCGCTGAGCACATCTTCGGTCGCGGGCGAGCACGAGGTCGCGCCGGCGCATCCGCTGGGACTGCTGCGCGTGCAAAACGGCTACGTGGTGAGCGCCCCGCGCTGGATCCAGCCGAGTGAGGAAGGCGTCGAGATCGGCGCACTGGCAACGGGGGAGGGCGACATCACCGACGTCGGCGATGACGTCTCGGCCCGCCATGCCCATATCTGGTGCGACGATTCTGGCACATGGTTTGTCGAGGACCTGGCGTCCACGAACGGCACCGTGGTGGTAAACGGGGCCACGAGTGTGTGTATTCAAGTAGAGCCTGGCCGCTCCGCCCAGCTCAGCCCCGGCGACGAGCTCAAACTCGGCGAATCCACCACCTACGCCATCCTCCTCGGCGCCCTCTAGCTCATCCCCCCCAATGAGTTGCGGTGAAATAGGGACTGATTAAGGCCGTTAACGGCAAAAACAGTCCCTATTTCACCGCAACTGCTGTGGGGTTCCAGGGGACTGTGTCCGTCGGTGCCGGGCGCACAATAGTCACCCGAGGTAAACCTTTACCGCCCACCTATATTTGCCGAAATATGGCCTGACGGCGGGGTACAATAAACCCGCATGCGGATTTCCGTTGCGGGCGCTTCCCATCGCCGGGGCGTGCCCGGGAGCATCCGGCATGCGGTCTTTGCGGCGCTCGGTCATGTGCAAGACGGGTAGCTGGGCCTGTGGAGCGCGTGCAGCTCTCCTCGCCTTGGCATGCCTTCTCTCCACGCCATGTACCTGCCGCTGAGTCCGCCTGCCAGATGATTGGAAGCAACAACGAAAATCCCATCACGCCAATATCCCGGCGATCGCCGGGGCCTGTATACCTATATGAGAGGAGAGGGGTATATGGCGCGTAAGTTTAAGTCTATGGACGGCAACGAGGCGGCCGCATATGTTTCGTATGCGTACACCGAGGTAGCGGGAATTTATCCCATTACGCCGTCCAGCCCGATGGCCGACCATGTCGACCAGTGGGCGGCCCAGGGTCGCAAGAACATCTTCGGCACCCCGGTCAAGGTCGTCGAGATGGAGTCCGAGGCAGGTGCAGCCGGTACCGTTCACGGTTCGCTGGGTGCCGGTGCTCTGACCACCACCTACACGGCTTCTCAGGGTCTGCTCCTGATGATCCCGAACATGTACAAGATCGCGGGCGAGCAGCTCCCGGGCGTCTTCCACGTCTCCGCGCGTTGCGTCGCTTCCCACGCCCTGAACATCTTCGGTGACCACTCCGACGTCATGGCCTGCCGTCAGACCGGCTTCGCCATGCTCGCCGAGGGCAACGTCCAGGAGGTCATGGACCTCTCGCCGGTGGCTCACCTTGCCGCCATCGAGGGTAAGACCCCGTTCCTTAACTTCTTCGACGGCTTCCGCACCAGCCACGAGATCCAGAAGGTCGCCATGTGGGACTACAAGGATCTGGCCGAGATGTGCGACATGGACGCTGTCCAGGCTTTCCGCGATCACGCGCTCAACCCTGAGCACCCGCATACCCGCGGTAGCCACGAGAACGGCGACATCTTCTTCCAGAACCGCGAGGCCTGCAACAAGGTCTACGACGAGCTTCCCGCCGTCGTCGAGGGCTACATGAAGAAGATCAACGAGAAGCTCGGCACCGATTACGGCCTGTTCAACTACTACGGCGCTCCCGATGCTGATCGCGTCGTCGTGTGCATGGGCTCCTTCTGCGACGTGCTCGAGGAAGTCATCGACTACCTCAACGCTCACGGCGAGAAGGTCGGCCTGGTCAAGGTTCGCCTGTTCCGTCCGTTCTCCATCAAGCACTTTGTCGACGTTCTCCCCGAGACCGTCAAGAAGATTGCCGTTATGGACCGCACCAAGGAGCCGGGTTCCATCGGCGAGCCGCTCTACCAGGACGTCGTCTCCGCTCTCTACGAGGCCGGCAAGACGGGCATCAAGGTCGTCGGCGGCCGTTACGGCCTGGGCAGCAAGGACACGCCTCCCGCGTCCGCGTTCGCTGTCTTCGAGGAGCTTAAGAAGGACGAGCCCAAGCGCGAGTTCACCATCGGCATCGTCGATGACGTGACCAACCTGAGCCTGCCCGAGGCCGAGGATGCGCCCAACACCGCAGCCCCCGGCACCATTGAGTGCAAGTTCTGGGGTCTGGGTGGCGACGGTACCGTCGGCGCCAACAAGAACTCGATCAAGATCATCGGCGACCACACCGACAAGTACGTCCAGGCCTACTTCCAGTACGACTCCAAGAAGACCGGCGGCGTCACCGTCTCGCACCTGCGCTTTGGTGATTCCCCGATCCGTTCGCCGTACTACGTGACCAAGGCCGACTTTGTCGCTTGCCACAACCCCAGCTACATCGTTAAGGGCTTCAAGATGGTCCGCGACGTCAAGCCGGGCGGCACCTTCCTGGTCAACTGCCAGTGGAGCGACGAGGAGTTCGCCGAGCACATGCCCGCCGTGGCCAAGCGTTACATCGCGAACAACAACGTCAACGTCTACCTGATCGACGCTATCGACCTGGCCGCCAAGGTCGGCATGGGCAAGCGCACCAACACGGTGCTCCAGTCCGCCTTCTTCGCGCTGGCCAAGGTCCTGCCCGCCGAGGACGCCCTGCAGTACATGAAGGACGCGGCTACCAAGTCCTACATGAAGAAGGGCCAGGCCATCGTCGACGCCAACCATAAGGCCATCGATGCCGGCGCTACCGCCTTCCGTAAGTTCGAGGTTCCGGCCGACTGGGCAACCGCCGAGGATGCCGCTCCCGTCGAGCTCTCCGAGGAGACCAAGTCCGCCATCGCCCAGCAGGTCAAGAACCTGCTCGAGCCCATCGATCGCATGGATGGCGACAGCCTGCCTGTTTCCGCCTTCGTTGGTTGCGCCGACGGCCAGTTTGAGCTGGGTGCCTCCGCATACGAGAAGCGCGGCGTCGCCGTCGTCGTTCCCCACTGGGACGAGACCAAGTGCATCCAGTGCAACCAGTGCGCCTATGTGTGCCCGCATGCCACCATCCGTCCGTTCGCGATGACCGAGGACGAGGCTGCCGCCGCGCCCGAGGCTACCCGCACGCTCGACGCCATGGGCCCCAAGGCCAAGGGCATGAAGTTCACCATGGCCGTGTCCCCGCTCGACTGCATGGGCTGCACCAACTGCGTCAAGGTCTGCCCCAAGGGTGCTCTCGAGATGGTTCCCACCGAGCAGGAGATGGACCAGCAGCCTGTTTGGGACTATATGGTCGAGAACGTCTCCGAGAAGAAGGAGCTCATCGCGGCCAACGTCAAGGGCAGCCAGTTTAAGCAGCCCTACCTGGAGTTCTCCGGCTCCTGCGCCGGCTGCGCCGAGACCGCCTATGCACGTCTGGTGACCCAGGTCGCCGGCGACCGCATGTTCATCTCCAACGCCACCGGCTGCTCCTCCATTTGGGGCAACCCCGCTGCCACCGCTCCTTACTGCAAGGACAAGGACGGTCACGGCCCGGCGTGGAACAACTCCCTGTTCGAGGACAATGCCGAGCACGGTCTGGGCATGGCCGTTGGCTACGAGGCCGTTCAGAAGAAGCTGATCGCTGCTACGCAGGAGATCATCGCCGCTGACGGTCCGTCCGACGAGCTCAAGGCCGCCGGTCAGGCTTGGATTGACTCTGTCAACGACGCCGAGGCCTCTAAGACCGCTGCCGCCGCTTACGTTGCCGAGCTCGAGAAGTGCGGCTGCGACGCTTCCAAGGCGATCCTCGCCGACAAGGCTTACCTCACCAAGAAGTCCTTCTGGGTCTTCGGCGGCGACGGCTGGGCCTACGACATCGGCTTCGGTGGCCTGGACCACGTCCTGGCTTCCGGCCACAATATCAACGTCTTCGTCTTCGACACCGAGGTCTACTCCAACACCGGCGGTCAGGCCTCCAAGGCCTCGAACCTGGGCCAGGTCGCTCAGTTCGCCGCTGCCGGTAAGGTGACCAAGAAGAAGTCTCTGGCCGAGATCGCTATGAGCTATGGCTACGTCTACGTGGCGCAGGTCGCCATGGGCGCCAACCCGGCTCAGACCCTCAAGGCCATCCACGAGGCCGAGGCCTACGACGGCCCGTCCCTCATCATCGGCTACAGCCCCTGCGAGATGCACTCCATCAAGAAGGGCGGCATGCAGAACTGCCAGGCCGAGATGAAGAAGGCTGTCGAGTGCGGTTACTGGAACCTCTTCCGCTTCAACCCCGAGGCTGCTGCCGGCAAGAAGTTCTCGCTCGATTCCAAGGAGCCCGCGGGCGGTTATCAGGAGTTCCTGATGAACGAGGCCCGTTACGCTTCGCTGACGCGTTCCTTCCCCGAGCGCGCCGAGGAGCTCTTCAAGGAGAACGAGCAGGCCGCTATGGACCGCTACGCTCACCTGCTGAAGCTCAAGACGGTGTACAACGAGGCCTAGGTCTCCCACCGCAGGATCTGAGGGCTGACCTTCGCGGACGTCCTCGGACATGAAAGAACCCCCGCTGCGCACTACGTGCGGCGGGGGTTCTTTCGTCCTGCGGAGTGTCCGCGAAGGTTAGCCCTCAGATCCTGCTACGACTACGTCCTCGGATTGTGTGGGCGGATGAAGGACGTGGCTGGTCGGGTATTCCGTCCCCTTCGCTGTTTCGCGGCTTTGCCGCGAAACCTCGCGCCACTTTGGGGATGGATGGGGGCGTGGTTGTTGCGGCTTCTTATCCCTTTGCTTTTTCGCGGCTTTGCCGCGAAACGCGCAGCCCTCTGATTCTTACTTTGGGTCCCGTGGTGGGACATTGTTGGTGCTGCCTGGTTGTTTTTTACCTTGTCTCGCCGCTCTCTGTGCGTAGGCGGTAGCCGTGGACGAGGTCGCTAATAGCCGGCCAGGGAATCTGTCGGTCGACCCAAAATTGGAGCTGGACCAGATAGCGCTCGGTGGCGCGGGTGAGGGCCGCGAACTGTTTGTGAGTCTCAACCTGGGCGTAGAGGTCGCGGCTGTGGGCGAGGATTGCCGTGGTGTCATCCATTTTGCCGGTGACGTCGAAGGCGCCCGAGAACCAGTCGCACAGGCGCGCGGCACTGTTGTTGATCGTTGCGAGGTCGGCGGTGCCGTCGTTGGCGTTTTCGTTGGCCTGGGCTCGCAGGAGGGAGAGGGCGTCGGTGGCGTTCATGCAGTAGCCGACGGTGAAGTTCCAGACGGCGAATTCGCGGCCGGTGTCGAGCTTGCGGCGGCGCATCAGGTCGATGTCGCGGGGCTCCTCGAGCATCATTTGGTCGGCGAGGGCTTCAAGTGCAGTGGCGTACTCGGCAAGGTCGAGTGCGAGCAGGGTGTTGATATCCATCATCTTTAGGCCTCCGCTTCGATCTCGACGATTTCGTTTTTGATGTACATGCCCTGGTTGTCCCAGACATTGCGGCAGGCGGCGGCAAAGCGCTCGCGGTCTGTCTCGCAGATGCGGGCGAACATGTTGCAGGTGCCAAAAGGCTCACAGACGTCAAAGAAGATGCAGATTGATGACCATCCGCCATACCAGCTCACGGCGCCCGCTGGCTCGTGAAAGACGGGGTTCTCGATGTGCTCGTAATTGGCGATGGGGCCCGATACGGGATAGGTTACCTCGGCATCGCAGATCTTGGCCGAAAAGATACGTGACTCGACCGGACAGGACGATTCGAACAGCTTGCATGCCTCGGGAGCCTTGTCCCAGAGCATGTCGGCGAGAAACGTCTCGCCATTCAGCGTGATCTTGAGCATTTTTGTCATAGTAAGGACCTCCTCAATCCGTCGCTCAAGGGGCTCGCTGGCGGATAAGGAGAAGACAGTAGCGGGGTCGCCGAACCCAAACTTCACGACAGGTCTCTGTCGCCCCAGCCCGCGCTGTTCTTCGCTAAAGTACCATGCAGCAATTGCGCGCGCAATATCAGTTTTTGATTTTCTGGAAGCGGCAATCGACGAGACGGCTCGCCGGCTGCCGGCCGACGCGCGGCAAAGGCACTCGTCTATTCCTTAAGTTGGATGAAAAACGCCATGTTATTGCAGGGCTGCATACTCGTCCAATAAGTGCATAGAATCTCGTATAGTGCGAGTAAGACTTTGCGCTGTCTGTTTTATGTTTAGCAAAGATATAGTTTGCATAATCTGGTCTAATCCCTGCTCTATTAAAATAAAGTTGCACGTAAATGACGTAGATATGCTTGAGCTGGGGTTCTGTACGCTGAGCGGGTAAAAGCGACCGTTCACCGTTCAACTATTTTCAAAATGAATAAAATGAGCGATAAAGAGAATATAAACCTTAATAAACTCGCGTATCGCACGGGCGCGGGTTATTAATGGGTTGTAGGCCTTTTACAGAAAGGATTCCAGCAATGTCTAAGCCTCTTGGCAAGCCCGATCGTATCGTCGTCGCCCTTGGCGGCAACGCCCTCGGCAACAACCCCGTTGAGCAGATCGAGGCCGTGAGCAACACCGCTCACGCTCTCCTCGGCCTGATCGAGCAGGGCAACGAGATTATCATCACCCACGGCAACGGCCCGCAGGTTGGCATGATCCAGAACGCCTTCGCCGCTGCCCACGACGCCATCGGCACCCCCGAGATGCCGCTGCCCGAGTGCGGCGCCATGTCCCAGGGCTACATCGGCTATCACCTGCAGCAGGGCATTGGCCGCGAGATGCACAAGCGCTATAAGCGTTGGCACGCCGCAACCGTCGTCACCCAGATCGAGTGCGACCCGGATGATCCTGCGTTCAAGAACCCGACCAAGCCGATCGGCCCCTTCTACACCGAGGAGCAGGCCAAGGAGTTCATGGCCGAGGATCCTTCCAAGGTCTTCGTCGAGGATTCCGGCCGCGGCTGGCGTCGCGTTGTCGCTTCCCCCGATCCCAAGAAGATCGTCGAGGCTGACTCCATTCTCAACCTGCTCGACAACGAGTTCATCGTCATCGCCTGCGGTGGCGGCGGCATCCCCGTCGTCCGCGACTACGAGAACAAGGGCTGCTACAAGGGCGTCCCCGCCGTCATCGACAAGGACCTGGGCGGCGAGCTGCTGGCCGAGGACTGCGACGCTGACGTTCTGTTCCTGCTGACCGCCGTTGAGCATGTCGCCATCAACTTTGGCAAGCCAAACCAGGAGGAGCTCGAGGACATCACCGCCGACGAGGCCGAGCGCTTGGCCGACGAGGGCCAGTTCGGCAAGGGTTCCATGGAGCCCAAGGTCCGCGCCGCCATCAAGTTCGCCCGTTCCCGCAAGGGCCGCACCTGCATCATCGGCGCCCTGGACAAGGCCGCCGAGACCATGGCCGGCCTCTCCGGCACCCGCATCCACGAGTAGCCTCTACTCCATTGCCTCTCTCGTGGGCGCCGGGCAAGGCGCCCACAAACTAGCCTCTCTTCATGAGCCCCGCAGTCCGCTCCGACTGCGGGGCTTTTGCTATTCACCTAGTCATTGGGAACCCGGCACTTGGGGACTTTCCTTTCCCGCTTGCAGCTTGGGACAGTCCTTAAAGGCTGTCCCTAACGACCACTCATTTAAGTCTGTCCCCAATGACTAGTAGTAGGCCCACATGGCTTCGACTTCGTTAAGGACCTCTACGCAGCCCCAGCGGCGGGCGCTGCGGCTGGCCGAGTTGGGGTCGTAGACGCCAATCTGGTCGGCGTCGTCAATACCGTAAAGCACAATGTAGTGGCCCACGTTGGTAAAGGTGCCCGGCCGAACGGCGGCGATGACGGGCGCTCCCGAACGCAGCGCCTGAGTCATCGAGTCGCGATCGTTATGGAGCTCCGTTCCGTTAAGTCCCAACTGCCATGCGCCGCTCGTCATAAACGACCATTCGGTTGCACCGGTGGGGGCGTAATTGCCCGCCTCGGAAAGCGCGCACATATCGACGGGGGTCATATCGGTGCGTCCCGTCTTAAAGATATAGACCATGGTGAGGCACGTAGGCCCGCAGGCATTTTGGCGGATGGTACCGCCGGCGTAAGGCAGCTCCGACCATGCAGGGTCGATCTGATAGATATGGGGCATCGTGCCGGCTTGCCATTGCGAGCGCGGGGTCGAAAAGGCGAAAGAATAACCGGGCGCGACGGGGGCCTTGAGCAGCTTGTCCTCGGCGGTGGGACCGAGACCGGCCGAGCCGTGGGACACACAGGAGCTCATAAGCACAAAGACCAGACAGGTAAGGATAGAGCACAGTGCGAGGCGAAGTCGACGAGCCGGCAGGGCGGGGGCATTCACGTGCGATGTCGAGCGGTAAGGCTTGCCGTCGCGTCCGCCTTGGGGATGCGAAAAGAAGCGGTTGATACGGATGCCGGGCTGACGTACGCCGTTGCGGCGCAGTTGCGGAACCTCGGCCTGACGCTGTCGAGTGCGCGCGCCCAAGCGGCTATCTTGCTGCGCGCTTGTGCCCGTGCTCGGACGGCCACTCTGCCGCGTTCTGCTTGCCTGCTGCCGAGACGAAGGCCTGGGTTGTTCTTGAGGACGTTGCGGATTGCCGCTCGTGGCACTTCTGGGCGTCGGCGTGGTACGGCCAGCAAGGCGAACGCTTTGTCGCCGTTGATCACCGTCGTTGTATCCGTATGCCATTCGTACCGCCTTGTCTCATGTATAACCTGTCTATCCTACAAAAAAGATGTGCAACAAATGGGTCTGCGCGTCAAAAGCTCGGTAAACGGTACGAAAGGCGCAAAACACACGGCCTCAAAAACATCTCTCTATGCGTCCGATGAACGTACGCCCGTCGGGCGGGCGGCAGCAATGAGCGGCAAACCGTGCCGTTCGTCCCAAAAACGGCGCCGCTCGTTTTGCAGTTCTGCCTTCGGTCGAGCTACAAGCGGAGCTGCTGCGCCAAGGCCGTATTGTAAAGCCACGAAATAAAAGAGCGCGGCAAAACAGACCGCGCAAGGGGTGACGTCAAGGGGCGTCAAAAAGGAAAGGAGGGGAACAATGGCGGACAAGAACGCAGAAGTTGCAGTCGAGGATAACGGCGGCATGAAGAAAACGCTTTCGCTCTGGAACTTCTTCACCATCGGTTTCGGTGCCATCATCGGCACCGGTTGGGTTCTGCAGGTCGGCGACTGGATGGTCGTGGGCGGCGGTCCCGTTCCCGCTATGATCGCATTCCTCTTGGGTGCAATCTTCCTCGTGCCCGTCGGAGCTGTTTTCGGTGAGCTCACGGCTGCTATCCCCATCTCGGGCGGAATCGTCGAGTATGTCGATCGTAGCTTTGGCCGTACGCTGAGCTACATCACCGGATGGCTTTTGGCTCTGGGCAACGGTATCCTGTGCCCGTGGGAGGCCATCGCTATTTCGACCCTCGTGTCCGAGATGTTCGGCAGCCTGCACGGTCTTGAGTGGCTGCGCGCCGTCAAGCTCTACACCATCCTGGGCGCCGACGTTTACCTGTTCCCGACGCTGATCGCGCTCGGCTTTGCAGCCTACGTCATCTTCCTCAACTTCCGCGGTGCCAGCTCGGCCGCCAAGCTCCAGGCCTTCCTGACCAAGGCCCTGCTCTGCGGCATGCTGCTCGCCATGGGCGTCTCGCTGTTCACCGGCTCGCCGGACAACGCCATGCCCGTGTTCTCCCAGGTCACCGGCGCTGGCGGCGGCAAGGCCGCTACCGAGGGCGCCAGCCTGTTCGCCGGCATCGTGTCGGTCCTGGTTCTGACCCCGTTCTTCTACGCCGGTTTCGACACCATTCCTCAGCAGGCTGAGGAAGCAGCCGAGGGCCTCAACTGGAACAAGTTCGGCAAGATCATCTCCCTGGCCCTGCTGGCCGCCGGCGGCTTCTACATGGTCTGCATCTACTCGTTCGGCACCATCCTCGACTGGCATGAGTTTGTTAAGAGCCCGGTTCCCGCGCTTGCCTGCCTCAAGGGCATCAACATGCTTCTGTACCTGGCCATGCTCGTCATCGCCACGCTTGGACCCATGGGCCCGATGAACTCCTTCTACGGCGCCACGAGCCGCATCATGCTCGCCATGGGCCGCAAGGGCCAACTGCCCGAGAAGTTCGCCGAGGTCGACCCCAAGTCCGGCGCTCCCAAGCTCGCCTGCGTCGTTCTGGGCGTTATCACCGTCATCGGTCCGTTCCTGGGCAAGAACATGCTCATCCCTCTGACCAACGTGTCGGCTCTCGCCTTCATCTTCTCCTGCGGTATGGTCGCCCTCGCCTGCCTGCGCATGCGCTTCACCGAGCCCGACCTGCCTCGTCCCTACGAGGTGCCCGGCGGCAAGTTTGGCATCGGCCTCGCTATCGCTGCCTGCGCCATCATCATCGGCCTTCTCGTGATTCCGTTCTCTCCCGCCTCCCTCAACATGGTGGAGTGGAGCATCGTGATCGGCTGGTTGGCTATTGGTCTGGCCCTCATGGCTTTCACCAATTCCCGCAAAAAGTAACGCCTAGCCGGGGCGGATCGGGTGCGCGGGGCCCTCTCTCCCGCGCGCCGAACCCGGCGCCACTTGGGTAGCTTTGTGAGGCCTTAACCCAACACGGCCTCACCCACTATATGGATCCATAAGGAGGAACCATGTCCACTAAGTATGCAATCGTTGGCGGCAAGCTCATCGACGGTACCGGTGCCGAGCCGGTCGAGAACTCCCTCGTTCTCGTCGACGACAACGGCAAGATCGAGTACGCCGGCGCTATGCAGGACCTTCCCGAGGGCGTTGAGGTCATCGACGCCGCCGGCAAGACCGTCCTTCCCGGCCTGATCGACACCCACCTGCACTTCTCGGGCAACCTGACCGACGATGACACCGATTGGGTCATGCAGCCGCTCCTCGAGAAGCAGGCCGTCGCCGTCAAGCAGGCCTACGACTGCCTCACCCACGGCCTCACCACCGTCTGCGAAATCGGCCGCTTTGGTATCCAGATCCGTGACTGCATCGACAAGGGCGTCTTCAAGGGCCCGCGCGTTCTGGCCACCGGCCTCGGCTTCTGCCGCGTTGCCGGCCACGGTGACTCCCACCACTGCACCCAGGGGCTCAACAAGGAATCCCATCCCTGGGGCGACCAGGTCGACGGTCCTTGGGATCTGCGCAAGGCCGTCCGTCGTCGCCTACGCGAGAACCCCGATGCCATCAAGATCTGGGCTACCGGTGGCGGCATCTGGCGCTGGGACTCCGGTCGCGACCAGCACTATTGCTCCGAGGAGATCCAGGCCGTGGTCGAAGAGGCCAAGATGGTCGGCATCCCCGTGTGGAGCCACTGCTACAACAACCACGCCGCTGCCTACGATTCCGTTCGTTTTGGCTGCGAGCAGCTGATTCACGGCTTCGATATCGATGAGTGCACCATGGACCTCATGGCCGAGCAGGGCACCTTCTTCACCCCGACGATCGCCTTCCTGCCCACCTGGTACGCCACCTATCCGCCCGTCTACGTCCCCGAGCTGCACGACAAGTACGAGGGCACCCTGGTCGAGAAGGAGCTGCAGCGCAACTACGACTGCCTGCGCGAGGCCAAGAAGCGCGGCGTCGTCATGACGATCGGCTCCGACTCCTTCTCCTTCGTCACCCCGTACGGCACCTGCTCAATCGAGGAGATGTACGAGTTCGTCGACAAGATTGGCTTCACCCCGGTCGAGACCATCACCTGCGCCACCCTCAACGGTGCCAAGATGTGCCACATCGAGAACGAGACCGGTTCTATCGAGGCCGGCAAGTGCGCCGACCTGCTGGTCGTCAACGGTGACGTCGCCGCCGACATCCACGTGCTCAACACCGACAACATGGATGTCATCATGAAGGATGGCTGGATCGTCGAGGCTGGCACCTTTGGCGAGGCCAACAAATACAGCGCCTAAACTACCGTTCATCGACGACTGGATGTAAAACACAGTTTTTGATTGCATAATGCAATGGAGAGGGTCGCTTGCGGCCCTCTTTATTGCTATGGGTGCTACGGACAAGAGGGGATGACGGTGGATTTAAACAGGCTGATTCTGGGCAAGAGCTACAACTCTACCAAGGTCTTTCGCACGGCCCAGCATGTGGTCCAGGCCATCCTGCTCGGCGTTGTCGTTCCGGCGCTTATCCTGCTGCTTATCTGGGATTTAACCGATAATCCCAATCCCGTTCCGGGCGTTGTCGTTATTGCCGGCCTGGTCATGCTGTGCTTCTTTTTCTCGTATGTCTTTGTGGTCCCCGACGACCTCACATCGAGCGCAACCGACCGTACGCTCGCCATCGCATCAAAAATATTCGCCTACACGTCGCGCGGCCTTACGCCCGAAGCGGCCCTGGGCGCCTCTAAAATTATCCTGTCCGAGACCATCGCCTCTGCCATCTGCTTTACCGATGGCAAACAGGTGTTGGCAAGCTGGGGCGAGGACTCGGCAAAGTGCCCCGCCGGCACCCCGGTCGTGCTCAAGACCACGCTCAGTGTGATTGAGACGGGCGAGCAGAGCGTGTTTTCGCGTGACACCTCCAATGAGACGGGCGGCTATTTTCCCCGTCTGCGCGCCGGCATCGTCGCGCCGCTTACCGTGCGCGGGCATTGCGTGGGCACACTCGAGCTGTATTACCCTCGCCTGAGCAGCATCGATATGCGCCAGACGGCCCTTGCCTCGGGTTTTGCCGACCTAATTTCCACGCAGCTCGCCAGCTTTGAGCTCGAGCGCCAGGACGAGCTTACGGCCCGCGTTGAGCTCCGCGCCCTGCAGTCGCAGGTCGACCCGCATTTTCTATTCAATACCATTAGCACGATCGTGTCGCTCGTTCGAACCGAGCCCGACAAGGCGCGATCGCTGCTGATCGACTTTTCCAACTACTATCGTCAGACGCTTTCTGACTCCGATACGCTCACCACGCTCGAGCACGAGGTGGAACAGGGCGCTCGTTATATCAATCTTATGCAGGCCCGGTATGGCGACGGCCGTCTGCGCGTTTCGGTCGACATCGACTTTGAGGTGCGCGACAGCCTGGTGCCGCCGTTTATCTTGCAGCCGCTGCTCGAAAACTGCATCAAGCATGCGCAGCGCGAGATCGAGCCACTTTCTATTCGTGTTAGGGCTTTTGAGACCGATGACGGCTTGGAGATCATCGTCGAAGATGACGGCATCGGGATGAGCGAAGAAGTCTGCGCGCATCTGTTTGAGCAGCATCGCCGAGAGGAACCCGAGAGCATTACCGCCGACGGCTCCGTCAAGCGAGGTTGCGGCCTGGCGCTCTTCAACGTGCTTCAGCGCATCCATTTCTTTTACGGAGAAGATTCCGGCATGCGCGTGAAGTCCCAGGAGGGCGTGGGAACGCAGGTCATCGTTGAGTTGAACGGCGAGCCGCATGAGCCGGCGCCGTTGACGGTGTAGCACGCGGTTGGATTGAGAGATAAAGAGGGGAAGCACATATGTCCGAAGGCTGGAACACCTTGGTGGTTGATGACGAGCCTCCAATTAGGGCTGAGCTACGCTATCTGTTGGAAAAGGATACGCGTGTGGGTCAGATTGCCGAGGCGGGCAATGTCACCGAAGCCGTGGAGTCGATTCTGTCGAACAAGCCCGACGTGCTGTTTTTAGACATTACCATGCCCGGTCGCTCGGGAATTGAGCTTGCCGAGACGCTGCAGAACCTAAAGACGCCGCCGGTCGTGGTGTTTGTGACGGCATTTGCCGAGTATGCGGCCGATGCCTATAACCTCGATGCTGTCGATTACGTCGTCAAGCCGGTCGAGGATGCCCGCTTGTCAAAGGCGCTCGACAAGATCGAGACTGCCCTGGGCGCTCGCCGTGTCGTCCATGCTCCGCGCCAGCCTTTGCGCCTGACGGTGGATCGCGGGGGCAAAAAGGTGTTCATTCCCGTGGCGGATGTCTGCTACTTTGAGGCGCGCGCCGATTTTTGCAACGCCGTCTGCGCCGAGGGGACGTACCTGATCAATGAGTCGATTTCCTCGCTCGAGCGGCGCCTGGCCTCCGAGGGCTTTATCCGTGTCCACCGCAGCTATCTGGTTAATTTGGAAGATGTGCACAATGTCGAGATCGGCTCCACGGGCCTGATGGAGCTCAGGCTCGACCGTGTGAGCTCGACGGTGCCCGTGTCCCGCCGTCGCGCTGCCGAGGTCAAATCGCACTTGGGGCTAGCGTAAGGGTCGGTGTGTCATCGTTTGCCGTTACAGGTTTGGCATGACTGTGCGGTGGGCATAATGGATTGCATCGAATGAAATCGAAAGGATTATTATGCCCGCGCTCATTACGCATCATCTGTTTGGCGAGGAAAGCATCGACCGTCTTCCGCAGGGCGTTATCACGTCCGACGAGGAGCGCATCGCCTTTATCCTGGGAAACCAAGGTCCCGACCCGTTCTTCTTTCACATGCTCACGCCGCGCATTTCCGACTGCATGTCGCTTGCTCAGGTCATGCACCGCTCGCGCATGTCGCGCCAGTTCTCGTGCCTGCGCGACGGCGTGTCGCACCTGCAGCCGCGCGATGCCAATCTGGGTCGCGCCTTTGCGATGGGCCTGCTGTCGCACTATGTGCTCGATCGCAATGCCCATCCCTTTGTCTACGAGCAGCAGTTTGGCATTGTCGAGTCCGATCCCGAGCTCGAGGCTTCGGGCAGTCAAGTTCATGCCGTGCTCGAAAGCGACTTGGACGTGCTGATGCTGCAGCTCAAGCGCGATGGGGCAACGGTCGAGGATTATCCGCCGGCGGGCGAGATCGTCACTACCGACCGCATCAATCGCGTTGCCGGTGTGCTGATGAGCTACGTCGCCGGGCGCGTGTACGGTATCGACATCCCGGCGGGGGAGTACGGCGGCGCCGTAGCCGACATGCAGCTGCTCTACCGCACTATCGAGCCTGCCGGTTCGGCCAAGACGCGTGCGATTGCCCTGCTCGAGGGCTTGGTGCACGATTATTCGCTGCTCGACGGCCTTGCGCACCGCGTGACGACCGAGCTGCCCGAGCGTACCGGAAATCTGGGCCACTTGGCATGGAAGAGCCCCTTTACCGATGAAGTCTCGACCGAGAGCTTCCCCGAGGTCTTTGACCGCGCACTGCTCGATTACGAGCTCACCGTCGCCCGCTTTATCGAGACCGGCGATATGGAAGCCGTGACCAACCACGTCAATTACAGCGGTCGCGTGCTCGGCGCCGACGAAGAGTTCGACCGCGAGGAGTAGGGCTCGTGCGTGCCCCTTTGCCGAATCCTTACCGGCGCCTCTGGACAATTGGGGTACGATGAACTAACTGCATATCGGGCGAAATACGAAGGGGCCCTGTCCATGAAATACACCAAGCTCGAGCGTAACTGGGTTATGTACGATGTGGGCAACTCGGCCCTCGTGCTGCTCAATACCTCGGTGGTGCCCATCTACTTTAACGCCATCAATACCGGTGCTTCCTCGGCAGACCTGGTGGTCGCCTGGGGCAACGCGCAGACGATTGCCTCGCTGGTCATTGCCATGCTCATGCCCATTCTGGGCGCGCTTGCCGATTACGCCGGCAACAAGATCAAGTTCTTCTTGGGCTTCTTCCTCACGGGCCTGGTTCTTTGCCTGGCGCAGGCTATCCCAATGTCCGCCATGGCATTTTTGACCGTGTACGTGCTGTGCACCATCGGCCTTAACTCTTCTATGACGTTCTACGACGCCATGCTGCCCGACATTACCACCGACGAGCGCATGGACGCCGTGTCCAGCTCGGGCTATGCCTGGGGCTACATCGGTTCCACCGTGCCGTTCATCATCTGCCTGGCGCTTATCATGGGTGGCCCCGCTCTTGGCGTCCCCACCATGCTGGCAACGCGTCTGTCGTTTGTCATCACCGGTGCCTGGTGGCTCATCTTTACCCTGCCGCTCATTCGCACCTATAAGCAAAAGTACGGTCGCGAGCGCGGTCCCCAGGACACCATCGGCCACATCGTGGGCGGCGTGTTCTCCGAGGTCGGACACACCATGCGCGAGATCGCCCACAACAAGACCGTGCTGGTCTACATGATCGCGTTCTTCTTCTACATCGACGGTGTGCACACGGTTATTTCCATGGCAACCAGCTACGGATCGGCTCTTGGCATCGATTCGACCCAGCTGGTGCTGGCGCTGCTCGTTACGCAGTTTGTGGCCTTCCCGTCCGCCATCATCTACGGCAAGCTCGCCGGTCGCGTGGGCACACTCAATATGATCTTGGTGGCCGTCGCCGCCTATATGGGCATCGTGCTCTTTGCCGCGTTTTTCTTAAAGACCGCCTTTGAGTTCTGGGTGCTCGCCATTTTGGTCGGCCTGTTCCAAGGCGGCGTGCAGGCGCTGAGCCGCAGCTATTTTGGCCGCATCATCCCCAAGGAAAAGTCCAACGAGTACTACGGCTTCTTCGATATCTTTGGCCGTTACGCAAGCGTTATGGGCACCTTCCTGGTGTCGGTTGTCACCTCGCTGACCGGCAACCCGTCGCTGGGCGTCCTTTCTATTGGCGTTCTGCTGGTTGTTGGCTTTGTGCTGCTGGTCCGTCTGTCCCGCATGGCTCAGGCGGCGGCGTAAGACAACCGGGCTCAGTACGGCAATTGTGCCTATCTGCAGTACTCTTTTGGAAGTGGCCGCATAAATCATTCTGACTTCCGAACAATGTTTAGCCCAAGTGGGTATGATGGAATCAGCTAGGTCGCGGGGCGTCGCCTGTGTTTGGCGGCGCCCCGTTTTTGTGTTGCAAGGAGGGCAAAGGTATGAACGCCACGGTTGTGATCCCAACATATTGGGCGGGCGATGATACCCAAGCAAACGCTCCCGGCACCTATGATCACTCGACGTCGCTCAATGCCGCCAACCCGGAACTCGATCGCTGCCTGACTTCGCTCGAACAGGTGCGCGACATTCCGCGCATCATTCTTTTGGTGGTCTGTCCGGTTTCTGCCACGGCCGACGTATCCCATCGCGTGCACGAAATCGTCAATGCGCATCCCACACTTAAGGTCACCATCGTTACCAATACTCAGGCTTCGCGTGTTGCCGACCGCGTGGCGCAGATTGCGCCCAAAGGCTCGGGCGAGTGCGTGAGCCTGCGCGGCTACGGTGCCATCCGCAACATGGGTCTTGCCTGCGCGGCGGTGCTGGGGCACGACGCGGTTGTGTTTTTGGATGACGACGAGACCGTCATCGATGCCGACTTTATGAAGCGTGCGACCTATGCGCTGGGCCAACAGACGCGTCAGGGCCTGCCGATTTTAGTCAAGAGCGGATACTTTTACGATCGTGACGGGTCGCCGCTGGCTCCCACGGACAAAGCGGGCATTTGCCATCGCTGGTGGACCAAGCGCATCGAGTTCAATCGCTGGATGAAAAAGGCGCTCTCGGGCACCCGCATCTCGCGCTCCAATTACGTGTGCGGCGGCCTTGTGGCCCTGCATGCCCGCGCCTTTACGCGCGTGGCCTTCGACCCGTTTATCACCCGCGGCGAGGATCTGGACTACCTGTTTAACATGCGCATGTTCGGCTATGACGTGTGGTTCGATAACGAGTGGACCGTGCGCCACCTGCCGCCCGAGTCCGAGAAGCGCTCGCCGCGCTTTATGCAGGACGTGTACCGTTGGTACTACGAGCGGGCCAAGCTGACGTTCGCTGCGCACCAAAAGGAGCTCATTCCGGTTACGGCCGCATCGCTCATGCCCTATCCGGGTCCGTGGATCTCGCGCGAGCTCGACGACCGCGTGCGCAAGACCGCCATGGTTCGCAGCATGTTTACCCGCGAGCACGAGGGGTATCTGCGCATCTGGCGTCATGGTATTGACGAGGCCAAGACCTATGCCCGCCAAAACGCCGCAAGCTACCTGCGTTTTCAGAGTTTCTGGCCCAAGATCATGGACGAACTTTGGCGCGACGCACAACTGATTAGCATCCTGGAGGGGGCTGAATGATCGACCGCCGCGCCCAGCGCGATAATTCAATTTCAATCTTTCGCATCATCGCCGTTGTCTGCGCCGTTTGCGTGTTGGTGTACTTTATCTTTGCCCTGGCGACTGGCATTGAGCCGATTGCCACGGTGATCGCCTGTGCGCTGCTGTGCATCTTCCTGTGCATCTTTATCTATTTGACGCTCAACCCCGATTCGGTACGCTCCCAGTACACCGAGGAGACGCTCTCGGTTGCCTCGGCCATGCTCGAGGACATTAAGGGCGGCCTGACGCAGGAATCGGCGCTTTTGGTGTGCCGGCGTATTCTGCCCGAGACACGTGCCATGACCGTTGCCATCACCGATGAGAGCAACGTGCTGGCCTGCGCGGGCGAGTTCGAGGAAAAGCTGCTGCCCGATTCGCCCATCCATACGCTTGCCACGCGCTACGTCATTGAGCACGGCATCGTGCAGTCGTTCAACCGCGTGGTGGACGTGGTGGGTTCGGATGGCTCGCACAACCATGTTCCCGCCGGCATCATCGCGCCCATCAAGGTGGGCGACCGCACCGTCGGCACGCTCAAGTTCTACTACAAGACCCCGCGTGCCGTCGACCGTACCCAGTATGCGCTCGCCTCGGGTTTTGCCGAGATCCTGTCCACGCAGCTCGCCATCCACGAGCTCGAGGTGCAAAAGGAACTGACGGCCCGTGCCGAGGTGCGTGCCCTGCAGGCGCAGATCAACCCGCACTTTCTGTTCAACACGCTCAACACCATCGCGTCGTTTACGCGTACCGACCCGCTGCGTGCCCGCGAGCTGCTGCGCGAGTTTTCCTTGTTCTATCGCGCCACGCTCGACAACTCGGGGTCGCTTATCCCGGTCTCGCGCGAGGTTGCCCAGACCAAGCGCTACCTGACGTTTGAGAAGGCGCGCTTTGGCGAGGACCGCGTACTGGCGGCCTTCGATGTCTCCGAGGATGTCGAGGACACGTTGGTCCCGGCCTTTGTAATCCAGCCCATTGTCGAGAACGCCGTGCGGCATGGCATGGGCGATGGCGATGCCCTGCAGATCGATGTGACCGTCCATCAAGACGGCGACGACGCAATCCTGATTGCCGTGGCCGACAACGGCGTGGGCATGGACGAGGGCACCGCCGCCAGGCTGTTTGATGAGCGCTCCGCCCGCCCCGATGCCAGTTCCCCGCAAGGCGGCGGCGCCGGCGTGGCCATGCACAATATTTCTGAGCGCATCCATCGCTTTTATGGACCGCACTCTTATACGCACGTCGAATCGGCGCCGGGCAAGGGCACCAAAGTGCTCCTGCATCTTGATTTGTCAGAGAGCATCTTTGACATTCAAGAGTAAAATAAAAGGCTATGGGCTCAACGCCAAGCGGCGGATGCCCAGCCTAGTTTGTTGACGAAAGGTTTAATCCCTATGCTGCGTGCGATGATTGTGGATGATGAGGCCCCGGCCCGTTCGGAACTTCGCTTCTTGCTCGAGCAGACGGGCAAGATCGGCACGATCACTGAGGCGTCGAGCGTCCGCTCCGCCATTGAGATGTTGATGGAAAGCCGCGTCGATGTCGTATTTCTCGATATCTCGATGCCCGGCGCTTCTGGCCTGCAGCTTGCCGAGGCACTGCATAAGCTTAAGAATCCGCCGGCGATTGTGTTTGTGACCGCGTATAGCGATCATGCCGTCGAGGCGTTCGACGTTGATGCCGTCGATTACCTCATGAAGCCGGTTGAGGAGGCACGCCTGGATCGCGCGATCGAGAAGGTCATGCAGCACACCAAGCCCGTCACGGACAGCAAAGCCACCATCGAGCGCATTCCGGTGGAAAAGGGCGGCCGTAAGGTCCTCATCCCCGTGGATGACATTCGCTTCATCATGGCCAAGGACGATTACTCCTGTATCTATACCGTCGATGATCGTTTTCTATCGACGACTTCGCTGGCGCAGTTCGAGGCCAAGCTTTGCGACTTTGGCTTCTTTCGCGTTCATCGCCGCTATATCGTCAACTTGGCGTGCGTCACGGATGTCGAGACGGTGCCCTCGGGCGCTATCCAACTGGGCATTACGGGCGTCGACGAACGCGTGCCGGTTTCGCGCCGCCGCGTTGTGCCGCTCAAGAAGGCCCTGAGCCTCTAGTACACTGGCCCCGCAGCCCTGTAGACCAATTGTCTGCGGAGCCGTGGGGCTTTTTGTATATACGTCGAATCGGTTTTGCAGAAGGGATCCCATGAACAGTGCAAGCGCCAAGCGCATCGACATCATCTCGGACACCCACGGCTATCTTTCGCCCGCGCTTCTGGACGAGCTCAAAGGCGCAGATCTGATTATCCACGCCGGAGACCTCACCTCAGAGATGGATTACGAGCATCTATGCACCATCGCCCCTGTGCGAGCGGTCCTAGGAAACAACGACTACTACCGCGACTACGGCCCGGATGTAGACCGTCTGGCTATCTTCACCTACGAAGGCCTCAAATTCGCCGTAGCCCACTACCGCGAAGACCTTCCCGTGGGATCCGTAGACGTAGCCATCAACGGTCACACCCACGTAACCAAAGAAGCCCAAGTAGGCCGCTGCCTGGTCCTCAATCCCGGTAGCGCCAGCTATCCCAGAGGCAGCCGAGGCCCCACCATGGCCAGAATGCTCGTCAAGGACGGCAAGATCCTGAGCACCAAATTTATTGACTTGGAGTAGGTGCAACAAAAACGGGGGATGCACAACGCATCTCCCGTTTTTCTTTGAGCCAAAGACGGTAGTTCAACAAGATCCATCAGACCAACCCCGCCGCGGAGCATGCGGGCTAGCCGCGCAGCGGCGCACGCCCGCAAAACTGGTTGAATAATGTGACGGCAGGGAGGGTTTCCGGGGCCGAGGGCGGGGGTTAAGTTTGTCGCGAGTTCCGCACGCAAAGGAAAGCACTTAATGTGCTTTCCGTCTTGCGCAGGACTGTAGAGCAGCAAACTTAACCCCCGCCCCCAGCCCCGGAAACCCTCCCGGATGGCCCCAAAAATTTTTTCAAAAAAGTTGTTGCGCGCCGGACAGACTTCTGTGTATACTAATCCCCGCAGCGCACGCGAGCGGAAACAAACGCGAACGACTGCCTGGGGAGTTAGCTCAGTTTGGTTAGAGCGCCGGCCTGTCACGTCGGAGGTCGCGGGTTCGAGCCCCGTACTTCCCGCCAACGCAATTAAAGCCACGTCTTCGGACGTGGCTTTTTGCATTTGATAGGACCTTGATCCCATCGGCTCCTTTTGCCCAAAACCAAATCCTTCCAATTCCCGGACAAGCTCCGTTTGAGACCTGTGTTCAAACAAGGCGTTTGTTGCACAACACCTGTTCAACGAAGCAGGGGGTTAGGTTATACTAAATTGCACTATGGGCCGTTTTTGATGCAAGAGGCTTCAAACACGGCATTCAGTGGGCACCCGTTTTGCTATTTGGGCGTCCATACGGTCATTGGTGTCTCGACGCAAGCTCGGCTCCGGAGCTCGTTCGAGCTGTTCCTATTCCTTGAAAGGGGAAAAATGGACATATCGAGGAAGACTGATTACGCCCTTCGCATGCTCGCGATGCTTGCCGAGGACCCGGAGCGTCTGCTTTCTGTTCGCACCGCCGCCGAAGAGGTCAATGTCCCGTATTCGTTTGCCCGTTCGATTCAGCATGGTTTGGTTCAGGCCGGTATTGTGGAGAGCCTGCGTGGCGTCCATGGCGGCATGCGTCTTAAGGTCAGCCCCGACGATGTCACCATCCGCCAGGTCGTTGAGGCCGTTCAGGGCCCCATGGTCATGAACGATTGCACCGCGCCCGATGGCGACTGTGCACGCATGGGCACGTGCTGTTATCATCCCCTGTGGGCCGGAGCTCAAGCGCTGATGCGCGACTACCTCGATTCCGTTTCGCTGGGCGATATCGTCGCTCACCGCCAGTTTCCGGCCGTCGATTCCAAGTTCGCCGACCGCAATGCGTTTCCCGAGTACGCCACCTGTGTGTGCGCTTGCCAGGAGGAATAGCGCCGCATAAGGAGCATAGCCATGATTCAGGACCCCTTTCGTTCGATGGTTCGTTCGGAAGGGGTCCTGCGTTATCGCGACCTTCCGTGGCGCCGCACGCGCGACCCGTACATTATTTGGCTTTCCGAGGTTATGCTGCAGCAAACGCAGGTGCCGCGCGTGGAGACGCGTATGCCCGCGTGGCTCGATCGCTTTCCAACCGTGCAGACGCTTGCCCAGGCCGCGCCTTCCGATGTTTTGGACGCTTGGCAAGGGATGGGCTACAACCGACGCGCTCTGGCGCTTCACAGGGCCGCTCAGTGCGTTATGGAAGACTGGGGTGGGGAGTTTCCACGTGAGACGCGCGACCTGGTCGCCCTGCCCGGTATTGGCCCGGCGACGGCGCAGGGCATCCGGTCGTTTGCGTTCGATCTTCCGGGGGTGTATCTGGAGACCAACGTGCGCACGGTTTTTCTGCATCATTTCTTTCCCGATGTGCCCGCCGTTCCCGATCGCGAGCTGGTGCCGCTGATTCAGGCCGCCTGTCCGGCAGCTCCCGGTTCGACGGCGGATGAGATTGCTCCCTTTGCCGTGCCGCTCGATGATGCCGACACACCGCGCGCATGGTATTACGCGCTGCTGGATTATGGCGCGTATCTTAAGAAGGCGCTGCCCAATCCGTCCAGGCGCTCGGCGAGCTATAGTCGTCAGTCCAAGTTTGAGGGCTCGCGTCGCCAAAAGCGCGCTCATATTGTGCGCATGCTGCTGGCGGCGCGCGATGGGCGGCCGGCGGGCATCACACTCGCCGAGGCCGTGGCGGGTGTAAACGAAATGGAGGCGGCAGCAGGCCGCGAGCCGGTCGATCACGATCTCGTCGCAGGCATTTTGGCCGACTTGGAGCGTGAGGGCTTTTGCCGCGTGGAGGGTGACCGCTGGCTAAGCGTGTAGCCTACCCGAATCTGAAAAACAGGATTGTAAGGTTTAGATTTTCGACATGAGGGCACCCTAAAGACAAGGCCGCTTGAAGCCTACGGGCGGCATGTGTTGAAGGGAAGTACACCTATGGATTTTGAGAACTCTCAGACTAAGAAGAACCTCGAGACCGCTTTTGCTGGTGAGTCCCAGGCGCACACCAAGTATCGCTACTACGCATCTAAGGCCAAGAAGGATGGCTACGTTCAGATCTCGAATATCTTTGCCGAGACGGCGGGCAACGAGTCCGAGCACGCCAAGCTGTGGTTTAAGTATC
>CAJLUE010000006.1 GCA_905209765.1 uncultured Collinsella sp. | reverse complement strand
GGGGCAACGGAGACCGGCCAGACGATGCCGTGCTCGTCGTTGTGCTGCTCCACGACGGCAGCGAGCGAGCGAGACACGCCCACGCCGTAGCAACCCATGATAAGCGGCTTCTCCTTGCCGTCCTCGTCCATAAAGGTGGCACCCATGGCCTCGGAGTACTTGGTGCCCAGCTGGAAGACCTGGGAAACCTCGATGCCGCGAGCAGCAGAGAGCGGCTTGCCGCAGTGCGGGCAGGGATCGCCGGCAACGACGGTGACCAGGTCGGCCCACTCGTCGACGGTAAAGTCGCGCTCGGGGCAGGCACCGGTAAAGTGATAATCGACCTCGTTGGCACCGCAGGCCCACTGCTTAGACTCGCGCAGGCTCTCGTCGCACACCAGACGAATGCCCTCGGGCAGGTTAACCGGTCCGATAAAGCCCTTGTGCAGACCGTTCGCCTGAAGCTCCTCGTCGGTCATCATGCGGTAGCCCTTGCCAAAGACATGCTCGGCCTTGCAGTCATTGAGCTCGTGGTCGCCCGGGACAATGGCCACGACCGGCTTGCCCTCGGAGTCGATCAACGCCAGCGACTTGCGCGTGCCGTTCTCGGGGAAGCCAAAGAACTTGGCAACGGCCTCGATGGTGCCCATACCCGGAGTCTCGACCTTGGTGAGCGTGCCATCGCCGGGGCCCTCGGTCACAACGACCTTGGTGCTTGCAGCCTCGTCATCGGCAGCAAAACCGCAATCGTCGCAGTAGACGAGCGAAGCCTCACCGGCGTCGGCCAGAGCCATGTACTCGACGGAGGTGTCGCCGCCGATCTCGCCGGAGTCGGCGACAACGGGCAGAGCCTTGATGTAGCAGCGCTCGCAGATGTTGGCGTAGGCCTGCTTCATCTTGTCGTACTCCTCCTGCAGGCTCTCCTGCGTGGCAGAGAAGCTGTAGGCGTCCTTCATGATGAACTCGCGGCCGCGCATCAGGCCAAAGCGGGGACGGAACTCATCGCGGAACTTGTCCTGAATGTGGTACAGGTTGACGGGCAGCTGCTTATAGGAGCGCAGCTCATTGCGCACCAGGGCCGTGACGGTCTCCTCGTGCGTGGGGCCCAGCACAAACTCGCGACCATGACGGTCGTCAAAGCGCACGAGCTCCTTGCCATAGGCATCGATGCGGCCGGACTCACGCCACAGCTCGGCATCGACCATAATGGGCATCATAAGCTCCTGGGCGCCGGCGGCGTCCATCTCGTCGCGCACGATATTCTCGATCTTACGAATCGAGCGCCAAGCGAGCGGCAGATAGGAATACAGACCGGCGGCCTCCTTACGGATCATACCGGCACGAAGCAGCAGGCGATGGCTTGCAAGCTCGGCGTCGGCCGGATCCTCTTTGAGCGTCGGCGCATAGAGCTTAGACATATACATTGCTCGGGTCATTTATTTCTCCTCAATAAGCTTGTCGACCTCGGCCATAAGCGCGTCGACAATTTGGTCCTCAGCTACTTTACCAATGATCCGGCCATGCGAAAAGAGCAGGGCCTGACCACGTCCACAGGCCACGCCTAGGTCGGCATCAGAAGCCTCACCGGGGCCATTAACGGCACATCCCATGACGGCAATCGAAAGCGGCGCGGCATAGTTCTTAAGCCGCTCGGTTACTTCCTCGGCGATAGGAATCAGGTTAACCTGGCAGCGGGCGCACGTGGGGCACGAAACAATCTCGGGACCACGGCGACGCAGGCCCAGAGACTGCAAAATGCCCCAGGCGACCGGCGGCTCCTCGACCGGATCGGCCGTGAGCGAGACGCGCACGGTGTCACCGATACCCTCAGACAGCAGGATACCAAGGCCCACCGAGCTCTTGATGGTGCCCTGTAGCTTGATACCCGCCTCGGTTACGCCCAGGTGAAGCGGAACGTGGGGAATCTCACGCGATAGGGCTCGATAGGTATCGAGCGTCGTTTGCACGCTATGGGCCTTAGCCGAAAGCACAATGTTCGTAAAACCGCGGTCTTCAAAATGCTTGACGAAACGCTCGCTCGACATCACGAGCCTTTCGGGCTGCGTGAGGTCGTCGCGCTCGGCGATATCCTGCTCAAGTGAACCGGCATTGACGCCGATACGAATCGCGCAGCCCGCGGCACCCGCAGCATCGATCACCGCGTCAACCTTGGCCCAATCGCCGATATTACCGGGATTGATGCGCAGCTTGGCAGCACCGGCCTCAACGGCACCAATGGCGAGCTTATGGTTAAAGTGGATATCGGCGACAATCGGCACCGGAGACTCGGCACAGATGGTGCGGAAACCCTCAAGCGAGGCCTCGGTAGGCACGCTCACGCGCACGATATCGCAGCCAGCCTGCGACAACGCGCGCACTTGCGCAAGCGTTGCCTGGGCATCAGCGGTATCGGTGCAAGTCATGGATTGGACCACCACCGGCGCGCCGCCACCGATCTGCACGCCGCCCACATGCACGGGACGTGTTAGCTCGCGAGGCAAAGGATGGGATAAAGACAATCCAAACACTCCCCTACAGAATAAATCGAAGGACGTCGGAACGAAGCATATAGACAAACAGCAGCGCAAAGAGCGCGATGCCCACATAGCTCACAATCGTCTGGACCTTGAGCGGAAGCTCGCGGCCCGCAATCTTTTGAATGATCTCGATGACCAGCTTGCCGCCATCGAGCGGCGGGATGGGCAGCAGGTTCATAAAGCCAAGCGAGAACGAAATGAGGGCGGCAAACGAAAGGAACGTAGCAGGGCCGGCGGCAGCAGCCTGTGAGGACATAACGCTAATACCCACGATCGAAGAGGACTGATCGAGAATCTCCATCGTATGCTGCGGCTGGAGCAGGCGCATCACGCCCTCCGCCGTCTGCACGACATAGGAGAACGACAGGCGAGCCGACGTGATGGGGTCCAAACGGACCACCTGCGTAGAGGCATACACGCCTAGGCGCTCGTCCTCTTTGAGCGCAACCGTGGTCGAATGCTGCTTGCCGTCACGCTCGTACTCGATGGCGATATCGTCCTTACCGGCAGCCTTGCCAATGGCATCGTAAACGTCCATCCAGGTAGAGCACGATACTCCGTCGACCGAAAGGATCGCGTCGCCGCCCTCGATTCCCGCCGCGGCGGCAATCGAGCCTTCGTCAACCTGGCCAATCACATTGGTATCCACCGGTACCGTGACACCTGCGATGGAATAGATGCTCATAAGGAGCAAAAAGCCCGTCAGGATATTGACGATAATGCCCGCAAGCAGCATAAAGGCACGCTTGACAAAGCCCTGGCCCAAATAGGTGTGCGAGCGCTCGCGTGCAAGGAATTCGGCCTCGCCGCACGGCAGTTCCCATACATCGCCCTCGGCAGTCGCGTGCTCGCGATCGAACCGACGGCCGTCAAAGACGGTATAACCCGCCGCGTCACGCGGCAGGGTCTGGTACTTGGTGGGATAGTAACTGGGCGAAGGCTTTTCCCCTTCTTCATACCAGGGAGCGATGGAGCCCCAGCCCAGCAGCAAAGCACAGGCCTCGAGCACATCCTCCTCAGACAGCTCGAGCTCGACGGCAAGATCGGCCACCGTCACCCGGCCGTGGCGATAGATGGCAGCAAGCACGCGGTCGGCACACGAGACGTCGGTCGGATCCATGCCACAAATGGCCGCATAGCCACCCAGCAGCAGCGGCGTCACGCCAAACTTGGTGCCGATACGACGAGACGTGCGGTGGATATCAAAGCGACACGGCAGGCCCAAAAAGAACTCAGTCACCCGGACGCCACAGGCACGCGCCGCCAAAAAGTGGCCGCCCTCGTGCAAAAACACGAGGACGGAAAGCATCAGCAGGCCCCAAAAGACCGATGAGAGAACGCTCAGAACAGTATCCATAAAACGAAAAAGCAATCCTTATGGGTTAAGAACGGGTTGCGGCGAGCACCTGCGCGGCCTTTTCACGCGCCCACGAATCGATGTCGCGAAGCTGTTCAAACGAATCGACCGTCTGCGCATCGTGAGCATCCATGCAGGATTCCACAATGCGGTCGATATCGGTAAAGCTGCAGCCATCATGCAGGAAGGCATCGACGGCGACCTCGTTGGCGGCATTGAGCACGCACGGCATGGTACCGCCCGTCTTGCCGGCACGTTCGGCCAGCGCTAGGCAGCGGAAGGTATCCATATCGGCCGCGTCAAAGGTAAGCTGTCCCAACTCGCGGAAATCGATACGCGGAGCCGGCGTATCCCAACGCTCGGGATACGAGAAGGCAAACTGGATGGGAATGCGCATGTCAGAGGCACCGAGATGCGCCATCACAGAGCCGTCGGCAAACTCGACCATGGAGTGAATCTTAGACTGGCGCTGCACGACCACGTTAATGAAAACGAGATCGCAGCCAAACAGATGCATGGCTTCGATACGCTCCAGACCCTTGTTCATGAGGGTGGCAGAGTCAATCGTGATCTTGGCACCCATAGCCCACGTAGGATGCGCCAGGGCATCGGCGCGCGTCACGCGATCGAGCTCGTCACGCGTGCGGCCAAAGAACGGGCCGCCCGAGCAGGTAAGCCAAATGCAGTGAGCCTCGCGCGGATTCTCGCCCAAATAGCACTGGTAGATGGCAGAATGCTCGGAGTCGACCGGGATAAGCTGGCCCGGCTGCGCCAACGGCATAAGCAGATCGCCACCGACAACGAGCGACTCCTTGTTGGCCAAGGCAAGACGCTTGTTCGAGGTCAGGGCAGCATGACTCGCCTCGAGACCGGCAGCGCCCACGATGGCCACGAGCACGCAGTCGACATCATCGCGACGTGCGAGCTCGCACACAGCCTGCGCGCCAACGCCGAGCTCCGTGCCCTCGGGCAGTTCCTGCAGCACGGCGTCGGCGCCATGGGAGGCGTCCGCCACGGCAACCGCCGGAACCGAGAACTCACGGGCAGCGGCAACGAGCTCGGAGGTGCTGGAGTTAACGGACAGCGCCGTCACCTGCAGGCGATCGGCATGCTGACGGCACACGTCGAGCGCCTGAGTGCCGATAGAACCCGTACAGCCCAGAATAGCAACACGAAGACGCCCGTCGGGACCGAAGGTGGTCTGATAAGCCATTACAGCACGCCTCCGATCATCAACAGCAGCTGCGCGGTAATGCAGCCAAAGATGAGCGAATCGCTGCGGTCGAGCATGCCGCCGTGGCCCGGGATGAGATTGCCAGAATCTTTGACGCCCACACCGCGCTTGATACGCGACTCGATGAGGTCGCCGATAACGCCCAGGATGGAGACGACCACGCCGCACAGCAGTGCATAGGGCAGGCTCAGCTTATAGAAGTGCGTTGCCCACAGGATGAGCCAGATCAAGACAGAGCCCAAAATGCCGCCGACAAAGCCCTCCCAGCTCTTTTTGGGAGAGATCTTGGGAACCATCTTATGCTTGCCGATACGGCTGCCCACGATATAGGCAAACGAGTCGGAGACCCAAAGGGACGCGCAAACCCCAACCGAAAGCAGGGCGCCAGCAAAACCGGGCACGGCATCGCGCAGCAGCACGATAGCAGACAGCATAAAGCCAGTATAGATCGGGCCCATGAGCGTCACGGCAACGTCAGAGATGCGAGTTCGCGGAGACCAGACATACCAGATACCAACCGCAAGCATCAAAGCGAACAGCAGGGCGTTCAACAGCAGCGAATCGCCCAGAGCCGAGAGCGGAAAAAGCACGGCGGCAGCGATTCCAAGGCGCTCGTTGGCAACCTTACCGTCGAGCCTCGTCATGCGGAAGAACTCGTAGCAGCACAGACCGCTCATGACGGACACGAAGATGGCCGTGGGCACAATACCCAAAACCAGGCACAGGATAAAGACAACGGCATAGACGATACCGGCGGCGGCACGGGTGATAAAGCCCGCCAGCCACGAACCGGAGCTGCTCTTCGCCGCAGGCGCTCCCGCAGTGGCAGCCTTACGCGCGGGCTTCGCGGAAGTAGGCGCCTTGGGAGCGGATGCCTTGGGACGTTCGGACACGATTAAGCCTCCTCGGTCTTGCTCAGTCCACCAAACCTACGGTCGCGACCCTGGTAGGCCAAAATGGCGTCGACAAGGCCCCAGCGGTCAAAGTCGGGCCAATAGGTATCGGTGACATAGAACTCGGAATAGGCAACCTGCCACAGCAGATAGTTCGAAAGACGAAGCTCGCCAGAGGTGCGAATCACAAGCTCCGGATCGGGCAGCCCAGCGGTGTACAGGTGCGAAGCCACCATATCATCGTCGATAGCGGCGGGATCGATCTTGCCGGCAGCCGCATCAAGCGCGATCTGGCGGACAGCGCGGGTAATCTCAGCACGGGCACCGTAGTTAACGGCCAGCGCCAGCGTCATACCGCTATGGTCGGCGCACTCGGCAAGGCCGCGCTCAAAGACGTCGCGGGTCTTCTTGGGCAGCGCGGAAATATCGCCCAAAAAGACAACGCGGACGTTCTCGCGCTTAAGCAGCGGCAGCTCATCGATAAACGTCTTGGCAAACAGGTGCATCAGAACGTTGACTTCGTGCTGCGGGCGATTCCAGTTTTCGGTCGAGAACGCATAGGCCGAAAGCACGTCGACGCCCAGGCGCACGCAGGCGGTAATGATCTCGCGCAGCGAGACGATACCGGCCTTGTGGCCTTCGGTGCGGGCAAGACCGCGCGCCGTGGCCCAACGGCCGTTGCCGTCCATGATGCACGAAATATGGTGCGGAATGTTATTGAGGTCAAGGTCGGAAAAACCGACGCCCGCAGGGGCGTCGGCAAAGTACTCGACCAGTTTATGCTCGTCGTATTGCACCTTAGATCTCCATGACCTCGGCTTCTTTTTCCTTCAGAAGCTCCTCGACCTTGGCGACATACTCGTCGGTATGCTTCTGGACCTTGGCCTGCTCGCGACGGACATCGTCCTCGGTAAGCTCCTCGTCGCGCTCGAGCTTGTTGTTAAAGTCGCGACGGATGTTGCGGATGGAGACCTTGGCCTGCTCGGCGTACTCGCGGCACTCCTTAACGAGCTCGCGACGACGCTCCTCGGTGGGAGCCGGGAACGGCAGACGCACGACGGTACCATCGGAGTTGGGGGTAATACCCAGGTCGGAGGCACTGATGGCCTTGACGATGGCATTGATGAGCGCCTTATCCCACGGCTCGATAAGCAGCATGTGGGCCTCGGGGGTCTTAACGGCGGCAACCTGCGTGACAGGCGTGGGAACACCGTAGTAGTCGACGGTGATGTCGGACAGGATGTTGGCGTTGGCGCGGCCAGTGCGGACCTTGGAGAAGTTGTGCTTGAGGGACTCGAGTGACTTGTCCATATGGGCGGTGATGTTCTCTGCCATGCTTAATCCTCCTGATAGACGAGCGTGCCGACGGGCTCACCCGCGAGCGCGCGCTTGACGGTGTCCTCGCCATCGATGTTGAGGACCAAAATGGGCATACGGTTGTCCTGGCAAAGAGCCGTAGCCGTGGAATCCATAACCTGCAGGCCGCGAACGAGCACCTCGTGATAGGTGATCTTGTCAAAGCGGACGGCGTCGGCGCACTTGACGGGATCCTTGTCGTAGATGCCATCAACCTTGGTGGCTTTAATCAGAATCTCGGCACCGATCTCGCAGGCGCGAAGGGCCGCGGCGGTATCAGTCGTAAAGTACGGATTACCCGATCCGGCGGCAAAGATAACGACGTTACCCTTGGACAGGTGGTTGATGGCGCGACGGCGAATATAGGGCTCGCAGATCTCGTTCATCTGGATAGCGCTCATCACGCGGCAGGGAACATCGTTGTGCTCGAAGGCATCCTGCAGGGCAAGCGCGTTCATAACGGTAGCGAGCATGCCCATGTAATCGGCCTGGGCGCGGTCCATACCACCGGCAGCGCCGGCCATGCCGCGGAAAATGTTGCCGCCGCCGACAACGACACCGACCTCATGACCAACGGCGAGCAGCTCCTTGACCTGCTTGGCAAGATGATCGGTAACCTTGGGGTCGATGCCATAGTTGCCATCGCCCATCAGCGCTTCACCGGAGAGCTTCAGAAGCACGCGTTTATATCGGATGTCGGACAAAGCGATCCTCCTTTAATTAGACTCATAACATAATATCAAAGGCTTAACGGGGAGCCATGAAAAAGCAGGCTGTGAGTAAAACCCACAGCCTGCTCATTACCAGCTACAAGAGCTTATTTACTCGCCACGGACCAGACGGTCAAAGGCAACGACGGTAATGGTGTCGCCGAGCTCCTTGGAGACCTGCTCAGCGTACTTCTTGATGGTGAGGGAGCTGTCCTTGATGAACTCCTGCTCGGTGAGCACGGACTGCTTGTAGAACTTCTCCAGACGGCCAACAGCCATCTTCTCCTGGATAGCCTCGGGCTTGCCGGACTCGGCAGCCTGAGCCATGTAAATCTGCTTCTCGTGCTCGACGGTCTCGGCCGGAACCTGATCGCGGGTAGCGCAAATCGGGGCGACGGCAGCAACCTGAAGGGCAACGTCGTGAGCAAAGGTCTTGAAGGACTCAGCCTGAGCGGTCTCGGCCTTCTCGAAAGCGAACTCGACGAGAACGCCGATCTTACCACCCATGTGGATGTAAGAAGCGAGAGCGCCGTTCTCGGCCTTGCGGGCGGCGAAACGAGAAATCTTCATGTTCTCGCCCATGATATGAATCATCTCGGTGAGCTCGGAGGAAACGGTCTCCTCGCCCATCGGCTTCTCGAGCAGAGCGTCGACGTCAGCAGGCTCGGTGGTAGCGACAACCTCAGCGACCTTGGAAGCAAAGCCGGTGAACTTAGCGTTGGAGCCGACGAAGTCGGTCTCGCAGGAGAGCTCGAGCAGAGCGCCGGTCTTGCCGTCCTCGGAGACGAACGCGGCGACAGCGCCCTCGTTGGTCTCACGGCCAGCCTTCTTGGCAGCCTTGGCGAGGCCGTTCTTGCGCAGAACGTCGACAGCGGCGTCCATGTCGCCGTCAGCCTCGACGAGAGCCTTCTTGCACTCCATCATCGGGGAGTCGGTCATCTCGCGGAGCTGCTTGACCATAGCGGCGGTAATCTGGGCCATTGTGGTTCCTTTCAAAGAGATGAAAAAGAATTAACTAAGACTGATTTACTCGGCCTTGGGCTCAGCGGCCATCTCGGCCTCGGAGACCTGCTCCTTGCCGGAGCCAGCGAGGCAGGCGTCAGCCATGAGCTCGCACATAAGGGTGACAGCGGAGATAGCGTCATCGTTGCAGGGGATGCCGTACTCGACCTCGTCGGGATCGGAGTTGGTGTCGATCAGAGCGACGACGGGGATGTTCAGGCGCTGGGCCTCCTTGATGGCGTTCTCCTCGCGCTTGGTGTCGATGACGAAGAGAGCCTGGGGCAGACCCTTCATGTCGCGGGCGCCACCGAGGTTGGTCTGGAGCTTGGTGAGCTCCTTGCCCAGAACAGCCTGCTCCTTCTTGGGGAGCACTGCCATGCGGCCGTCCTCGACCATGGCCTCGAGCTCCTCCATGCGGTTGATGCGGGAGCGGATGGTGACGAAGTTGGTCAGCATGCCGCCGAGCCAGCGCTGGTTGATGTAAGGCATGTTGGCGCGCTCAGCGGCGTTCTTGACGGCCTCCTGAGCCTGCTTCTTGGTGCCGACGAACAGCACGTTGCCACCCTTGGCGACGTTCTTGACGAAGGTGTAGGCCTGGTCGGCGTCGAGGATGGTCTGCTTGAGGTCGAGGATGTAGATGCCGTTACGCTCACCGAAGATGAACGGCTTCATCTTGGGGTTCCAGCGACGGGTCTGGTGACCGAAGTGGCAGCCGGCCTCGAGCAGGGTGCGGATATTAATCTTGGTAGCCATGTTAAACCTCCTGTGGTTTGCCTCCGCGCGGGGTCATCCTCCAAAACCAACCCGGTCATGTGCTACCAAAGCCCGGGCACCACGGTATGAAGTAGCCGCGCGTGCGTGATAAAAACCTGTTGCCGTGAAGCAACCCGATGAATGATAGCAGGATTGCCTCTTCCTGCCAACCCGCAATCAAAACCACACACCTGAATGTTCGTCGACGTCCCCGCCGCGAAAGGCTATTCGCCACGGGGATGAGCTTGAGCAACGGCACGCTTAAGCCGATCGGGCGTAAGATGCGTATAGATTTGCGTCGTGGACAGGCTCGCATGTCCCAGCAGCTCTTGAACCGAACGCAGGTCCGCGCCGCCCTCGAGCAGATCGGTCGCAAAGGTGTGGCGCATCGCATGCGGCGCGATGTCGGCCGGAATGCCGGCGCACGTCGCCAGCATATGGAACCGACGCCTGAGCATGGCAGCACTCATGCGATTGCCACGCGCAGAAATAAACAGCGGATGCAGACCGGCTGCGGCGTCGCGGTGCTTTGCCTGGGCGAGCAGCTCCGGTCTCCCCCGCTCGACATAGGTGCGCGTCGCCTCGAGTGCGCGACGATACAGGGGAACGATGCGCTCCTTGCTGCCTTTGCCCCAAAGGCGAACCACGCGCTCCGACCAAGCGATGGATTCCACGTTAAGCGCGGCAAGCTCCGAGATGCGGGCACCCGAGGCATAGAGCAGCTCAAGCATTGCCGCATCGCGCAATCCCGCGGGCGTCGAGGTATCAGGCGTCTTGAGAAGCGCCTCGACCTGCTGAGTCGTCAGCACACCGGGCAGGTCGCGCGGCAGCTTGGGCGACGCGATCGCCGATACCGCATCACCCTCGACAATCCCCTCGGCAGCCATCCATCGATAAAGCGACCGAATAGCCGACAAATGTGCCGCAAGGGTGCGAGGCGCCACCTGCTCGCGCGAAAGCTCGGCCAAATACGCGCGGACGGTACGCGCGTCGGCCATACGTGCATCGACACCCGTACGCTCGCACCAGGCAGCAAAGCGCTCCAGCCGCGATCCATAGGCAGTCACCGTATTGGGAGAGAGCCCCTCGACACGTGCGATGTAGGCGATAAACGAGTCGACGGTATCGTACAGGTCAAAGGCTATGACCGGTCGCCTCCAAACAAGTCGGAACGAGTGGCCAAGTAGGCATCGAGGGCCTCGAGGGCGCGATCCGCATAAGCCTGGTAGCGGTCGCGCTTACTGCGGCGCTTGCCGTCCTCGAGCGGCGGCACCAAGCCAAAGTTAACGTGCATGGGCTGATAGCCCACGGTTGCCGGATCGGTCGCATAGCCCACGAGCGCGCCCAGGGCGCCCACTCGCGGCAACTCAACAGGCTCCGCCTCGATTGCCTCGGCATAAGTGTTGAGCGCAGCGAGCAGACCGGTCGCCACGGCCTCCATATAGCCTTCGGTGCCGGTGATCTGACCGGCGAGGCGCACGCCCGTGCCAGGCACGGCAAAGGTGCCGTCAAGAACGTGCGGCGCATCGACAAAGGTATTGCGGTGCATGACGCCATAACGGAAGAACTCGGCATTCTCCAAACCGGGAACCATATGGAAGACACGCTTTTGCTCGCCAAAAGTCAAATTCGTCTGGAAGCCCACCAAGTTATAGGCGGTCTTCTCTTTGTTCTCGGCGCGCAGCTGAATCGCCGCCCAGGGGCGACGTCCGGTACGCGGGTCGGTCAGGCCGACGGGCTTCATGGCACCAAAGCGGATGGCATCCTTGCCGGTGCGGGCAACTTCCTCGGCAGGCTGACAGGCCTGGAACAGGTCGCCACCCTCAAAGTCCTTGAGCACCACGCGGTCGGCGGTGGTGAGCGCCTCGATAAAGGCCTCGTACTCCTCCTTGTTGAGCGGAGCGTTAAGATAGTCGCCGCTCCCCTGCTCCTCGTAGCGCGACTGCGAGAACAGCACGTCCATATCAAGCGTGGAGGCATCGACGATCGGCGCCGCGGCATCGAAGAACGCAAGGGCGTCGCCACCGACGAGCTTCATGACCTCTTCACTCAATGCCGGTGAACACAGCGGGCCCGCGGCAATGACCACGTGGCCCTCGGGAATCTGCGTAACCTCGCCATGCACGACCTCGATATTGGGTCGAGCAGCAACCTCGGCCTCGACAAGCTCGGAAAACGTAACGCGGTCGACCGCCAGGGCACCGCCAGCGGGAACGGCCGCGCGATGGGCGCAATCGAGCAAGACCGAGCCCATACGCTCAAGCTCGGCCTTTAACAACCCCGCCGCAGAATCCGGACGGGTTGACTTAAACGAATTTGAGCAGACGAGCTCGGCCAAGTGATCGGTATGGTGGGCAGGAGAGCTCACCTGGGGGCGCATCTCGCACAGCTTTACGGCAAACCCGCGATCAGCCAGCTGGATCGCACATTCCGAACCCGCCAGACCGCCACCGATAACCGTCACCTGATCGAACTGCATCTGCAAACACCTTTCTAATTGACACGCTTTCCATTGTGACCGAAGGGCGTCTGGGCGTGAAGCGCAAACTTTGAGGGCGCATACCTTCCATCCATCATGCGCTCGATAAGACCCTCGAGCTCGAGCGAGCCCAAGAGCTTGAGCACGCCGACAGCATCAAGCGAGACGAGCGCGGCAATGTCGTCGACCTTGAGCGGCGAGGCGATGAGCGCGTGCATCACGGCCTGCTGCGTGGGGTCCAGATCGGCGATGCCAGGTGCATCGGGGCGCGAGTAACGCAGCGTGCCGTAGATGCGCGAGATAGCCATCTCGATTGATTCCTCGTCGATGATGCAGCAGGCTCCGTTAGCGATGAGATAGTTGGTCCCGCGCGACTCGGGCGAAAGGATAGAGCCCGGCACCGCAAGGAGCTCTCGTCCCAAGTCCATAGCGGCCTCCGCCGTGGAGAACGTACCCGAGGGCATGCCCGCCTCGGAAACAAAGAGTGCCTGCGACAAGGCGGCGATAACGCGATTGCGCCGCGGAAAGGCGAACTTGCGCGGTCCCATACCCCACGGCGAAATCGAAACGACCGCGCCGCCCGTATCGAGCGTGCGCGTGATGAGGCCGGCGCTCGAACGCGGATAGACAACATCGGCGCCGGTCCCCAGTACCACGACGTGCTTGCCCCCGGCGTTGACCGCAGCCCAACCCGACGCCTGGTCGCAGCCGACCGCACCGCCCGAGACCACCGTCACTCCCGCCTCGACTGCCACCTTGGCCGCAAGTTCTGCCACGGCGAGACCGTACGGCGATGCCTTGCGTGCACCGATGATGGAGAGCGCAGGCGTCGAAAGCACCTCGGGGTTGCCGCGCACATAGAGCGTCTGGGGTACATCGGAAAGCTCCAAAACGGTCTCGGGATACAACGCATCACCGGGGTGCAGCTCGAAGGTCACCTCGGCCATCATTGGTCCCTCCTTCCCTGATACATCGCCGCCTCGAGTACGTGATCCTGCGTCACCCGTTCGCTTTCGGCAACATCGGCGATCGTGCGTGCAATGCGTACCAGGCGCACGATGCCGCGACCCGTCAGATGCGTGCGCTTCGACAGGCCGAGCACGCATTTCTCGGCAGCCTCATCAAGCTCAAATGTCGAAACGACGCCGTCAATGGACCGCGACTCGTCTTCCTCGGCCTCGGTGTCCGCATCGTCCATACGGGATTCACGCCAAGCGCGAAAGGCGCGCCCACGCACGACGTAATCGCGCAGCTCGGCCGATGACATACCCTCCGCGCCCTCAATGATTACCTGGGGATCGGGGCGGGTCACGTCGATCATCATGTCGATACGATCAGCCAAAGGACCGCGCAACTTGCCCCGGTAACGCTCGACCATCGCCGCCGAACAGCGACACGGCACTTCGCGATCGCCCAAAAACCCGCAGGGGCAGGGATTGCTCGCAGCTAGCAGCTGAAAGCGCGAGGGGAACGTAAAGGCCCCGTCAACGCGAACGATCCTCACGTAGCCGCGCTCGATGGGCTGACGCAGCGTCTGCAGCACGCCAGTGGGAAACTCGGCGAGCTCGTCCAAAAAGAGCACGCCGCCATGAGCCAGGCTAATTTCGCCCGGATGCACCGGACGCCCGCCGCCGATAAGTCCCGCGGTCGAAATACTGTGATGCGGACTGCGGAAGGGGCGATGCCCCGCAAGCAGTCCATCGATGTTCTCGCCCAAGACCGAATGGATGCACAGCGCCTCTTGCTGATCCTCGAGAGAAAGCTCGGGCAAAATGCCCGTCATGCGCCGCGCAAGCATGGTCTTGCCCGAACCGGGCGAACCGATCATGAGCAAGCCGAGCTCGCCGGCGGCCGCAAGCGCCATGCCACGTTTGGCGACCTCCTGCCCCAGCACGTCGGCATAATCGAGCTCGGGCTCAAAGGTCGCCTCGAGCACTTCAGAATCCAGGTAATGCCGTGCGGCATCCCCCATGCCATGGGCAAGCTGAGATAGATGGTCGATAAACCCGCAGTCAACGCCCGCAAGCGGGACATGCTGATCGGACCTACCGGCGATAAAGGAAAGCCCCATATCGCGCGCCAACAGCTGAAACGCCACCTCGCCCTTGACGGGTAGCACCGTGCCGTCCAGACCAAGCTCTCCTGCGATAAGGCAACGATCGAGGTTGTCACGGGGAATCTGCCCATCGGCCGCCAGAACCGCGATGGCAATCGGCAGGTCAAAACCGCTGCCGGTTTTACGGATATCGCCGGGTGCCAGGTTGACGGTAATGCCAGAGCGCGGGATCTCGAAGCCGGCCGAGCGCATGGCGCACCGGATACGCCCGCGCGACTCCATCACCTCCATACTCGGAATGCCGAGCATCTGGATGCCCGGAACGCCACCGGCAAGCGAGACCTCGACGGTGACGGGAATTGCCTCGACGCCGCGAATGCAGGCCGCGTGTACGGCAAACGTCTCGAACGCCATCACGATACCTGCCAATCGAACGCATTGTACTGATGCTCGATCTCGGCGATATGCCCGCCGCGGATGGTGACGCCCACGGCATCGAAGCGTATCGACCTGAGGGGATAGTGCTCCATGAGATAGCAACTTGCGATACGACGATACCGACGCTGCTTTTGGGCGTCCACGGCCTCCTCGGGAAAGACCCGCGTGGTGCAATCCAGGGCGACGCGTCTCGTCTTGACCTCGGCCATCACCACGACATCGTCGAGCTCATCGAGCAGCACCAGATCGGCTTCGCCCTCAATGCAACGATAGCCCTGCTCCAACAAGGTGTATCCACGCTCGGTAAAGTAATCGATGGTGATCAGCTCGCCCAGCATGCCGAGCTCGCGGGGGCTGAGCCCCTTGATAAACTCGGGCGTAATCGCCCCGCAGTCGAGCTCGCCGTCTTCCCAGCGCTCCTTGAGTTGCTGCGTCTTGCTCTTTTTGCTTGCGGCACACATGGGGTCTCCTTTCCCGCACACTGCATTGCCCCGATGATGAGGGCACCTTTCATGCGGGTAAGTACCGGAAGCAAACCAATAGCTGACCAAATGCCGACAAAAAACGGGCCGTACGCAACAATCACGTTGCACACGGCCCGCTACCAGCAGGTTTATAAAACGCCAGAGGTCCCTGTCTCCACAATTGACCTAGAAAAGACGCTCAGTCTGCAGAAAGTTTCCGCAAAAGCTCACACGATGCAGCGGACAAAGTCCATGTTTGCGAATGGCCTCGATGTGCTCGGGGCTTGCGTAGCCCTTCGACTCGGCCAAATGATACTCGGGATACTCGGCGTCGTACTCGACCATCATCTCGTCACGCGTGACCTTGGCCATGATGGACGCCGCGGCGATACAGGCGATTTTGGCATCGCCCTTCACCACGTCGCGCTCGTTGGGAACGGCACCCAAGGGGTTACCGTCCATAAGCACGCAATCGGGCTCGAGTCCCGTATCGGCCACGGCGCCCGCGACGGCAGCGCGGATGGCGCGGGCCATGCCCATATCATCGATATCCGCAGGTGCGATATGGCAAAAACCAATCGCCGTCGCGACCTCGGCAATCTTCACCGAGAGCAGCTCGCGGCGCGCGGGCGTGAGCTTTTTGGAATCGTTGATGCCCCAGACGCGCGGCTCCATGGGAAGGCACACGGCGCAAACCGTCAAAGGACCGGCCACCGAGCCGCGACCCACCTCGTCGACGCCCACGACCACGCCATCCCCACCGAGCTCGTGCATCAGCTCGTACATGCCGTTGACGCGCTCGCGCTCGGCAAGTTCCTTGGCATGGCGCTTAAGAGCGCGCTCGCAAGCCTTGATCACTTGCTGGCGCGGATCCTCACGATAATGCTCCACGAGGGCGGGGATCTCCTCAAACGTGGCGCTCGCCAGCTCGCCGGCAACCTGCGATGCCGAAACCGAGCTCGTCATGTTGGCCATATCGGGGCCTCCTTGCATGCAAATCAGATAAAAAGAAGGGCCACCCGAAGGTGACCCTTTTGTCCAAACGAGTGGACAGACGCTGCGATCTTCTTAGCGCTTCTCGGGGATGCGAGCAGCCTTGCCCACCTTGTCGCGGAGGTAGTACAGCTTGGCGCGACGGACGCGACCATGACGGACGACCTCGAGCTTGGCGATCTTGGGGCTGTGAAGCGGGAAGGTACGCTCAACACCGACACCGAAGGAAATCTTGCGGACGGTGAAGGTCTCACGGGCACCGGCGCCGGCCATGCGGATGACGTCACCCTGGAAAACCTGGATGCGCTCGCGGTCGCCTTCCTTAATGCGGTAGTGAACCTTGACGTTGTCGGCAACGCGGACCTGCGGGATGTCCTCGCGGATCTGCTGACGCTCGATTGCGCGGATGTAATCCATGTGCAATTCCTTACTCTTCTAGAGGTGCCGTACCACCTTGGCCGGCACGTAGTTGAACAAACGTATTCGAGTATACACGCCACGACGTTGGCTGCAAGAACTATTTTGCCCGTGCGCAAAAAGACAAAAACACGCACTCTTTCTGCACTTATGCGCCGTCCGCAGCATCAGTCGTCGGCGTCGTCACGGTCGTTCCGGGCGCGATATAGCCGTATTCGAGCAGCACCGAAAGTGCATGCTGCTTCCAAGTGGCAAGCTCTTCGTCATTACAGTTGTCATGGGCCCATTCATTCATCGCGTCCTCGGCGTCTTGGGGCACCAGGTCCTGGCTGTCTGCCATCAGGTACAGGATGCCTAGGATGTCGAAGTCCTGCTTGGTCATCTCTTCCTTGTTTGATGTGCTGATGAGGCCATGATCGATGCCGTAGCGGCAGATATCGGTCAAAACGGTAACGAGGCCCGTAGGAATCGGCGAGGCATCCTTCGCGGCAGCGGGCGCGGTGTCGTCAGTCAATGCAGTGGCATCGTCGCTCGCCGGAGCAGACTCGGCCGCGTTCGCATCGGAAGCGGCCTGCTCTCCCTGGGCAGGAGCCGTGCTATCCGTCGTTGCCGACGAACCCCCCGTGGAGGCGGACGTAACGCTCACCGATGTCTCGACCACGGTCGTCATCGGGTCGACCGGTGCGGGTGCGGCGATGACCTCGGCCCAATCGGAATACACGCCGTCAATAAAGGCGCGAACATGGAAGGTGCCCGGTTGCGAGATGGTCATCGTGCCGTCTGTCGCGACCGAAATGCCCTTGCTCTCGAGCTCCTGGGCCTCCCAGCTGCAGACTCTATCGACTTCCTTGCCCGTCGTGTCATAGACCGTAGCCGACAGGCCTTCGATGCCGTTGAGCTTTTCCTCGACGCCGACGACGGTCTGTGCCGAGCCCTCGAGTTTGATGCTGCCGTTAAACGGCTCGGGCGCCACGTCACTTACCTTATATTTGTAGGCCGCGGCGTCGATCTCGTCATTGGTCGAGACATGCCCGTTCACGTCCACATAGGTGTCCTCAGGGATAAAGTACTTTACGTAGGCGGTACCGGCCTTTTTGCCCAACACGACTTGCTCGTGGGTGACAGGGTCGGTCTGGATCTCGATGACGTCAGACTTGCACTCCTTGCCCTTTTTATCGACCACGCGCCAGTCACCCGACGACTTCACAAAGCCGTAGTAGTCAACATCGTCCTCGTCCCTTGCGCGCACGCGATAGGAAGAGATGGGGTCTTCGTCTCCCACCGTAAGCCTTCGGGTCTTATCGGTCTGCAGCGATACGAGAATCTTGAAAATGGGCTTAATGGGCTGCGGCGTACCCAACTGCGTATCGACCGCCACCGACTCAAACGACAGATTGGAACCCGTAATGGACATGGGGTAGGTGGCTGCCATGTCGTTGAGCACATTGCACGTGCGCGGAGCGCCGCCGTTGCGCGAAGGCACCTCGCGATCGGCCAGGACCGAATTCCAATCGACGGCGCGCACCATGTGGTTGTTGGTGCGATGCGACCAGCTCGTGACGTTTCCGGCGGTGGTATCGTAGCCGTCGTCGCCACGATGGGCGATTGAGCGCAGGAACAGGTTCTGCACAGCGTCGGTCGACTGATCGCCAAAGGTGGTGTAGAACGAGCGCTGGTCATAACCGGCGGTATGGAACTCCTGCACGGCGGCGTTGTCGTCGTAGCACTCGCCGTTCATGTTAAAGATGATCACGTCGAACGTCACGCCCACCGGCTGGTCATAGTCCTCGGTCAGCGTCGTGGTAGAACTCGTCTGCTTGCTATTGACCTGCGTGTGCGCCGGAATCGTCATATTGACGGTGACCGACTGATTGTCCGTTGTGGTGATCGACTGTTCCTCGGTCTTACTCGCCTCCCACAACTGGGACATCGTGGTTTCGGCCGAAAACGAAGTCTCGATCTCCTCGCTCGCTGTTGCGGGCACGCCCAGCGACTCCTTGAGGCTCACCGATGCGCCCCACGAGCCGCCTTTGGAATACGATGCGGATTCAGAAGTGCTCGTGCCGACCGTCTCCTCGGTACCGCGGGCGAGCGTGATGCTCTGCGAGGCGTCCTCATAGCCGACGTTAAGTGCCGAGGTAACGAGCTCCTGCTCAGTCTTAGAATCGACAAAGGAATAGCCCGGCGCGTCCTCGGGCGCACAGTGAAGCTTGTTCACGCTGTTGAGCTGCTGAACTCTAAAGTTATAGAACGCGATGCCAAAGCCATTGAAATCGTACTGATAGGTGCCGCCGAGCTTGTCGACACAAGCAATGGTGGCATAGATGACGTCCTGCTCAGTCGTGTCTTTCGACAGTCCGTCGAGCGGCACGTTTTTACGGAAATCGGAGCCCTTCAGCTTGTGACCGATACAGCCGGCGATATCGTCGGTCAAGCGCTCGTAGACCGCATTGAGGCTTTTTGCAGATGTCAGACCACTCTGCTTCGATTTGTCGGCACCATCGGAATGCTCACCGTTGCCACCCGAAAGCGCATCATACAGATAGATGTAGTGACCCTTACCGAAGTCCTTCTCAAAGCCCTTGCCAGCGTGGTCCCAGTACAAAAAGTCCTTGGAGTCGTCGCCTCCGCCATAGCCAAGGATGTTATAGGCAAGCGATGCCCAGTTGGGCAACACCTTTTTGACGGCGGCCGTGTAGAACGAGACGTTGTCGTACATCGAGGTACGGCCCTCGAGCTTGCCGTCATCGATATCTACAAACGTGCAGTCGCGATCGTTGACCGTAATGGTGAGCGGATTGACCACATCACCATAGAGCTCGTCGCGCGATTCATCCTGAAGGGCAAAACCGGTTGTCGGCATCCCGCAAAGCGCCGTGACCGCAACGACCACCCAGCACAGGGTCACCTGTGCTCCCCGACGCGCTCGTTGCAAATACCTGGTGAGGTTTTTCATCGCAGTCCTCCCGTCAGTTGCCAATGTATTGAACCAACGTAAAACGCCGCCGCGTCCACAAGGGGCGCGACGGCGCGAAGGGGAACTTAAAAGGCGCAAATGGAACGCGACCCCGTTAAGCGGAGCGCTTGGCCTCGAGCTTGGCCTGAGCGGCAGCCAGGCGCGCGAGGGGTACGCGATAGGGCGAGCAGGACACATAGTCCACGTCGGCCACGTTGAACAGGTCCTTGATGGACTTGGGGTCGCCGCCGTGCTCACCGCACACGCCAAAGTGCATGTCGGGGTTGGTGGCGCGACCTTTCTCGACGGCCATGCGCACGAGCTCCAGCACCGCCGAGTCGATGGTCTCGAAGGGGTTATCCTTCAAGATCTTCTTGTGCATGTACAGCGGAATGAACTTGGCCTCGGCGTCGTCACGCGAGAAACCGAACGTCGTCTGCGTGAGGTCGTTGGTGCCAAAGCAGAAGAAATCTGCGTGAAGGGCGATCTCGTCGGCGACCATGCAGGCACGAGGCAGCTCGATCATCGTGCCCACGGGAATGTTGAGCTCGACGCCCTCCTCGGCGGAAACCTCGGCGATCACGCGCTCGATGACCTCGCGAGTCTGAACGTGCTCGGCCGTAATGGAAACGAGCGGGACCATAATCTCGGGACGCGGGTCAACGCCTTCCTTGATAAGGCGGGCGGCAGCCGTTGCCACGGCACGGACCTGCATGAGCGGCAGGTCACCGAAGACGACGGACAGACGCACGCCGCGCAGGCCGAGCATCGGGTTGGACTCGACCATGCCGTCGATGCGACGCAGGCGGGCACGCAGGGCGGCGAGCTCTTCCTCGCTGGCGCCGGCGGCCTCCTTCTTGGTGATGGCGACCTCGAGCTCGCGAGGATTATCCAGGAACTCATGAAGCGGCGGATCGAGCAGGCGGACGACCACATCGCGACCAGACATGGTCTTGAACATCGCCAAGAAATCCTCGGTCTGGACCTTGAGCAGATCGGCCAGGGCCTGCTGCTTCACGGCCTCGTCGTCGGACAGAATGAAGCTCTGGATAATGTTCTTGCGATCGCCCAGGAACATATGCTCGGTGCGGCACAGACCGATGGCCTCGGCGCCAAACTCGAGCGCGAGCTCGGCATCCTCGGGGTTGTCGGCGTTGACGCGCACGTGGTTGGCGTGACCGTCGGTCTCGTCCAGACGGATCTCGTCGGCCCAGGACAGGATGGTGTCCAGGTCGCCGGTGAGCTCAGCGGAGACCAAATCGACAGCGCCATCGACGACGATACCCTGAGTGCCGTCGATGGAGATGATGTCGCCCTCGTGCAGCACGCGATCGCTGCCCTCGATACGCACGACCTTCTCGGCCGCATCGATGTGGAAACGCTCGACACCGCAGACGCAGGGGGTACCCATGCCGCGGGCGATAACGGCGGCATGGCTCGTCTTGCCACCGTGACTCGTCAAGATACCCTCGGCGGCGACCATACCCTTCAGGTCGTCGGGGTTGGTCTCCCAGCGGACCAGAATGACCTTATGGCCCTGGGCAGAACGCGCGACGGAGTCATCGCTCGAGAACACGACCTCGCCCACGGCGGCACCGGGACTGGCGTTAAGGCCGCATGCGAGCGCCTCGTACTTCTTGGAGGAGTCGAACTGCGGGTGCAGGAGCTGGTCGAGCTGCGCGGGGTCGATGCGGCTCACGGCCTCTTCACGGGTGATCAGGCCCTCCTCGACCATCTCGATAGCGATGCGTAGAGCGGCGGTTGCGGTACGCTTGCCCACGCGGGTCTGGAGCATCCAGAGCTTACCCTGCTCGATGGTGAACTCGATGTCGCACATGTCACGGTAGTGATCCTCAAGCGTCAGGAAGACACGCTCAAGCTCCTCGCCTGCGGACTCGAGGCCCGGAGTGGTCTTGAGGTCGGCGATGGGCTCGGTGTTGCGGATGCCGGCGACGACGTCCTCGCCCTGGGCGTTGACCAGAAAGTCGCCGTAGAATTCCTTGGTGCCGTCTGCCGGGTTGCGCGTAAAGGCGACACCGGTCGCCGAGGTCTCGCCCTTATTGCCAAAGGCCATGGCCTGGACGTTGACGGCGGTGCCAAGGTCGTCGGAAATGCCGTGCTGCTTGCGGTAGATGCAGGCGCGCTCGTTCATCCAGCTGCCAAAGACGGCTTGGATAGCAAGGCGCAGCTGAAGCTCCGGATCGTGCGGGAAGACGGGCTTGCCGTCGGCGACTTCGAGCTCGGGATACAGGGCAGCCTCGACGTTGTCAGAGAAAATGCCCTTGAAAGTCTCGACGAGCTCCTGCAGGTCCTCGGCCGAAAGCCCGGAGTCGACGCGAACGTCGGCGACCAGGCGGGCCTGGGTCAGGGCATTCTCGAACAAGTCGGCATCGACACCCATGACGACGTTGGAGAACATCTGGATAAAGCGACGATAGCTGTCCCAGGCAAAGCGCGGGTTCTGCGTCTGGGCGATAAGGCCCCGGACGGAGTCGTCGTTGAGGCCCAGGTTGAGAACCGTGTCCATCATACCGGGCATAGAGAACGGGGCGCCCGAGCGCACCGAGACGAGCAGCGGGTCACGGGCGTCGCCGAGCTTCTTGCCGCAGCGGGCCTCGAGGTCTGCCTCGGCGGCAACGATCTCGTCGAGTGCGCCTTCGGGCCAGACGTTTCCGGCGCCGGAGTACTCAACACAGGTCTGGCAGGTAATGGTAAAGCCACCGGGAACCGGCAGGCCGATACGGCTCATCTCGGCAAGGTTAGCGCCTTTGCCGCCAAGCACGAAGTTCATGGACTTGTCGCCCTCGGTGACACAAGTGCCCTGGGCATCGGTTCCAAAACGGTAAACCCTCTTGCAATCGCTCACGATACTTCCCCTTCCATGCGCTCTCGCACGCGACCGTGGTGACGAATCGACCCGCCGGATGAGGGCCGTGAGGGAACTATACGGCGGGATTTGAACGGGCTTAAGCAGAGGATAAGCGGTTTGGTAAACGTGCTAAAACTAGCGGTAAACGGTAGGTAAAGGTGGTTACCTTATGAAGATACCACTACAGTGTAGTTGCAGGTCAGAAGCTGTAGAAACTGCTAAAACGCTTTACCATAAGTAGCTAATTTGGGACGGGGCTTTTTTAGCTGCCCCGTCGGCAATCGGCCAAAAAGCTCGCGGCCTCAGCCGGAGTAGCTAAAAAAGCCCCGTCCCAAATTAGCTACTTATGTTGAGCGCGACGGGCGGCGCGGCGGGCTCTTGCCTCTTGAATCTCTTCGAGGTGAGCGATGATCTCGGAGGCGCTCTCCTCGATCGCCTTGCCGTCGGTGCGCACCACAAAACAACCCAGACGCTTCATGAGGGCACGAGCCTCCTCGAGCTCACTGCGTACACTCTCGGGCTCGGCATAGGAGCCGGCAACGGCACGGGCATAGTCGTCGCCCAGGCGGCTATCGCGAATCTCGGCAATCACATCGACGGTCGAAATCAGACCGAAGAGACGCATCGGATCGACCTCGTAAATCGACTTGGGCGGCTCCATATCGTGCGCCAACGGAACGTTGGCGACCTTGTAGCCCTGATAGGCCAAAAACATCGACAGCGGCGTCTTGGACGTGCGGGATACGCCCAGCAGCACGATATCGGCCCCCGACAGATCGTCGCAGCCGCGCCCGTCATCGTGCTCAACGAAATACTCCATGGCCTCGATACGATGGAAATAGCGGTCATCGGTCCTGTGAATCACGCCCGCGACGCCCTTGGGCGGCACACCGATAAGCGACGACAGCACGGCGAGGGTCGGACCGATCAGGTCGACCGAACGGATATGCAGCATACCCAGGTAATCGAGCACTCGGGCGCGAAGCGCAGGGTCGACGATGGTATAGAACACGGCGATATCGCGATGGTCGGCATCGACACGCGGGCCCACAAACGACATGACCTGCTCCACTGAGTTCACCTTGGGCAGGCGTAAGAGACGAAAAGCCCCTTCATCAAATTGCCCGGACGCCGCAAGAACCACCTCACAAGCAGTATCGCCGAGCGAGTCGGAGATAACGATAACGGTGGGACGAGCGGTGACCGGGCAATCCATGCGGGGCTCCTTTTGCGCTTATGCGCAGGGTAGCTTACTTTTTGCGGGCGAGCTCACCGATGTTGGCGATACCGGAGAACACAGCCTCGAAGCGGTTGAGCAGCTTAAGGCGATTATCGCGAAGCTGCTCGTCCTTGTCCATGACCATAACCTCGTCGAAGAAGCGGTCGATGGGCGCGCGCAGGGCGGCCAGAGCGGCAAACGCGGCCGGATAATCCTCGGCGGCGAGAGCGGCATCGACGGCAGTCTGAGCGGCCTCGGAGGCGTCGGCAAGCGCAAGCTCGACCTCGCCCATCAGAGCGCGATCGTACTCCACGCCCAGCTCGGGCTTGGAGATGTGCGCGGCGCGGGCATAAGCGGTAGCCAGGTTGTCGAAGGTCTCGGCGTCGTTCTTGCGGGCCTCGTCGAGGGCGGCGCAGCGGGCGAAGAAGACCGACGGGGCAATGATGTGCACCGCGGAAACGGCGGCAACGGTGTCGGCCGGGATCTTCTCGTCGCGGGCCATGCTCACCAGACGGCCGTGGAAAAAATCACGAACCTGCTGGGCGACCTCGGCAGCGTCGAACTCAATGCCCTGCTCGCTATAGAGCTCAAGCGCAAAGTCGATGAGCGACGTGGGGTCGATCGGCAGACGGTCGCGCAGGATGTTGATGATGCCGATGGCGGCACGACGCAGCGCGTACGGGTCCGAAGAGCCAGTCGGGGGCTCGCCGATGGCAAAGATGCCGGCAATGGTATCGAGCTTGTCGGCGCAGGCCACGATGCAGCCAGCGGTGCCCTCGGGCAGCTCGTCGCCAGCAAAACGGGGACGATAGTGATCGCGGATAGCATGTGCGACCTCGTCGTTCTCCCCCATCGCGCTGGCGTAGTATCCGCCCATCACGCCCTGCTGGCTCGTGAACTCGACGACGGCGTTGGACACCAGGTCGGCCTTGCACAGGTGAGCGGCGCGGCCGGCGTCGGCGGCCAGGTGGGCACCCAGGTGAGCCTCGCGGGCAATAGCGAGCGCGAGCTGCTCAATACGCTCAGACTTGGCGAGCACGCTGCCAAGCTTCTCCTGGAAGGCAACCTTGGCCAGGCGCTCGCGGAACTCGTCGAGGGAGATCTTCAGATCCTCCTCGTAGAAGAACTTGGCGTCGTCCAGACGGGCACGCACGACGCGCTCGTTGCCGTCGATCACGCGCTCGGCGTTCTCGGGCTTGCTGTTGGAGACAATCACGAACTCACGCGTCAGCTTGCCCTCGCCGTCATAAATCGGGAAGTAGCGCTGGTTGGTGAGCATAGACTCGCAGATGATCTCGTGCGGGACCTTGAGGAACTCCTCGTCGAAGGTACCAACAAGCACCGTCGGCCACTCGCAGAGGTTGATGACCTCCTCAAAGACCTTCTTGGGCGTATCGACGTGGCAGCCGGGGCGCGCAGCCTCGACCTCGGCGATACCAGCAAGGATGGCCTCGCGACGGCGCTCGGCAGAGAGCACGCCGGCGTCCTCGAGCACCTGCTCGTAAACTGCGGGGCTGGCGACCACATGGTCACCGGGGCCAAGCACGCGATGACCGCGCGTGGTGTTGCCGCTCGTCACGTCGGCAAACGACACGGGCACGACGTCCTCGCCCAGAAGGCAGCAGATCCAGCGGACCGGACGCACGAACGTAGCGTGCTCGTGGCCCCAGCGCTGAGAGCGGTAGTTGGGCCACTGCAGGCCGGCAATGGTCTTCTCGCACAGGGCCGTCAGGATCGGGGTGGCCGGGGCGGAAGGAATGTTCTTCTCAGCAAAGACGTACTCACGGCCGTCGGTGTCCTCGCGACGGATCAGATCCTCGGCAGCCACACCGCACTTGCGGGCGAAGCCCTGGGCGGCCTTGGTGGCGTTACCGTCGGCATCGAAGGCGATGTTGGCCGCGGGGCCACGCTTAACCTCGTGAACCTCGTCGGTCGCGGTGGCGACGTCGGCAACGAGCGCAGCCAGGCGGCGCGGGCTCGAGATCACGCGGACCTCGCCATGGGCCAGACCGGCCTCGTCGAGACCCTTGGCGATCATGGTGCCAAGCTGCTTGACGGCATTGTTCAGCGGTGCAGAGGGCATTTCCTCCGTACCGATCTCAAACAGGAAATCTTTAGCGTCTGCCATGGCTTACGCCACCTCGCCTTCCTGATCGGCATTCTCGTTGATTCCGGCGACCTCGGCCATATAGGCCTCGCAGCACGCCTTGGCGACGGCGCGGACGCGCAGGATGTAGTTGGCGCGCTCGACTGCGGACAGCGCACCGCGGGCATCGAGCAGGTTGAAGGCATGGCTGCACTTCATGACGCAGTCATATGCCGGCAGCGGCAGCTTGCGCTCCAGGCAGGAGTGGCACTCGGCCTCGTAGTCGTCAAACTTCTGACGCATCATCTCGACGTTGGCGACCTCAAAGTTGTAGGCGCTGAACTCGCGCTCGTTCTCCAGGAACACGTCGCCGTAGGTCATGGGCGTGCCGTCGGGCAGGTAGCTCCAAACCAGGTCGTAGACCGAGTTGACGCCCTGAGCGTACATGGCGATACGCTCCAGGCCATAGGTGATCTCGACGGGCACGGGGTCGACCTCGATGCCGCCCACCTGCTGGAAGTACGTAAACTGCGTGACCTCCATGCCATTGAGCCAGACCTCCCAGCCAAGACCCCAGGCGCCGAGCGTCGGGCTCTCCCAGTCGTCCTCGACAAAGCGGACGTCATGGTCGTTGGGGTCCAGGCCAATGGCGGCCAGCGAACCCAGGTAGAGCTCCTGGGCGTTGACCGGCGAGGGCTTGATGAGCACCTGGAACTGATAGTAGTGCTGCATGCGGTTGGGGTTCTCGCCGTAGCGGCCATCGGCGGGACGGCGGCAGGGCTGCGCATAGCAGGTGCGCCACTCGGCGGGACCGAGCGAGCGCAGCGTGGTCGCGGTATGGAAGGTACCGGCACCGACCTCGGAGTCATAGGGCTGCATAATGACGCAGCCCTGCTCGCCCCAGTACTGCTGGAGGCGCAGGATGATGTCTTGGAAGGAAAGCGATGAAGCGTTCATGCCTCTAATATCCCCTCGTCGAAACGATTACACGGTTAGGTACTGTACTATAGCGGTTTTTAGCTGATAGCGCCGATACGGTTGAGCGGCCAGTAGCGCACAAGTGCCACGGCGATCAATTCGGAGCGGTCGACCGGGCCAAAGTAGCGGGAGTCAGCAGAGTTCTCGCGGTTGTCGCCCATCACCCACACACAGTCGTCAGGGACGGTGTAGGGATAGCTCACCTGGGCAGCGGGCGCCTGGACGGAAAGCGGCCAGCTCATGCCAGTCGTATAGTCCTCGTCGAGTGCCTGGCCATCGACGACGACCTTGCCGTCCTGCAGGTCGACCGTCTGGCCGGCCGTGGCGATGACGCGCTTTACCAGCACGTCATGCTCGGACGCGGCATCGGGGTTGTGGAACACCACGATATCGCCCTGTTTGACAGGCTGGCCGAGCTCAAGGCTCACCTTTTGCGCCAGGATCTGATCGCCGATCTCGATCGTGGACTCCATGGAGCCGGTGGGCACCACAAAGGGCTCGACCACAAACGTGCGAATCACGAAGGTGGCGGCGAGCGCGATCGCAACGATTACGATCCACTCAAAGGCGCCCCTCAGGGCAGAATGCTGCGATGGAACCATTCTCACTCCTCGCTCTGCGAATACGAAGCGTCCAGGATCTCCTGCGCGTACGCGCGCTCCTCGGGCGTAAGGTGTGCCGTCTCGATAAGATCGGGACGCCAGCGACAGGTACGCTCGATAGCGTTTTTGCGACGCCAGGCATCGACCTTGGCGTGGTCGCCGCTCACGAGCACTGGAGGCACGCCCTCGCCATTGAACTCGGCGGGGCGGGTGTACTGCGCGTACTCGAGCAGGCCACCGTCCTCGGCGGTCGAGAAGGACTCGTCGACATTGCTCATCTCGTCGCCCAAGGCTCCGGGAATGAGCCGTACGACGGCATCGGCCACGACCATAGCGGGCAGCTCGCCACCCGTGAGCACGTAATCGCCGATCGACAGACGCTCATCGGCATACGCATATGCGCGCTCGTCGACGCCCTCGTAACGGCTGCACACAAACAGCAGGCGCTCGCTTTTGAGCAGGCGCTCGGCCACATGCTGCGTAAAGGGCTCGCCGCAGGGGGTGAAGAACACCACGGTGGGCTTGGGACCCTCGGAGCTAATAGCCTCGATTGCCTCAGCAATAGGCTCGACCTTCATAAGCATGCCCTGCCCGCCGCCGTATGGCTCGTCATCGACGGTGCGATGGCGGTCGTGCGTCCAGTCGCGCAGGTTATACGCCTTAAAATCAAAAAGGCCGGCCTTGCGGGCACGGCCCAAAATCGACGTGGACATGACGGGCTCAAACATCTCGGGAAAGACCGAAAGGGTCTCAATCAGCATGCTGTCCTCCCTACTTGTCCATATCGATCAAGCCGTCCATAACGTGGACGGAAATTATTCCTGTGTCGGGAAGATCGAGCACAACCTGCTCGATCACGGGAATCAGCACCTCGCCGTACCGATCGCCCTCGACAACCCAAACATCGTTGGCGGGCGTCGACATGATCTCGACAATCGTGCCGAGCGAGCCAAAACGCTCGTCGATCACCTCGCGACCCATGAGGTCGGTATAGGCGGCGTCGAGCGAATCGAGCTCGAAGTCGTCACGATTTGCCAGCACGTAGCATCCGGTGATGCCCTCGGCGGCCGTCAAGTCGTCTATGCCCTCAAACGAGACCAAATCGCCATCGCCCGTATCGGTGACGGATACGACCGTGCAAAAACGGTCGCGCTTGAGCGCCGGCGGCGTCAAGGCGACACGCATACCCGGCTCCAATACAGAAGGAAGCCCCCGCAGCGGCTGCGCGAGGACCTCCCCCTTCCTTCCGTGCGGCTTGACCACACGGGCGATGTTTTTGTACTGGGACCTCAAGGTCCTAGCCCAGAACCTCTACCTCGACAGCAGTGTCGAGGCGAGCGGCCAGTGCACGGGCGAGCGTGCGAATGGCCTTGATGGTACGGCCACGACGGCCGATGACCTTAGCGACGTCATCCTCGGCAACCGAAACCTCAATCGTAGAGGCGTCGTCACCATCAATGACCTCGAGGCTCACGGAATCCGGGTCGTCGACGATCTGAACAACGAGATATTCGACGAGATCGGCGATGCGATCTGAGAGCATTGCCTCACCCTCGAGCTGTGCAGCGTCAACCTCAGGCACGATTTACTCCTCGGCGCCCTCAGCGGCCTCAGCGGCAGCCTTAGCGGCCTCGGCCTCTTTGGCGAGCTGCTTCTTGGACTTCTTGACGACGGTCTCGGTCTTCTCACCCTCGTTAGCGGCCTTGACCAGAGCGGCGACGGCGTCGGTGAGCTGAGCGCCCTTGGACTGCCAGTCAGCAATCTTCTCGAGGTCGAGGTTGATGGTCTTGGGGGCGGTCATCGGGTTGTAGCGGCCAACCTCCTCGATGATACGACCGTCACGCGGGGCGCGGGAATCGGCGACGACGACACGGTAGTACGGACGCTTCTTAGCGCCGTGACGAGCAAGGCGAATCTTGACTGCCAAAGGAAACTCCTCCAACCAAGCAGCTTTAGGCTGCAACTACAAACAAACAGTTGAACATAATACGCCATCGACGCGGGCAGGTGAAGTCCGTGAGACCAACTTCTTCGGTGTAATCGAGGGCAAATCCATATCTTAGACAAGAATTCGCGATTTGCAAGCGCATCCACGCACCCCACATGAGCTGCGCGGTATACTCATAACATGGAAAGACGCGAACATACATACGGTTATGAGGATGCTGCGGGCGTCACTCCGCCGCCCTGGACGGGTCCGGCGGTGGGCCTGATGGACCTCGATGCATTTTTTGCGAGTGTGGAGATGCTCGACCATCCCGAATGGCGCGGAAAGCCGCTCATCGTGGGCGGAGACGCCGAGTCACGCGGCGTCGTGTCCACGTGTTCGTATGAGGCACGTCGCTTTGGCGTGCATTCTGCCATGGCCTCGGCCGAGGCGCGGCGCCTGTGCCCGCAGGCCATTTGGACGCACGGACACTTTGATCGCTACCGTGAGGTGAGCGCGCAGGTCATGGCGATTCTCGCCGACGAGACCCCGCGCGTTGAACGCGTGTCCATCGACGAGGCCTTTATCGATATCACACCGGGCCGCTTTGCACCCGAAGACCCGCTGCTGGTTGCGCGGCGTATAAGCGACCGCGTTGCGGCGCTGGGGGTGACGTGCTCCATCGGCGTTGGGTGCAACAAGACCGTGGCCAAAATCGCAAGCGAGCGCGACAAGCCGTTTGGTCTGACCATTGTGCGCCCCGGTACGGAACAGCGGTTTTTGGCCGCGCTGCCCGTGTCCGCCATGAGCGGAATCGGGCGTTCGGCCGAGGAACGACTGCGTCGCATGCGCATCTATACGCTCGGCGAGCTTTCACGCGCGCCAGAGTCCACCCTAGCTGCAATTTTTGGCGTGAATGGCGAGCGCATGCGTCAGCGTGCGCTGGGACTCGAGGTTTCTGAAGTCACGAGCCTGGACGAAGAACGTGAAGTCAAGTCGGTAAGCAATGAGCGCACCTTTGCGAGGGATCTGACCGAGCGAGGAGACATCGAGGCGGCGATCGCCCTGCTGGGCGAGTCCGTCGGACGGCGCTTACGTCGCCAGGGACTGACGGGTGCCACGGTAACGCTTAAGCTCAAGTATTCGTACGGCAGCGGACGCACGGCACAGCGCCGACTTCCCCACCCCACCGACGACGAGAATATCTTTGTGGCCGCGGCGCTCGAGCTGCTCGACAATATCTGGCAGGAAGGTATGCACGTGCGCTTGGCAGGTGTAGGTATGAGCGACTTCAACCATCAGGGCGGCATTCAGACCGACCTGTTCTGCGAAGTCGATGATCGCGGGGCCCAATCCAGCGACCGCCGCGATCTCTCCGTCGCCATCGACGCCGTCCGAGACAAATTCGGCGACACCGCCCTATCCTTCGGCCGCCAATCCCGCTTCAACGATTAACCGCCTTTGGGCAAAAAGAAAGCCGGGCAGGTGCGGAAAACCGCAACTGCCCGGCGATATGCGTGAGGGTAGCTAAACCCCGTCTCAAATGAGCTACTAGAGGAGGTTGAGGGGGAGCTGGGGAGCGTCGCCCCAGAGCTTCTCGAGACGATAGAAGTCGCGGGCCTCGGGTGTGAAGACGTGGACAACGACCGAACCGTAGTCCATGAGCATCCAGGTTTTCTGCTCGCGGCCCTCGATGGAGAACGGGTGCTCACCGCAAGCCTCGGCAACCTTCTCCTCGATCTCGTCGACGATAGAATCGACCTGGCGGTTGTTGGTACCGGTGGCGAGCACAAAGTAGTCGCACACGTCGGAAAGCTCGGTCAGATCGAGCACTTGCACGTCCTCGCCCTTCTTGTCGTAGGCGGCCTGCGCGGCGGCGCGGGCGACATCCTCGGCGGCGACACCGCTCGCGGACAGCGAGGCTGCGGTGCGGTCGGACGTGGCAACGAAGCTCTTGTGCTCCACATCTTTAAGAATCTGCTCGTCGGTCATGGTCTCGTCGGCCATGGAATACCTCTTTCTAGACGCACCCGAGCTAGCGCAGCTGGGCGTAATGGTTGTAAATCGTAATAGCCGTGGGATAAAGATAGCGCCCGGTCTGGATCACATAGACCAGACCCTGCGCAAAACAGGAGAAGAACAATTCGTCGAGCGAGGACTTCCCCACCATCTTGCGCAGCGCATGGGCATAATCGCCGTGGCGGTTAGGTTCGATGGCATCGGCCACAAAGACCACCATATCGAGCGGCGTCATGTCGCAGGCGCCCACGGTGTGACGGTCGACAGCCTGAAAGACCGCCGGCGACAGCTCGGGAAAAAGCTGCGGAAGCTCATAGGCGGCAACCGGGCCATGCAGCAGCGGTGTCGCGGCCGAAGGAGAGCCGGCAACCTTGATGCCGTAGTGCAACGCACGGGCCACGAGCTCGTCGTCGGAGAGTACCTTATCCCAGTCATGGATCAGGCCAGCGGCGGCGGCATCAAAGCGGTCGACACCATACACCTCGGCCAGATGAAGCGCGGTCTCGGCAACACCCAGCGAATGTAGATAGCGCTTACGCTTATCCTTCATACGCACATCGAGCAGCTCTTGAATGCGTTTGAGCAGCGCGCGCTCATCGCCCTCAAACTGATCCTCTACCGACAACGTAGACCCCCATCACTCAAAATCTTCTTGACCCAGATCGGCATACAGCCCGCGTTTGCGAATATAGCCAAGCACGGACTCGCTCGTAAGATAGCGCACGCTCATGCCGCGGGCAACTCGCTTACGAATGTTGGTCGAGCTAATCGCCAGCGCCGGAATCTGGATATAACGCACGTCAAACGGCAGGCCCGACTCTTTGATTCGGGCACGCGCCGTATCGATATCAAAGCCGGGACGCGTCGCAGCAATAAAAGTTGCCAGTTCGGCAATCTCACCAGCATTGTGCCAGGTCACAATATCGATAATCGCATCGGCGCCCGTAATAAAGTAGAGCTTTACCTGAGGCGGGTAAAAGTCGCGAAGGGCATGAAGCGTATCGGCCGTATAGGTCACGCCCGGACGGTCGATCTCGAAACGGCTCGCCAAAAAAGCCGGATTCGCAGCGGTGGCGAGGACCGTCATGGCATAACGGTCCTCGGCAGGCGTCACCGGTTTGTCGAGCTTAAAGGCGGGAGAGCCGGCCGGCATAAAGAGCACGGCGTCCAAGTCGAGCGACTCGCGCGCCTGCTCGGCGGTAACCAAGTGCCCGTAATGAATCGGGTCAAAGGTACCACCCATAATGCCGAGCCTAAACTCCTGCCCATCCTTGATAGGAAGCTCGGGCAGACCGATTCCACCGCGCAGCGACATGGCCTACTCGCCCTCCGGGGTCTCGACATTGTCCGCGCCTTCTGCCGCATCGACAGCCTCGACGCCCTCGTCCGCAGCATCGGCTACGTCAATAACCTCAACGCCTTCGTCCTCAAGCTCCTCCTCGTACTCCGAGAAGTCCTCGGCGCCCTCAAAGTCAAAGGCGCGCTGGCAAATGCGGACCTCGTCGCCCGCACGGCAGCCGGCCTTCTCGAGCGCGTCGTCAACACCCATGCGCGCAAACTTGTGCTGCAGGTAGATGACGGCTTCCTCGTTTTCCCAGTCGGTCTGGATAACCATACGCTCGATGGCGCGACCGACCACGCGGAAGGCATGGGGCTCTTCCTGAACAATACGGAAACGCTTCTCGCGCTGCAGGCGACGGCGCTCCCACTCATCGTCGCGCAAATCGACCGGCTCATCGGAGACAGCCAACTCGGCGCGCAGCTTAGCCACCTGTTCGCCTACGGCAAGCATCAGCGTGTTGAGGCCGGCACCCGTCACAGCAGACACGGCAAAGAACATATGTCCATCGTCAAGCGCGGCGCGTTTGAGGTCGGCAATCTTGTCAGCCGTGCCCGGCGCATCGCACTTGTTGGCGACGACGATCTGAGGGCGCTCCGAAAGCTCGGCACCATACTGCTCGAGCTCGCGGTTGATGATGCGATAGTCCTCGACCGGATCGCGATCCTCAAAACCGCCCGTCAAATCGACGACATGCATGATGAGTGCCGTGCGCTCGATGTGGCGCAGGAACTGATGGCCCAGGCCCTTGCCCTCGCTCGCACCCTCGATAAGACCGGGGACGTCGGCAACGACATAGGAGTACTCGCCGGCACGCACCATACCCAGGTTGGGCACGAGCGTGGTAAACGGATAGTCGGCGATCTTGGGTCGGGCGGCACTCATGCGCGCGATAAGCGAGGATTTGCCCACCGAGGGGAAGCCAACGAGCGCGGCATCGGCCATGAGCTTCATCTCGAGCTCAATCCAGTGCTCCTCGGCCGGCTCGCCCAGCTGGGCGAACGCGGGCGCGCGGCGCACCGACGTCACAAAGTGCGTATTGCCCAGGCCACCGGCACCGCCAGGCGCCACGACGACGTGCTCGCCATCATGCACCAAGTCGGCAATCTCGAACATCGGGATCTGCGTCTCGGGGTCAAGCTCGCGGACTACGGTGCCCATGGGGACCTTAAGAATCAGGTCCTCGCCGCTCTTGCCGTTACGACGGGCGCCCTGGCCATGCGTTCCGCGCTCGGCACGAAAATGATGCTTAAAGCGATAATCGATCAACGAGGAAAGCTGTGCGTCGGCCTGGATGACGACGTTGCCGCCACGACCGCCGTCGCCACCATCGGGGCCGCCCTTGGGAACAAATGCCTCGCGCCTAAACGACATGCATCCGGCTCCGCCGTCGCCGCCGCAAACGTTAATTCGGCTGATATCGGTGAACTGTGACAACAGAATCGCCTCCTACAAAAAAGAGGGAGACCCTTGAATCCTAAAACTCAAGTGCCTCCCACATATGTGCTCTATGAAGGGTGAATTACGCGTTCGCGAGCGGGCGTACGCTGACCCTGTGCTTGATACCCTTGTGGAACTCAACGGTACCGTCGACCAGCGCGAACAGCGTATCGTCCTTGCCACGGCCAACGTTCTCACCCGGGTGGATGTGCGTGCCGTGCTGACGGACGAGAATCGTGCCCGTGGTTACCGTCTGGCCGGCGAAGCGCTTCGTGCCAAGGCGCTGACCGCGGGAGTCACGGCCATTACGGGAGGAACCGAGTCCTTTTTTGTGTGCCATTGTGTATACCTACTCTTTCGTTACGAGTGTAATCTACTCGGCGACGGGAGCCTCGGCAACAGCCTCGGCCTCTGCCTTGACAGCCTTCTTGGCGCGGGACGTAGCCTGGACCTTCACGATCTTCAGCTTGGTGAGCTGCTGACGGTGACCCTTCAGACGACGATAGCGCTTACGCTTGTGGAACTTGAAGACCAGCTGCTTCTCGCCCTTGAACTGCTCAACGATCTGAGCAGTAACCTTGGCCTTGGCCAGCTTGTCGGGATCGGTGACGATCTTCTTACCATCGTTGAGGAAGATGACCGGCAGGGTGACCTTGTCGCCCTCATTGCCCTCGATCTTCTCGACGGTGATGACATCGTCGGTGGCGACCTTGTACTGCTTGCCGCCCGTGTTAACGATTGCGTACATGTTTACTTGCCCTTCATGCATCAGTTAGTGCAACAGCCGAATATAGTAGCAGGCGATAATACCCCCGTCAACGAGTATGTGGAGCAAATCCACAAGTTCGCACAGGTATGGGGCTGACGAGTCGGCCCTCGTCGTCCTCGCATGCTTGATTCTGACGCTCGACATCGTAGGAGCAGATGGTCACGAGGTCTTGCATACCGGTGGAAACAATAGGTGCATCGACGCCCGGGGTCAAGCCCTGCAACAAAACATCAGCTGCAGAAAGCAAAATCTCCGGACGCATGGAGCCCTCGTTGTCGGCATGGGTGTCGAGCATAAGCACCAGATGGTCCTCACACTCCCCCGCCGCGAGCTCATAGCCAACGAGCGTATGATCCAGATCGAGACGCTTGCTCTTTTTGCCACGCGCATAGTCAATGCCATGACCCGCGCGCAGCGTGTCGATCGCAGCGCGCACCTCGTCGGCGCTCACGGGGGCCTCGGGGTCCAGGTGCAAGTCGATGCGGTACGACAGACGCGTAAGCTGAGCCGTCAACGCCGGCGTGCGCACGTCGATGTAGGCAGCCTCGATAGGCGCCAGATCGGCAGGCGACGCAGACGCCAGGCGCTCAAAGGCCTCGTCAAGCGCGACGAACTCGGTCATAAACAGGTCGTACCACTCGCAGGTCGACGACGTGCCCACGGGCAGCGCCGACGAAAAGCCCACGCGCATATGCGGCGAGAAACCCTGCGTCACGGCATAGGGCAGGCCCGCACGGCGCACGATGCGCTCAATGGTATGGATTAGTTCCAGATGGCCCAGGTACTTAAGGCGATCACGCTTGCCGTAGCGAACGCGCAGCCTAAAGAGCGTGGGATTGTCGGTCAAGCGCTCACTCATGCGCGATCACCCATCAATACGTTCTTGGCGTGGAGCGTGGGACAGATTCCGCAGCCGGTGCACGACGTGCGGGTGCAATCGGGCGTCGTGACGCCCTCGAGCGAACGGCGGTATTCGCGCTCGAGGAAGCCGCGCGAGCAGCCGGGGCTCACGTGCTCCCAGGGCAGGCGCCAGTCCAGCTCGTAGGGCAGGTGCACCAGCTCGTTGAGGTCGATGCCGTTTTTGGCAGCGGCCTCCTTCCAGTTGTCGAGCGAGAAGTGCTCCACCCAGGCGTCGAAGCGCGAGCCCGCACGCCAGGCGTCGATGATGACCGGCGTCATATCGCGACCGGCACGGGAGAGCGCAGCCTCGACAAGCGAGGTCTCGGCATCGTGGTAATGCACGCGTACGGCGCGGTTGCGCACGCTCGTGATGAGCAGCTTTTGGCGGCGCTTGACGTCGTCGTAATCGAGCTGCGGGCACCACTGGAAAGGTGTTGCCGCCTTGGGGATAAAGACCGAAACAGAGATAGACACCGAGATAGACCCGCGGCGCGCCTTGGGCACCACGGAGCGGCCGAGCTCCAGCACATGATCGGCCAGGTTGGCGATAGCCACGATGTCCTCGTCTCGCTCGCCGGGAAGACCCATCATAAAGTAGAGCTTCATGCGGTTCCAGCCGGCCTCGAAGGCTGCCTTGGCTGCGCGATCCAAGTCCTCCTCGGTCACGTTTTTGTTGATGATGTCGCGCATACGTTGGCTGCCCGCCTCGGGTGCGAATGTCAGGCCGCCCTTCTTTTCGCCGGCGACCGACTCTGCCATATCAACGCCAAACGAGTCCAAGCGCTGCGACGGAATGGACACGCGAATGCCCGTGTCCTCCAGGCGACGGTTGAGCCTACCGAGCACGTCGCGGATGCAGGAGTGGTCGGTCGTCGAAAGCGAGGTAAGCGACACCTCGTCATAGCCAGTCTTTTCCAAGCCCTGGATCACCGATGACACAATCTGATCGGCCGAGCGTTCGCGCACCGGGCGATACGTCATGCCGGCCTGGCAAAAACGGCAGCCGCGGGCGCAGCCACGCAGGATCTCGATAGACAGGCGATCGTGGACGAGCTGCGCATACGGCACGCACGACTGAGAGAGCGGATTGGTGGCGCCAAAGTCCTCGACGACGCGCTTGTAGACTACCGGCGGGACATCCTTGCCCTCGCGCGGCACGGTGTAGCCATGCGGCGAGCAGGGCTCGTCATGGCGCACCTCATACAGGGACGGCACATAGGTACCGGCGACCGTCGCGAGCTGCTCGACAATCTGAGCGCGCGAGACACCCTCGTCGCGCAAGCGGCGATGCAGCTGGCAAATCTCGAGCAGCGACTCCTCGCCCTCGCCAATAAGGATGGCATCGAAGAATGCCGCGTACGGCTCGGGGTTATACACCGAGGGACCACCGGCGACGATGATGGGATCGTCCTCGGTACGGTCGGCAGCCAACAGCGGAATGCCGGCGAGATCGAGCGCTTCGAGGAAGTTCGTCACGGCCATCTCGTGCGGCACGTGCATGCCGACGATATCGAACGAGGCCACGGGCGCTGCGCCCTCGAGCGACAGCAGCGGAATCCCCGCCTCGCGCATGGCATCGCCCATATCGGGCCATGGCACGTAGCCGCGCTCGCAGGAAATGCCCTCGGACTGATTAAGGATGTTGTAGAGAATGGCGATGCCCTGGTTGGGCAGGCCGACCTCATACACGTCCGGATAGATCATGCAGCAACGGTAGTCGGCATCGGCCTTTGAGAGCGTGCCCCACTCGTGGTCGATATAGCGACTCGGCTTTTCGACCTTAGCGAGCAGTGGCTCGATCAGATGAAAACAGTCTTGGTATGGAACGCGCAAAAGAAACCCCTAAGCAGCGAGATCGGATGCATCCTCGAAAGGACTCATAGGACGGGTGGCACCGGCGACCGTGGTCACCAGGTCTCGAACGCGCGAAAACGTGGCAGCAGCGACCTCGTTGGCGCGGCTGTAGTCCACATCGCGCTCGTAGAGCGACACGAGCGCGCGGCCCATGCCATAGGTACCCGCGGCGGCGGTAAGCGCCTTTACAACAAAGCCGATGTGCGGCGTCTGCTTCACCAATGCACGGGTGACGGCGCGAATCACCAGACCGCCGGCAAGCACGCCCGCGACCTCGTAGCCGCGCTCGGGCTTAATGCCGCGCCCAAAGATGGCCGCGAGCTCAAAGAGCATGCCTACCTGCGCCAGAGCCATCACGGGATAGTCGGCACCCGGCAAAAACACCAGGGCGCCTGTCGCCATGTTGGTGAGCGCGCACGAGGTAATGATGCGATTTGCCGCCGCGATGCGCATAAAGGCAAAGTTGGCGGCAAAAGCCGTCTCCTTGTCCGTACGATCGAGAATCCAGCGGGCAAGTATCTCGAGCAGATAGGTCTTATCGGTCGCTGCCACCACGCCGAGCATGGGCGTAGATTCCTCAACGAACGGCACCTCGACGGCGGACTCGGCAAGCACGCACACGGGCGCGCCGGCAATCACGAGCTCCTGCACAGCACTCTCCAAGCGGTCAGATCCGCACGAGAGGACCAGCACCACGTCGGTATCGGCCTTGGGAACAATACGGTCCTCCCCTAGGCGATCAACACGCACAATGCCCGAAGTCGTCTGCGGCACAAAGGCATCGCGCACCGTCTCGACCAAAAAGCGAGACGCAGTCGAATCAAGGTAAACCGAGACACGCACCGGTGTGTCGGAATCCTTCTTAACAGACGCGCCCATCTTAAAAGCGCTGGTCAACTTATCTACGGGAATCTTCATGGCAAACCCCTCCAGCGGTTACGCGGCGCCCGAACGATGCCGCCATATGGATTGTACGATACCCACCGTCAGCAACTGAATCATCATCGACGACGAACCAAAACTAATAAACGGCAGCGGAATACCGGTAATCGGCATCATGCCAATGCACATGCCGATGTTCTCGAAGGTTTGGAATGCCCACATGCCGACGATACCCACGCACGATAGGCGCAAGAACAGTGACTCGCACTTAAAGGCAACGCGAATCGTCGAGAAGATCAGCAGCACGTAGAGGCACAGGAGCAAAAAGGAGCCGCAGAAGCCGAACGTCTCGGACAGGAAGGCGAAGACGAAGTCGGTGTGGAACTCGGGCAGAAAGCCGCCGGCCGACTGCGTCGCGTGGCCCAAGCCCTTACCAAAGAAGCCGCCCGAGCCGACGGCAATGAGCGACTGCTGCAGGTTGTAGGCATCATCCGAATCGGCTTTGTCGGGGTCGATGAAGACGGTCAGACGGTTCATCTGATACTGCTTGATAAGCACATCATGGCCAAGGAGCGAATCAAAGACCGAGTCGAGCGCCAAGATGAGTGCAATCAAGCCGATCAGCAGGGCCAAGGTCGACAGCACCCATTCGCGGCGCGCACCGCTCATGCAGATGACAATGGCGCCCGACACCAGCACGACCAGACCCGAGCCCAGGTCGCCCATGGCGACGACGGCCAAAAACGGAATGGACAGCATGCCGCAGAGCTTAATGTAGTCGCGAACGGTATCGATACGCCCGTTGTACTGCGAGCCAAGCGTGGCCATAAAGAAGATGGTGATGAGCTTGGCGAGCTCAACGGGCTGGAAGGTCAGGCCGATACCGGGGATCTTGATCCAGCCCGTCATGCCCAGACCGCCCGTATAGGACAGGCCCGGAATCTTGGGCGAGAAGATCACAATAAGGTCAATGACGAGCAGCGCCGTCGAGAAATTGGAAATGCCACGCAGGTCGGTGCGCCAGACGAGCACCGCCAGCACCGCACCAATGCCAATGCCCAGCAGGTGGCGCGAGAACGAGGCATCGGCCTTAAACTGCGAGGCCGACCAAATGATGATGGCGCCATAGGCAACGAGCGCGACGGTAGCCAGCAGCACACCGATGTGTACCTTCTGGCGGAACGTGCCGCGCGAGGCCGAGAGCTGCTTGTTGACGCGGTCCAGGCTGCTGCGAGAACCGGTTTTGGTTGAGCGGAACAGGTCCGCCGGCGAAAAGTCCATCGCAACCTCCTATCGAACCGAGGAATCGCCCGTAGCCGTCGAAGTGTCGGGCTCGTCATAAATCGCACCGAGGACATCGCGCACGACGTGCAACGCGGTATCGGAGCCGCCACCGCCCTGTTCCAAGATAGTGGCAATCACGTACTTGGGGTCATCGGCCGGCGCGTAGGCGCAAAACCACGCGTAATCGTCCTCGCCGCTCTTCTCGCCCGTGCCGGACTTGCCGTAGACCGTAGGGGTCAGGGAGTTAAAGTGCGCGGCGGTCGAGGTCGACGCGGAGTAAATCACATCGTGCATGCCGTTGCGGACCAGCGCAAGATCGGCATCGTTGTTAATTTGAGCCTCAAGGCGCTTCTTCTTGCCCTTGCCGTTGTACTTGTAGGCGTCACCGTCGCCATCGCGCGACACCGCCGACAAAAACACATGCGGCACATACTGTTTGCCGCCGTTGGCAATGCCCATGTAGGCGCAGGCCATTTGCAGGGGCGTCACCAAAATGTCGCCCTGGCCGATGGCAATGTTGGTCATATCGCCAGCGTTCCATTTGCGGTCTTCGGCAGAGGCATCGGTAAAGTATGACTCTTTCCACTCGGCATCGGGAATGCGGCCGGCGCCCTCACTCGGAAGGTCGATACCACAGGTCTTACCTAAGCCCCAGCGACGAAAGACCTCTTGCAAGCCCTCGGGGTGCTGGTCGTTGTAGAAAAACGCCTTGCCCATATCGTAGAACACGGGGTCGCAGGAATTGGCGATACCGGACTGCAGCGTCATCGTGCCGTGGCCGGAGTGCAGCCAGCAGTATTTTCCCCAAGATTTGCCCAAGCCGGTCCAATATCCCGTGCAGTTGGTCGTTTGACTCGAAGTGTACGTGCCAAACTCAAGGCCAGCCAACGCCGAGAGCGGCTTAATGGTCGAGGCGGACATGTACTGGCCGCTAATGGCACGGTTGAGCAGCGGATGCGAACCCTCGTCATCGTTGAGCTCGGTCCACACGTCGTTGGAGACGCCGCCGATAAACACCGAAGGATCGAACTTGGGCTCGCTGGCCATGCCCAGAATCTCGCCGTTATTGGGGTCGAGGCACACCACGGCACCGTTGCCGGCGTCGCTGTGGCCTGTGGTCTTAGCGAGCTCAATGGCACTTGCAAGCGCCGTCTCGCAGGCTTGCTGAATCTTGAGGTCAAGCGTGAGCTTAATGTCGGAGCCGGCCTTGGCGGGCACGGCGCCGGCCTGTCCGGTCACGTTGCCCGAGGCATCGACCTTCACCGTCTGCTCGCCGCGAATACCCTGCAGCAAGTTCTCGTAGTAGCTCTCGACGCCCGCCTGACCCACGATATCGCCCGACTGGTACGTAATCTGACCGGCGGCGCTATCGTTATCGCCCGAAGCCTTCTTGTTCTGCGCCTCGAGCTGCTCGGAGGTAATGGTGCCGGTATAGCCCAAAATGTGACAGGCCGTCTCGCCGTACGGGTACTGGCGCTCGGTGCGCTCGGCAATCTTCACGCCCGGGAACTCGCCGGCATGCTCCTTGATATAGGCAACCGTGGAGCGGCGCACGTCCGTCGCGATGGTGTGCAGGCTCTGAGCGCCCTCGGAATTGTCCTGGATATTGCGCAAAACCGCGACGTAGGGCATGCCGAGCACATTCGCGAGGTGATGCACCAGCACGGTGTCATCGGCCAGGTCGCGATAGGCGACAACGGCAAGTGACGGACGGTTTTGCACAAGTGCCACGCCATTGCGATCAAGGATTCGCCCGCGCACAGCCGGCGTGGTGACAGTACGCGTCTGGTTGCTCTTGGCCTGCTTGTCGTAGTAGTCCGACGAGACCATCTGCATGCCCCACAGCTTGACGGCGAGCGCGGCAAACATCGCGCCCACGCCGGCGGTGAGGATGGAGAAGCGACCCTTGAAGGCGGTCGCGGCGGTATTGCCCTCGCCCTCGGTGGCGCGCGGGGCCGTTCCATGCTGCGTATCGTAGGTAAAACGGGAATCGCCGCGGCGCATGATGACCAGCGCGACCACAATGGCCACGACGAGCACGATACCGGCGATGATAACCGTCATCTGGGAAGACATCTACGGGCCTCCCCTATTTGAGTTTGCGGGTCTTGGGCTTAAAGCGCATACCCGTCTGATGACCACCGCGTGCGGAGAATCCGTAACCGGACTGCGGCACGACACCGGACATCAAAAACGGAATGGCAACCAGACCCGTCAGGATCGAAGACGGCAGGGCGTGTCCAAAAACAGCCACCACAAAGCTCGTCTCCAAACCCATAAACAGCAAGATGATGCTGTAGACCACGTTGATGGCAAGCGCGAAGGCGCCCACGGTAATACCGCGCGCGCTCGGGGAGCCGCCCGTCTGACCGGCCGCGCTGTGCACCAGGGCAAAACTGCCCACCGTCAGCAGCAGCGACATAACGCCCACCGGCACGGCAGCGGAAAGATCATAGAAAAGGCCGCTGCAAAAACCGCAGACGACAGCCCGCGTGGGATCGCCCGAGAACACGCTCAGGCACACCAGGATAATCATAAAGTTGACGCGACCGCCCGCAATGGAGATCTGCGGCGCCAGGCCTGCCTGCAGCAGTACGCATACAATGGCGGCGATTACAAACGTGCGGGAGCTCGCCCCCTGCTCGTGTAGATCCATGGACATGCCCCCTATTCGCTCGAGCCGGAATCGGTCGTCTCGGACGTGTCGGAACTGTCATCCGAGCCCTCGTCCTTCGTCTTGGTCGCAGCATCGCGCGACGTTCCCTGCGGCGTGCTATTAGCGGTGCTCACGTCATCGTCCGAGGCCGACTGCTCGTCGGTCAGCGAGGTAATGACGAGCACCTCCTCGTTGTTCTCGGCCGTGGTCTGAGCACGTACGACGATGGTGTAATACACATCGTTGGCCGACTTCTCCACCGAGGAAACGGTGCCGAGCGGCAGGCCCTTGGGGAACACGCCGCCAATGCCGGAGGTCACGATGATGTCGCCCACTTTGACGTCGGAGTCGACGCTCACGTACTCTAGACGAAGCGTACCGTCAGCCTGACCCTGCAGCATACCCTGGGCGCGCGTGTCCTGCACCATAGCCGACACGCCCGAGTTCTCGTCACCAATCAGGCGCACGGTAGAGGTCTTGGCCGATACTTCAATAATCTGGCCGATAACACCGGCAGAACTCGTCACGGGCATGTTGATGGTCAGGCCGTCGGCAGAGCCTTTGTCGATGGTAACGGTCGAGGTCCAGGCATCGCCCGACGCACCGACAATACGGGCGGCGGTCGACTTAAGGTTGTAGGTCGATTGCAGCCCGACCAGGCCCTCCAGGCGCTCGGCAGTCTTTTGAGCCTCGGAAAGCTCTGCGACCTTAGAGGTCAGCACCTCGTTTTGCTTCTTGAGGTCATCGAGCGACTCCTGCGAAGCCGTGAGGTTGGAAAACACGTTGCCGATCGCGTTGAAGGGAGCCGCCACGACCGAGCCCACAAAGCGCACCGGCGAGGTAATCGTCGTCACACCCGAGCGCACGGCATGAATCGGCCCGGCCTCGCCCTCACGGATATAAAACGTGAGCAGCAACACCGAAATCAGGCTGAAAACAATCAACGGGCGCATACCCGTTGATTGTCGCTTGGTATTCAGATTTGGAGAGAAACCCGAAGATCGTGCCAAATGGAATCCACCTTTTGGAAATTAAGCATTGGTTTGGACGAAGCCACCGTCAAAGGCGTTGGCCTCGAGCACGCGGGCGCAGCCGTTTACGACGTTATCGAGCGCCGTGGGGCTGACGTTGACCGAAACGCCAGTCTCGTCGCGCAGGCGCACGTCGAGGCCGCGCAGCAGCGCACCGCCGCCGGTCAGCAGAATGCCGTAGTACATAAGGTCCGAGGCAAGATCGGGCGGCGTGGCGTCCAGAGCGTCCTTAACGGCCTTGGCCATCTCGTCGAGCGGCTTGTTAAGCGCGCGACGAATCTCCTCGCTCTCGATACGCACGGTCTTGGGCAGGCCCGTGATAACGTCGCGTCCGTTGACCTCGACGTCGAGCTCATCCTTGAGCGGCACGGCGGAGCCGACCTTAATCTTGATGTCCTCGGCCGTGCGCTCGCCGATAGCCAGGTTGTAGGCATCGCGAACATGGGTGAGGATAGCCTGGTCGAACTCGTCGCCGGCAATGCGGATGGACTGCGACACGACAATACCGCCCATAGCGATAACGGCGACCTCGGTGGTGCCGCCGCCGATATCGATGACCATGGAGCCCGTAGGCTCCTCGACGGGCAGGTCGGCGCCGATGGCGGCCGCCATGGGCTCCTCGATTAGGTAGGCCTGGCGAGCGCCTGCCTGGATCGTGGCCTCAAAGACGGCTCGCTTCTCGACCGACGTGACGCCGGAGGGAACGCAGACGACGACGCGCGGACGCGGAGTCCACGGATAGCGCTTCTCGGAAGCCTTGTCGATAAAGTAGCGAAGCATGGCCTCGGTGACATCGAAGTCGGCGATGACGCCGTCCTTAAGGGGACGAACGGCCACGATGTTGCCGGGCGTACGGCCGAGCATACGCTTGGCCTCGATGCCGACTGCCAGGATGCGCTCGTCGTTCTTGTCGATAGCGACAACGGAGGGCTCGCGGATGACGATGCCCTTGCCGCGCACGGAGACGAGCGTATTGGCGGTGCCGAGGTCGATGGCGAGATCGCCCGCATAGCTACCGAAGAACATATCCATCAAAGAAAACAACGCAACTCCTGATGTGTTGGATGATTGCTGGAAAACTACTAGCCCATCATACTAGCGCAAGCCCGGCACCTCACTTGCGGTGAAGCGCCGGGCAGAGCCAAATCTCATAAGGTCACTACTGGTTGTCAGCGGCCGAGAAATCGATATCGAAGGAGGAAACGGCCCAGCCGATATGGTTGTCGGAGCGCACGAATTTAACGGTGTACTCCTGCTCGCCGCCCTTGGACAGCGAAGCCTTCACCTTGGCGGTGCTCTCGGTCATGGACTGATCCATACCCTCGATGGAGACAGTGGCGCCCTGCGGGATCGAGGAGATGATCATCGCCTTGGCGTCCTCGGACAGGCTCGAGGCCAGGCAGGACTCGGCCTTGGCGGTATCGCCGTCACCGGCAGCCTGGAACAGGTCGGTGATGACGGACTCCTGAGAGGGGTAGCCCATGCCGCGCGTATAAGCATAGCCAAGACCGCCGGCAGCGATCACGATGAGCAGAAGCAGCACCAGGAAGATCTTAAGACCCGTGTGGCGGTGGCGACGACGGACCTTGGCCTGCTTGCGGTCCTGCTGGACCATCTCGGACTCGGACAGCGTAAAGAAGCCGGTGTCAGAGGGGTCGGGCATAAACTGACCGGTCGCGCCCGTGGGATCGAGCGGGTCGACAGCGGGAGCGTCCATCGCGGGAGCCGGAGCCGTGGACATGGCCGTCTGGGCCGAAAGCGCGGCGAGCGAGTCGTGCACGCGGGCAAGCTCATCGGCCTGCTCGGGCGTGAGCTGATAGATGCCATCGGCGGTAGCGGCGTTAAAGGCATCGAGCGCATCGGAAGGACGGCCGGCGGCGGAAAGCGCTTGGCCCATGCCGGCGTTGAGGGCGCGCGTATCGTCGCGCGGACCGGCAAAGTCGATAGCCGTGCGGTAGGTCTCAACGGCGTCCGCGGGGCGTCCGAGCTTGATGAAGCAGCGGCCCAGATCGCCGAGGGCGGCAGCGGGAGCCGGATTGGCACCGTCGATGGCAGCCTGACGGAAGGCAGTACCGGCGTTGGCATAGTCGCCCGACTGGAACAGCGCATTGCCCAGACCCAGGTAGGCCTTAAAAGGCGTGGCGTAGGAAGCGTCCTGGGTAGCCGCAGAGAACGCCTGGGCGGCCGTGGTGTAGTCGCCCACCGCGGCGAGTGCCTTGCCGCGGTTGGTAAGCAGGGCGCCGCGCTTGCCATAGGCGCCGTCGTTGAGGGCAGCGGCGTAGGCCTCGGCGGCCTCGGCGTACATGCCCAGATGCATCAGGGCGTTGCCGCGCAGGTGGTCGGCCTCACCCATGATCTCGTTGGGAGTCTTTGCCGCGCCAAGCATCTGGGCGGCAGCGGAAAAATCACCCGCGCGATAAGCGGCGCGGCCCTGTTGGATCAGCTGGCTATTCAAGGAAGTCCCCTTTACTCGTGAACGATCTCGACATGAACGATCTCGTCGCCGGCGCGCAGCTGCGAGATGACGTCGAGGCCCTCGACCGTGGTGCCAAAGACGGTATAGCCGGAGTCGAGGTTGTGCTGGGCACCCAGGCAGAAGTAGAACTGCGAGCCCGCGGAATCGGGATCCATGGAGCGAGCCATGGCAAGCGCGCCGTCAACATGGCTGTTGCGCGGATTGGTGGCAAACTCGCCCTTGATGCAGTAGCCGGGGCCGCCGGTACCGGGCATGCCGTCGGGGCCCTCAAGGCCGGCAGCGACGTCGGCGCCGGACATATCGCGGGTATTGGGGTCGCCGCCCTGGATCACAAAGCCGGGCACATAGCGATGGAACTTAAGGCCGTCATAGAAGCCCATCGTGGAAAGCTCGCAGAAGTTCGCCACATGGATGGGGGCGCCCTCACCGTCAAACTTGACCTTGATGGTGCCCTTCGACGTCTCGATCACCGCACACTCGTCACCGACGAGCTGGTACTCGGGCGTATAGAGCTCTTTCTTAAAACCAAACATGTGGTTCCTTCCTCGTGCGTTTAAAGCATATTTGTACGAATTGTAGCAATAAGCACGGGCTTCCATCAATTGCGCACGCAGGTTATGCCGCCGGAGGGCAACAAATTACGAACGCTGCTGCGGCCTCCAGGCGCTCACGTTGGCGTCGTACTGGTTAAGCGCGCTGTTGCCGCCTTGTGCGATGGGCGCTAGGATCTCGCTCTGACGGGCGCTCAGCGACTCGCCGTCGGGAATGGACAGCGAGATATCCCAACTCTGGCAGATCACATCGACACGCTCGTACATCCACTGGGCAAGCTGCTTTAGGTGCTCGATGTCCTCCGCATAGACCGTGTCGTCCTGAACCTTGAGGTTGTTGAGCTCATCCTGGGTCTTTTTAATCTGATCGCGTAGGGCATAGGCGCTCTGCGACAGCTCCTGGCGGGTGGAGAGCGGTGTACGCAGATAGCCGTTATTAAACGAATCGATAACCTCGCCGATCTGATCCTCGTCGCTGTACGACACGATGGTCTGGTACAGGCCGTCGAGCCTGGTGTAGAGCTGGTCGTCGGTTAAGACGGTCTCCTCCTGAACGACCTCGGACGCATCCTCTTGCTTGGACTCTTTCTCGGTGGCCTCGCCCTTTTGGCGCGACGGGAAGGTGGTCTTGGCGGCCTGGCCAAACTGGTCGTAGAAGCCGGGCATGACGCCCATGGGATCGGCAGTCACAAACCAATAGGCACCACCACACACGGCGGCGAGCACCGCGATGACGATGAGCGGTTTGGGGATATGGCGTTTGTGCTTGTGATAGGCATCCTCGTCGGGGTGGACCTTGCGCTTGGGCTTTTGCTTTTTGGGCTGGGCATCATCGCGCAGGGACACCGGCGTGGGGATATCGACCTTGGGGATGCCAAAGTCCTTATCGAAGGCAGGCAGCACGCAGGTCTCGTTGGGGTCGGCTGCGTCCGAGAGCACCGCCGCGGCAGATGCCGGCGCGTGGGGCACCTCGGTATCGATCTGCTCCTGCGTCAGACGCGGAAAGCCAGCCGTGCGGCCTGCGGCCAGGTCGGATGCGGCCGCGTCCTCGGAAAGGATGCCCGGCGCGGGGCGTCCACACTTGGGACAGGTACGGTCATGCGGGGACAGACGGGCGCCGCAGCCGTCGCAGAACACGAACTCGGTATGCTCGGGACCATCGCCCGGACCAACGTATGCGTTGCAATAGGGGCAGAACGAGGCGCCGTCCTCGATGGTCTTTAGGCAATGCGGGCAGATCACGGCATCCTCTTTCCGAAGCAATTCAAACAATTGAGGTTAGAGCATAACATCGACACGGCCCCACAAGCGCAAGGCACCAATTCAACATCCCCGCTCACCCCTAAGTTGCGGTGAAATAGGGACTGAATAGGAGGTTAAAACGCTTAAACAGTCCCTATTTCACCGCAACTTAGGGAGGCGTTGGGGCTAGTCTTTCTTTACGGGCTTATTCTTCTTGCTTGGCATCGAGACCTTAATGCCCTGAGCCGATTTGGTCACGCGGGAGCGCTTGGTGCCCGTGCCCTTCTTTTTCTTGGACTGGGCTTTTTCCACGCCCTCGAGTGCACGGGCCTCGGCCTCGCGGGCAGTGCGCAACTCGCGGCGCTGCGCCATATCGGCGGCAACGCGCTTGGCAAAACGCTCGGCGGTCGATCCCGTCGAGCTCACCTTGCCGCCGCCGCGACCCAGGCGAACGCGCACGCCACGGCCAAAGCCGGTGGCCGCATGACGGCGACGGGGCTTAAGCGAGTCCATCATCGTGGCAAGTTTAAAGAACACCGCGCAGGTAAAGACAACGATAACCGCCAAGATGATCATCTGGCTCATCGACAGGTTGGCGATGGACAGCAGCCCCGGGAACCCGATAACGCCCGTCAAAATACCGGCGACGACAAACACGAAAAGCACCACGCGCAAGGGCGTGAGAGGCTGCGAGATACGCCAGATCAGGCTGACACTCGCCGCGCACGACGTGAGCAGGCACATGGTCGAAAGCGTAAGCTGGCTAAAGCCAAATACGCGTGCCACAAAGATATCGAGCGCCGCGGCCAAAATGACCGCAATCGACGCCGGCAGCGCACGCTTAAGCACGTTGGTCAAGAACGACCCCTTCACGCGGGCGTTGTTGGGCTCCAGGCCCAGCACAAAGCCCGGCGCGCCGATGCAGAAGAAGTTGATGAGCGTCATCTGAATGGGCTCGAAGGGATACGGCGGCAACGCGATGCACAGCGCCGCCAGGCCCATCGAGAAAAGCGTCTTCGTCAGAAAGAGCGCGGCAGAGCGCTGCAGGTTATTGATAGAACGACGGCCCTCGGCCACCACAGCGGGCATCGAGGCAAAGTCGTTATCGACGAGCACGATCTCGGCCACATTGCGCGCGGCATCGGAGCCGGCGGCCATCGCCACGGAGCAGTCGGCCTCCTTGAGCGCCAGCACGTCGTTGACGCCGTCGCCCGTCATGGCCACGGTGTGCCCTCGGCGTTTGAGCGCCTGTACGAGCTCGCGCTTCTGCTGCGGGGTCACGCGACCAAAGACGTGATAGCGGTCCACTGCCGCATCAATCTTGGACGGCGTATCGAGGGTCGTGGCGTCCACGTAGGCATCCGCCCCGGGCACGCCCACCACGCGCGCGATCGACGACACCGTACGCGGGTCGTCGCCGCTGATCACGTTGAGGGTCACACCTTGCTCGTTAAAGTAGCCGATAGTCTCGGCTGCCGAGGTGCGAATCTCATCGCGGATGGTCACAAAGCCCACGGGCTCGGCATCGCCCACCATATCGCCATCGGGCGTAAAGCCGTCCACGCGCGCCACCACGAGCACGCGGCAGGTGTCGGCAAGCTCGGCCACACGATTCTCGACCTGTGCAAATGCGCGATCAGAGAGTACAAACTGCGCGGCACCCATCACATAGGAGCCCTGCGCAAACGATGCGCCGCTCCACTTTTTGGAGGACGAGAACGGAATGACCGACAGCGGCTCGGACACTTCAACAGGGCGATCGGCGTAGTAGTTGAGCAGCGCCTGGCAGGTCTCGTTGGCATCTGCCGAGGTCGCACGTGCCACGTTGGCAAGCGCAAAGTCGAGCACCGTGGTCTCGACGGGGACAGCCGCCTCGTCCGAGTCCGCGCCAAAGCCAACACCCTCAACAGGCAGCGGGTAGGTGCCCTCGACCTCCATACGGCCCGAGGTAATGGTGCCCGTCTTATCCAGGCACAAAACGTCGACGCGCGCGAGCGTCTCGATGCAGTAGAGCTGCTGTGCCAGCACCTTGCGACGCGCCAGGCGCACCGTGGCAATCGCGAGCACCGACGAGGTCAGCAGCACCAGACCCTGCGGAATCATGCCCAGCAGGGCACCCACCGTGGACAGCAGCGCCGAAGAAGGCACACGACCGGCCAGCAGCTCGGAGAAGCACCAGGAAAGCGCGCTATCGCCCGGGGTTCCCGCGGCATCCCACAGCTCGCTCACACTCGAGGAAAAGAGCGCCAAACCAAGCGGAATCATGATAATGCTCGCGAACCGCACGATGGCGTTGAGCGCGTTCATGATCTCGGAATTGACCTTTTTGACGTACTTGGCCTCGTTATTGATCTTTGCCACGTAGTTATCGGCGCCGACATGGATCACGCGAGCGCGCAGCAGGCCCGAGTCGATAAAGCTGCCGCTCATGAGCTCGGAGCCGGGCTGTTTCTTAATGAGGTCGCTCTCGCCCGTCAGCAAGCTCTCGTTGACGAGCGCCTCGCCCGACACCACCACGGCGTCGGCGGGAATCTGGTCACCGCGCCCCAGGCGAATGATATCGTCGAGCACGATCTGGTCCAGGTCGAGCTCCACCTCGGCGCCGTCGCGCACCG
>CAJLUE010000005.1 GCA_905209765.1 uncultured Collinsella sp. | reverse complement strand
CCACCGTCAGCACGCGGGCGATATGCTCGTAGACGTTAAACGCATGATAGACACTGCGCTGGTCAAACCCGCGCGCGGGCGCGAGCTCGGGCACGGCGGCGCAAATAAGCTCGGGGTAGCGCAGCATCGCGTCTCCCCCGTGGCCGGTCGAAAGAATGCCCTCAAGCTCAATACCAACGCGCTCGCGTGCCACGGCATCGAGCAGCGGCGCGCACTCGGCAAGCGCCTGTTTGGTCTTAGGCTCGATCATAAAATCCAGACGGCAGGCAAAACGCACCGCGCGCAGCATGCGAAGCGCGTCCTCGTTAAAACGACGCTTGGGATCCCCGACGGCGCGGATGAGCTTGCGCTTCAGGTCGCCCCGGCCATCGTAGCGATCGACAAGACCGCGCTCGGGATGCCATGCCATGGCATTGACGGTAAAGTCGCGACGCGCCAGATCGTCCTCAAGCGACACCGCACGCTCCACACTCTGGGGGTGACGGCCATCGGTGTAAAAGCCGTCCAGGCGGTAGGTGGTGACCTCAATGCGCTCGCCATCGCAAATAGCCGTAATGCCACCGAATTTAATGCCCGACTCAACCACGGCAATATCAGCCGCCTCGAGCGCCGCTTTAGACTCCTGCCACAGGCCGCTGCAGCACATATCAACATCGTGGCTGGGGCGCCCCATCAGGGCATCGCGCACCCAACCGCCTACGTACCAAGCCTCAAGACCGGCTGCCTCGAGCGCGCGCAGGACACGGATGGAGGCATCGGTCGGCTGCGTACCGTTGAGCGAAACATTGCACATGCCTATGGCCTCCTGCGCTTGCGAGCGTTAATCGATGGTTCTCAAGAAGTCTAACAAGAAACGGGAAAGCGCGCACACGCAATCGCGTCGTCGATTCGATATAACGAGACAGCAGACGCCATATACGTTAAGCGCGCAAAAAACACCCGCCTCGGAGATCCAAAGCGGGTGTTCGGCAACGATCTATCGATGCAGCTAGCAAACCTGGCGAACTTCGATGTTCTTCTTATATTCGTCCACCTTGGCAAAGTCGCCCAAGCCCGGGCACTCGACCACGTTGGCGCCGGTGGCCATCGAAAGGCGCAGGGCGTCCTCGACGCACTCGGGGGCGTCGTGCCATACGGACAAGAAGGCAGCGAGCGAGGAATCGCCGGCGCAAACGGTCGACAGCACCTTGACCTCAAAGGTGCGGTTGGCAAACCAGATGTGCTCGCCGTTGGAGAAGTACGCGCCGTCGCCACCGAGGGTCAGCAGCACATTCTTAGCGCCCTTGGCGTGCAGCTCGGCCATAGCAGCCTTGACGGACTCGTCGTCCCCACCGCTCACCTTGATGCCAAAGATGTCGAGCAACTCGTCGTCGTTGGGCTTAATGAGCAGCGGCTCCATGGCAATGAGGTCGACCAGCTGATGGCTCGAGATATCGAGTACGAACTCGGCGCCCTTGGCCTTCACGCGACGCAGAACCTCGGCCAGGAAGCCCTCGGAGGTATTGGGGGGCAACGAGCCGCTAATGACCAGGCAGGTCATGTCGTCGAGCAAATCGATGAGCTCAAACATCTCCTGCTCGTTGGCAGCATTGATGGCGGCACCGGCATTAACCATGTTGTACTCGGTGTCGGGACCGGCGTTGAGGAACACGTTGACACGCGTGATGCCGTCGGTCCACACGGGCTTGACGGGCACGCCAAGGGCCTCGGCGCCCTTAACGATGAACTCACCCGAGAAGCCAGCAAAGAAGCCCAGGATCGTGGTGTCGACGCCGTAGTGGTCGAGCGTAAACGAGACGTTGAGACCCTTGCCGTTGGGGGTGTAGACCGCGTTACGGGTGCGCGTAACGGTATTGGCGGACAGGCCGTCGCAAGAGATGTTGTAGTCAATGGCAGGATTTGCAGTAAGCGTATAAATCATGAATGTTCCTTTCACGAAGCATCGTGTTAATGAAAGTATATTCCACGCTTCGGCAAAAGGCTACAACAACTCGGCGAACGGTGTGGAACGCGTGAAGTGCGGCGCCAAGGTTCGGATGGGACAAAAAACGGCGCCCCGATCGAAATCGAGACGCCGCATGCGCACGAATATGTCGTTTTTCGCTTACTTGCGATCGAGCTTACGGACAGCAACGCGCTTGCTGTACTCGTCAACGTGACCGAAGTCGCCAATGCCCACGGACTCGGCAACGTTGGCGCCGGTGGCCATAGCGAGCTTCATGGCCTCCTCGACGTTGTCGCGATCCCTGTACCACTTGTGCAGGAACGCAGCGAGGGTGCAGTCGCCGGCGCAGACGGAAGAGACCAACTTGATGTTGAACTCACGCTTGGCGTACCAGATGTCCTCGCCGTTGGAGAAGTAAGCGTCGCCGCGGCTACCACGGGTGAGCAGCACGTTCTGGACGCCGGCGTCGTGGGCGAGCTTCATGGCAACGCGGACCTCGTCGTCGGTGTCGACCGGCACGCCGAAGATGGCCTTCATCTCGTGATGGTTCGGCTTGATGAGCAGCGGCTTCTTGTGAGCGAGCTCCTTGAGCTTGTCGGAGGACAGGTCCAGTACGACGTCGGCGCCACGAGCCTGAGCGTGCTCCATGACCTGAGCCAGGAAGTCGGGCGTAGCTTTGGGAGGCACGGAACCAGAGACGATCAGGCACTCAAGATCGCCCGCGGTGTCCAGGATGTTGTAGAGCTCCTCCTGGTGCTGCGGCGTAATCGGGGCGCCGGGGTTAAGGATGCCGTACTCGTGCTGGCCATCGTTGACGTAGGTGTTGATACGCGTGATGCCGTCGGTCCAGACCGGGCGGCACAGGCAACCCAGATTCATGACCTCCTCGACGATGAACTTGCCCGTGAAGCCAGCGAAGAAGCCGAGCGCGACGGTGTCGACGCCCATCTTCTTAAAGGCGAAGGACACGTCGAGGCCCTTGCCGTTGGCCGTGTAGCTGGCCGAGCCGGTGCGGACGTTCTCGTCGGGCTCGAGCGGAGAGCTCGAAACCGTCATGTCGACAGCCGGGTTAGCAGTTAGCGTGTAGAACATTTACAGTACCCCCTGTATATGTGAGGGCCGCGTGGCCGGCCCATTCCAACCACGCGGTTACCTCTGATACCAAATTAACGAGCTGCGGACTCGAGCAGTGCCTTGACCTCAGCGGCGGTGTTGCAGGCGAGCGCCTTCTCGGCGAGCTCGTCGCACTCGGCCTTGGTCCACTGGCTGATGGTCTTGCGGGCGCGCAGGATCGACGGAGCGCTCATCGAGAACTCCTCCAGGCCCCAGCTGATCAGCAGCGGCTCAAGCAGCGGATCGGCAGCGGCCTCGCCGCACATACCGACCATGATGCCGGCCTTCACGCCGCTCTCGATGATGTTCTTGAGCGAGCGGAGCACGGCGGGATAGTACACCTGGTACAGGTTGGAGATGGTGTCGTTGCCACGGTCGGCGCACATGGTGTAGCCGATCAGGTCGTTGGTGCCGATGGAGAAGAAGTCGGCGACCTCGGCAAGACGGTCAGCGAGCAGCGAAGCGGCAGGCGTCTCAACCATGATGCCGACCTCGATGTTCTCGTTGAACTTGCGACCCTCTTCGGTCAGCTCGGCCTTGCACTGCTCGACGAGCTCCTTGACGGCCACGACCTCCTCGACGCAGGTGACGAGCGGGATCATGATCTTGACGTCACCGAAGGCGCTGGCGCGCAGCAGAGCACGGAGCTGGACCTTGTACTGGTCGGGATTGGCCAGGCAGTAACGCACGGCGCGGAAGCCCATGAAGGGGTTATCTTCCTTGACCATGTGCAGGTACGGAATCTCCTTGTCGCCACCAACATCGAGCGTGCGGATGATGACCGGAGCGCCCTTGAGCGCGCTGGCGACCTTGCGGTAGGCGTTGAACTGCTCCTCCTCGGAAGGAAGCTCGGCAGAGTCCATGAACAGGAACTCGGAGCGGAACAGACCGATAGCCTCGGCATCGTGATCGAGCGCGTTTGGCACGTCATCGGGATTACCGATGTTGCAGGCGATGATCTTCTTGATGCCATCGGCAGTCACGGACGGCTTGCCACGGAAGGCCTCGAGGGCTGCCTTCTCGGCAGCGAAGGCCTCGGCCTTGGCGGTGTAGGCAGCGAGCGTCTCCTCGTCGGGATCGGCCTCGACAACACCCTTGCCACCGTCGACGACGACGGTCATACCGTTGCGAAGCGCGGTGCAGCTGTTAGAGACCGAAAGGACAGCCGGAATCTCGAGGGCGCGCGCGATGATCGCGGAGTGCGACGTGCGGCCACCGGTCTCGGTGACGATACCGGCAACGTGAGCCTTATCGATCGTGGCGGTCATGGACGGCGTGAGGTCGTGCACGACAACGACGGTGTTCTCGGGCAGGACGGAGAGGTCGACGACCTCCTTGCCCAGCAGTTCGGCCAGAATACCGGTGCGGATGTCGGCGATGTCGGCCGCGCGCAGACGGAACATCTCGTCGTCCATGGACAGGAACATGTTCTCGAACATGGTCGAGGTGTCCATGAGCGCCTGCTCGGCGCAGGTGCCGCCGTCAATAGCGGCGTTAATGGCGTCGGTCATGCCCGGATCCTGAGCCAGGACAATGTGCCCGCTCATGATCTCGGCCTCGGCCTCGCCCACCGTCTCCTTCATGTGGTCGGCCTGAGCCTGAGTCTTCTCGCAGAAGACCGAAAGAGCAGCCTGATAGCGCTCTTTCTCTGCTGCCGAATCAGCGACCTCGTGCGGTTCAAACGTCAAGTCGGGATCGACGGCGACCATGACGGTGCCGATACCGATGCCCTCGGATGCGTTGACTCCCTGATACATTCCCATTCCTCTCTCCGTGTCATGTGATAAAGCGTTTTGCCATATCCATGACAAAAGAGCGCAGCTACCTTAATACAGGTCACTGCGCCCCCAAGTATGAACTTAATTGTTCAACATGCGACCCGTTTGAGTTCTACTCGCCAAGACCGCTCTTGATGAGCTCGATGGCAGCAGCCAGAGCCTCGGCCTCGTCAGCGCCGTCGCACTTGACCTCGACCTCGGTACCACAGGGGATGCCAGCGGCCATGAGGGCCATCGGGGACTTGCCGTTGACCTCCTTCTCGGGGGTGACGACAGTCACGTCGCAGGCGTACTTGCCCATGGTGGAGGCGAAGAGGCCGGCCGGACGCATGTGAAGACCCTGCGGATTGACGAGGGTAGCCTTCTCAGAAACCATAATTGACTCCTTTTTTGTGTTTAACCCCTGTCATGCATGCGGCAGGAGTCAGATAAACGACGTTGTTTATATTAACTCACATCAAACTGTTTTTCATTATGTTTCGGACGAATTGTTGGACAGATGTGTTTGTCGTCCGCTTGCTCGCCCACAGGGGGCCGGCAAGCTGCGGAAACTCGGTCAGTCCAGAGCAATGCCAGCCGAAAAGAATTCTGGCTGAGTTTTTGTTCGCCTGGTTGATCTGGTTGATGGGGTCTATCTATACCCTTTTGTAAGTTGCGGTGAAATAGGGACTGAAATTGGGGTTGAATCGTTTAAACAGTCCCTATTTCACCGCAACTTATGGGAGGGGTAGAAAAAGGCGGAGGCCCTGGAGAGGGTCTCCGCCTTTGTTACAAGGGGCGATATTATTCGCTAACTGCTGGATTAGACCAGGCGGGCGTTGATCGTCTTGGCGATCTCGGCGGCGTCGGTGGAACCTTTGACGGTGGCACGGAAGTCCTCGTCCATAAGCGCCTCGGCGACCTTGGACAGGATCTTGAGGTGCGTGGTTCCAGCCTGAGCGCCCGGGATGAGCAGGGCGATGGCAACGTTGACGGGAGCGCCGTCCATGGTGTCCCAACCGGTCACGCCAGAGTCGTCCTTGACGACGATGACAGCGGCCTCGGTGATGGCGTCGGACTTGGCATGCGGAATGGCGAAGCCCTCCATCATGCCCGTGGTGCCCTCGGCCTCGCGGGCCAGGAAGGCGTTCATCACGGCGTCGGCATCGCCGGCGATACCGGCCTTAACGGCCTGGTTGGAGACAAAGCTCAGAGCCTCGTCACGAGAAGCGAAGTCCTCGGCGACAAAGACGTTCTCGACCTTCACGAAGTCGGAAGCCTCGGCCTTGGGGGCCTCGACAGCAGCGGCCTTAGGGGCCTCAGCCGGCTTGGCTGCAGGAGCGGGCTTCTGGTTCTTCTCGAAGTCGTACTTCTTGAAGGCCACGAACAGGATGCCACCGACCACTGCGCCGATGAGGATCGCGAGGACCCACTGCGGGCCGTTCTCGACAACGGGCAGGACCAGGAAGCCGCCGTGAGGCGCCGGATCGTGAACGTTGAAGAAGATGGTCAAGATGGAAGCGATGGAAGAACCGACCATCATAATAGGCATGACGGGCCAGATGTTCTTGGTCATGAACGGAATGGCGCCCTCGGTGATGTGGGTGCAACCAAGGATAAGGTTGACGATACCGGCGTCATGATCCTCCTGGCTGAAGTACTTCTTGCCGACAACGACGGCGAAGGTGGTGATCAGCGGCGGAACGATGCAAGCGGCGGAGACGGCAGCCATGAAGTTGGTGCCGAAGTTGTAGGTCTCGGTGCCGACGCCAGCTTCGAGAGCGGTACCGAGCAGGAAGGTGCCAGTAGCGTAAGCAGCCTTGTTGACCGGGCCGCCCATGTCAAATGCGCACATGCAGCCGATGGCCAGGCCAAGGATCACCGGACCGGAGTTACCGAGGCTCTGCAGGAAATCCATCATGCCCTGGTTAATGGCAGCCATGGGGCCGGAAATACCGAGCATGACCAGGCCGACGATGGCGGTAGAGCAAAGCGGATACAGGAAGATTGCCTTCAGGCCATTAAGGCTCGCGGGAATTTTAGAGAAAACCTTCTCGAGCAACAAAATGACATAGCCGGCGAGGAAGCCGCCGACGATGCCGCCCAGGAAGCCAAAGCCCACACCCGAGCCTCCAGCGTCGATCATGCCGGTATCGGCGTTGATGGGAAGACCCTGGATGGCAATCATACCGGCAACAAAGCCGGGGACGAGCGCCGGGCGCTTGCCGATGGACTCGGCGATGTAGGCGGAGAGCACCGGAACCATGAGGTTCATGGCGATACCGCCGATAATCTTGAGCATCGCGGCAAAGCTGTTGTAGTCGGCAGCCGTCGAATCAAAGGACGTGATGCCCCACAGGAACGAAATGGCGGTCAGAACACCACCGGCAACGACGAAGACCAGCATGTGGCTGACGCCGTTCATGAGGTGCTTGTAGATGACGTGACCGATGGACTCCTTCTCCTCGACCTCGTCCTCGACATCGGCGGCAGTGGCAACCGTGCCGTCGCCCTTGGCGGCGAGCGCACGGTCGATCAGCTTTCCGGCGGCCTCGACGGACAGGGCCTTGGAAACACCGACGGAAACCATGGGCTTACCGGCGAAACGCTCAGCCTGGACATCCTTATCGGCTGCGACGACGACGGCCTTGGCACCGGCGATCTCGCTCTTGGTGAGCTCGTTCTCGACACCGACCTGGCCATGAGTCTCGACCTTAATGGTCAGACCTCGCTCGGCAGCTGCCTTCTCCAGCGCCTCCTTCGCCATGAAGGTGTGCGCAATGCCGGTCGGGCAACCGGTCGCGGCGATGATGTCAAACTTAGCCATGTGTCCCTCCTTCTTGAGTACTGCGCCCGCAGGCGCTCCCCTAAACGCGCTTCAATGCGCGTTTTTCCACAATTGAAAGATACCAACCTACCGTCCGCGTGAGAAGAGACAAGGCGCAATTCTCCGGTGAAAGGTTCTTTCATAACCGTAAACGGTAAGTGAAAGTTTACCATCAACACTTGAAACGGCAAGGTGTATCTTGTAATTGAAAATGCCCGTATACTATAGCATTGAAAAACGAGTCCGATTTTCAATGCCAACCAGGAGCCATCCATGACCGATAGCAGCAAGAGCGCGCTCTCCCTTATTAGCACGCACAAAGGGTACAGCGATTCCGAGCAGCGCATTGTCGACTATATATTGGAGCACCAGTCCGAGGCGCCGCGCCTGACGGCCGCCCAGCTCTCTCGAGCCGCTGCCACGTCCGAGGCGACGGTTTCGCGCTTCTGCCGCAAGCTGGGCTTTGGCAGCTTCCGCAGCTTTCAGTTTTCGTTGGCTCGCGACTTAGAGAGTCAGCGCAACGAGGGCCTGACCGACGAGGTCTCGCTCGACAACATGGAGCAGAGCCTTAAAAATATCCTCGCCGCCAAGGTGAGCGAGCTTAATGCGACCATCGACGGCATTGATCACGACACGTTGGCCGCAGTTGTGCACGCGCTTAAGAATGCCGGCGTTATTGAGTTCGCCGCCGTGGGCAATACGAACGCGGTCGCGCTCGATGCGACATTTAAGTTTTCGCAGCTGGGTCTACGCTGCATGGCGAGCACCATTAGTGAGACCTCGATTGGTTTCGCGCTCACGTTGCGCCCTGGGGATGTCATCGTGCTGATCTCGAACTCAGGCAAGTCGCGTCGACTGAACCGCATGGCAAAAGCAGCTCGCGATTGCGGCGCCACTGTAGTCGTCATCAGCAGCGACAGCAAGTCTCCACTTGCGCGCCTGGCCGACTACACCTTTAATACCGTCAATCACGAGGCACTGCTGACAACGGGCGACTTCGCGTTCTCCAAGATGAGCGCCACGATGATCATAGAGGTCATCTACAACTTCCTGCTGCCCGAAATCGAGGATGCGCGCGAGCACATCAGCTACTACGAGGAGCTCATCCAGCCGGATAAGGTCGTGGAGTAGACATTTTGGGGAGCCGACAAACGCCGGTCGCCACGAAACTGGCCCATCTACTACGTTTTATCAGTATGGCCCAACCACATACCGAAAATAGAGAAAACCGCAGGCGTTCTACCTGCGGTTTTCTTTTTGCAATTCTTGACGTGGTTCCCGATGGCCTATTAAACGTAGTAGATGGACCGGTTTCGTGGCGGCCGGGTCGAACATACATGTAACGGCTCGGCCTAAGCACGCGCTTCTTCCAGCATCTGCCTGGCGTGCGCCAGGCTTGCCTCGGATTGATCGCCGCTCAGCATGCGAGCGATCTCGGCGGTACGGGCATCGCCGGTCACCTCGTCCAGATGCGTTTGGGGAACGTCGCCGGGCTCTTTACTGACCACGTAATGCTTGTCGGCCATGACGGCGACCTGCGCCAGGTGGGTTACGACAATCACCTGATGCGTAGCGGCGAGATCTGCCAGCACGCTCGCGAGGGCACGCGCAGTAGAGCCGCCGACGCCGGCATCGACCTCATCAAAAACCAGCGTGTCGACGCCGTCCGCGTTGCCGAGAATAACCTTGCTCGCCAGCATCACACGGCTCAGCTCGCCGCCCGAGGCAATGCGGCGCAAGGGTCGCGGCGTCAATCCGGCACCGCTGCGATACAAAAGCTCGTAGCTCGAAGGGCCCGCCGGCGTCCATTCGGCACGCGGAAGATCGCGCGACTCCCAGACGAGCTCGGCGCCGCCCATCTCCAGGCGCGCCATCTGACGGCCAACCTCGTGACAAAAGCGCGGGGCAGCGGTGTTCCGCGCGCGCTTAAGCGCCTTTGCGGCGGCAAACAGTTCGCGCTCCGCCGCGCCAAGCGCTTCACGAGCCTTCTTGATCTGCTCATCACCATCATCGACTAGAGACAGCAGCTCTTGCGAGCGATCGCGCATGGCAAACACGTCGTCCATGGTGGGACCCCACTGACGCAGCAGGCCCTTGAGGTCGGAATACCGCTCGCGCATGCAAGCGAGCTCACGAGGGTCAAACGCAACGCCATCGCGATAGGCACGCAGCTCGTTGGCGCAATCCTCAAGCGAGATGCAGGCATCCGAAAGCGCATCGGCAATGTCGCCCAGCTTGCGATCGACGGCAGCCATGCGGGAAAGCTCGGCCACGGCGCCGTTCACGGCATCGAGCGCTCCCCCTTCGGCAGCAAGCGATTCATGGGCCTCGTTTGCCGTCGCCACCAAGACCTCGGCGTGCTCTGAGCGAGGCAGCAGCTCCTCGAGTTCCTCGTACTCGCCTGGCTTGGGGTCGACCTCGGCGATACGCTCGAGGGCAAAACGTGCTTCCTCGACGCGACTCCCCTGCGCACGCGAGGCTTCCTCCACACGGCGAAGCTCCTTGGCGGCGGCACGTGAAGCCTTAAAGCAGGTGCGATACTTCTCGAGCGCCTCAAGCGCCGCGCGCCCAGCCCAAGCATCGACCATGGCAACATGGTGCGCCGGGTCGAGCAGGCGCTGATGTTCATGCTGGCCACATAGGTCCATCATCACGCCGACGCGCTCGGAAAGCTCGCGCACGCTGGCAATGCGGCCGTCAATTTTTACGCGGCTGCGGCCCTCGGCAGAAAGGCTGCGCTGCACGGTGAAGCCATCCGTGTCGTGCGGGCCGTCGAACAGGCGCGCCTCGACGCTGGCAAGCGCCTCGCCCTCGCGAACCGTCGACGAATCGGCGCGCTCGCCCAAAATAAGCTTGAGCGCCGAAAGCAGCGCGGTCTTGCCAGCACCGGTCTCACCGGTCAGGACGGTCAAGCCGGCACTCGGCACCAACGTCGCCTCGCGAATGAGTGCAATGTTGGAAACCTGCAGCTCATCGATCATGACGCACTCCATAGAACACGCGACTCACCGAGTTATAGAAGCTCTCGGGACCGTAATCCAGCAGCAGCACATCGCCGGGACCGCGACGCACAGCCACGCTCTCAACCGTGCCGTCGCAGGTAATAAACTGTCCGTCGATGGCAATAGCCGGCACGCTCGGGCGATCATCGGACATAAAGATCTCGACGACATCGCTCGGCGAGGTCAAGAAGGCGCGAGCCTGAATGGTGTGCGGCGCGATGGGCACGCAAACCATACCCGTATAATCGGGGCTCACGATAGGGCCGCCGGCGGAAAGCGCATAGCCGGTGGAACCGGTCGCCGTCGACACGACCACACCATCGCCGCGCAAGCGATCGATATGATGGCCAGAAACCGTGATGTCAAACTCGACCATATCGGACAGGGGCCCACGCGTGAGCGCCATGTCGTTGAGGGCGAACGTGCGCACGACATCCTTCGTGCCGTCATCGCGCACCGAGACGATATCCGCGGCGATGGTGGCGCGGCGGCTCACGTGGAGCTCACCGGACAGGGCATCGCTCACAACCTGCAAAATATCGCGTTCCTCGGGACTGGCCGCCGTCAAAAAGCCCAGGTGGCCATAGGAAAGACCCAAAATGGGAATCTCACGGTAGTTGAGAATGCGGGCGGCGCGCAGCAACGTACCGTCGCCGCCGAGCGTAATGACCAGGTCGGCATCGTCAACATCGGGCGTGCTCTGGATCTTGGAACGCTGGTCGGCAGCCCATGCAACCTCGTAGCCCTGGCGCGAAAGCCAAAGCTCGAGCATCAGGCCGCTCTCGACTGCCTCTTGCTTGTAGTAATTGGGAACCAGAAAGACCTTCATAGCGTTGCAGCTTTCTCGCTCAAAACCGATACCTGGGATTGCAGCTCATCGTCGGCGCGCTCCCCGGGGGCAAACCTCGTGCCGTACAGGAAAAACTCGACGTTTCCCTTGGCACCATGGATAGGCGATACGCACACGTCGACCGGGAACAGGCCCTTAGCGGCAAAGAGTTCAATCGCCGCCACGAGCGTATCGCGGCGGACGGCGGGGTCGGTAACGATGCCGCCCTCGCCAACCAGCGCAGCCGGCGCCTCAAACTGCGGCTTTACGAGCGTGCAAAACGAACCCGAAGGCTTCAGACACGCCAGCACGGCGTCGATGATATTCGCGATACTCGTAAACGACACATCGCACACGGCCAGGTCGATAGCGCCGCCGTAGCCGAGCTCGGGCAACTGAGTCACATTCGTGCGCTCGTGGAGCGTCACGCGATCGTCTTGGCGCAGCGACCAATCAAACTGGGCACGGCCCACGTCGACCGAGACAACGGTCGCGGCGCCGCGCTTGAGCAGGCAATCGGTAAAGCCGCCCGTGGAACATCCCACATCGAGGCAAGCAAGGTCCGTCGGATCGATTCCAAACGCATCGAGCGCGCCCTCGAGCTTGAGGCCGCCGCGCCCAACGTACGGGATGCGCCCCTTAACGTGCAGTGGCAGGCCCGGCGTCACCTTGAGCCCCGGAGAGGTCAAACGCTCACCGCCGCTCGAGACCAAGCCGGCCATAAGAGTGCGAAGGGCATCCGCGCGATCGGCGCAGATGCCCTGTGAAATCAGTTCGTCATCAAGACGCACGCGTTTCATGAATGCCATCAACCATTCGTATCCGGGGATGCAGCCTGTCTATCTTGGGACTCGCTTGCCGCATCCTCATCGTATTCCTGCTCGAGCTTGTCGGCCTCACGCGGCGTCAGCTCAAACTTGTCGACCATATCGACCGCACGGGAGCCCAGCTCAATCGCCTCGTCAAACAAATCGAGCGAACGCTCCAAGGACGTATCCTTGGAGCGAACGGTGGCGATGATCTGGTCCAGGCGATCCGAGATCTCATCGAAGTTGCGGACGGAACCCCCTGGCATGGCTACTCCTCGACGGAGTCGGCCTCGACGGCCTCAGCAGCGTCCGCATCCTCGGCAAGCACGCCGGCAGCAGCCTGAGCAGCAGCGACCTTGGCGGCTGCCTCGGCAGCCTGTGCCTCCTCGCGAGCGCGATCCTCGGCCAGCAGCTCTTGGTACAGGTCCTCGCCCGGCAGTTCCTCGCTGCGAGCGATCTTGCCCAGCACGCCGTTGACAAACGATGCGGACTGGTCGGTACCATAAGCCTTAGCAATCTCGACCGCCTCGTTGATGACGATGGCGTCCGAGACCTCTTCGTCGGTAAGGAAGCGCATCTCGTAGACGGCGATACGCAGCAGGTTGCGGTCGGCACCGGGCATGCGCATAAGATCCCAGTTCTTGGCGACGGCGCGCAGGGCACAATCGATGCGATCGATGTGCTCGTAGGCACCGCGGCAAAGCTCCAGTGCATAGGGGTCGAGGGGACCCTTCGAGATCAGGAAATCGCCCTCGAGGACGCGCTCGAGCGGGCTGTCCGTGGCCTCGGCCTGGAACAGCAGCTGCAGCGCCTGACTGCGGGCAAGCGTGCGCCCGCGATAAACCTTAAGGCTCAAAGGTTACTCCTTGGGGAAAACGAGACCATCGATGCAAACGTCAACGCGCTCGACCTCGACGCCCACCTGGGCATCGATGGCGGCGACCACGGCGGCGCGAACGGCCTCGGCGAGTTTCTTGAACGGATAGCCAAAGAACACCACGACACGCACGGTGAGCGCGAGCTTGTCGCCGACGACCTCGGCCTCGACCGCCGGCTCGGAAGCCGGGGCCTTGGACGAGAGCATCATGGAGACAAGGTTGGTGGCAAGGTCCTTGACGCCAACGGAGGCGATGCCCTCGACATCCGACACGGCGCGCGAAACGATGGCGGTCAGAACATCGGGCGAAATGCCGATGCCGTCAATCTTGATTTCCTGGGGCATGAGTCCTCCTAGAAGAGTTGGTTGCTAGACGCGGGAGACGAACTTGCCGTCGCGGGTGTCAACCTTGATGACCTCGCCCTCGTTGAGGTACATGGGGACCTGGATGACAGCGCCGGTGTCGATCGTGGCCGGCTTGGTGGAACCCTGGACGGTGTCGCCCTTAAAGCCCGGGTCGGTCTGGACGATGGTGGTCTCGATGAACATCGGCGGGGTCACGCCCATGAGCTCATCGTCGGCAAAGAGCAGCTGGCAGATGTCGTTCTCGCGCAGCCACTTGGAGTTCTCGCCCACCATGTCCTCAGGAACGGGAACCTGCTCATAGGTCTCATTGTCCATGAAGATGTAGTCGGCGCCATCGTTGTAGAGGTACTGGAACTCACGGGTGGTGAGCATAACGCTCTCAAACTTGGTGCCGGCGTTGCAGGTGTTCTCGACGACGCGGCCGCTCTTGATGTCGCGGGTCTTGTAGCGCACAAACGCGCCGCCCTTGCCCGGCTTGACATGCTGGAACTCGACGATGGTGTAGACCTTGTCCTTAATGCGGAGACCGAGGCCGTTCTTGAAGTCGGCGGTAGAAATGGTAGGCATAGCGACCTTTCTTGATATGGGCAGAACGCACAAGCGTCCAAATTACATACGACCGAAATTATACACTTGCAGACGGCGCCTGCAGCGAGCGCATAAAAAGAGAACGCGGGGCGCCCGAATTACTCCGGACGCCCCGCCCCAAAAATCTATCGAAATGGGCTAGCAATCGATGACGTGCAGGTCGTGCGGGGTCTTGGTGAAGGGCTCGTAGCCGTTCTCGGTGACGACGCCGTAGTCCTCCAGGCGCACGCCGCCCACACCGGGCAGATACACGCCGGGCTCCATGGTGATAACCGAGCCGACCTCGATGGTGTTCTTGCTGCGGTTGAAGTTGGGCAGCTCATGGATGTCGATACCGACGCCGTGACCCAGACCATGGTTGTAGTAATCGCCATAACCGGCATCGCCGATAATCTTCTTGGAAAGCTTGAAAATGTCGTTGCCCTCGACGCCCGGATGGATGGCGGCGACGCACTCCTCGTGCGTACGGCGCACGAGCGCGTACAGGTCGAGCTGCTCCTGGTTAGGCTCGCCCATCACGACGGTGCGCGTCATGTCGGAACGATAATCGCAGTAGCCCGCGCCGTAATCCATGAGGACGAAGTCGCCCTTCTCGATCACGCGGTCACTCGGCACGGCATGCGGGTTGGCGGTGTTGGGGCCGCTCGCCACAATGGAGCCGAAGGCCAGGCTGTCGGCGCCGTTGGCGAACATAAAGTTCTCGAGCTCGTTGCGAACCTGCTTCTCGGTCATACCGGGCTTAATAAAGCCGAGCATATGCTGGAAGGCGGCATCGGTGATCGACTGCGCATGGCGCATGAGCTCGATCTCCTCGGCGTCCTTGATGGCGCGCATCTTGCGGATGTCGTCATGCATCAGCGGCAACATGCAGGCGACGGAACGATCCTCCAGACCACGCTGAATGCCCTGGTAGAAGTTGATCTGCATGTCGTCCTCGACAGCGCAGATGCGGCACTTGTTGGCCGCGATCTTGCCGGCGACCCAACCGGGGATGGTGCCCTCGTCCATGTCGTAGACCCAGGGGCTGCCGGCGGGCGTGTTCTCCTCAAAGCTGTTGAGGTAGCGCGAGTCGGTATGGAACAGGCACTGGTCAACCGTAATAAACGCCGCGTGTGGGAACTCGAAGGTGTAGTCGAAGACGCCCTTCACGCCCGTGAGCCAACGAAGATTGGCCTCGTCGCGCACCACGATAGCGTCGTAGCCGCGCTCAACCATCAGGGCACGGACACGTTCGATACGACCGGCGGGACCGGCAGCAAACTCAGACATGCAGATTCCTTTCTTATTGTCTCAAAAAGTGCGGGACGGGTCTCAACCGAACGTCGGAATCGCATGCGATCCACAACCGATTGAAAACCCGCCCCTCAACATGATACGAAAGACGATGGATGTCAATAAATCTTAGAGAAGTTCTTTGCGAGAAGCCAAGTAGGCGTGAGCATGGCGCTCAAGAACCTCGTCCTCAACGCCCGTTAGACGAATGGCGCCGAGTGCCGCGGGCAGCGGCAACATACTGCGGTTCGAGCGGGCGAACTGCTGCCTGCGGAACTCCTCGATAAACGCGGTGGGCTCTAGGTCGAAGGCAAGCTCCTCGATGCCAAAGTCCTCCAGGCAGTCATCGACCTCAAAAACGTAATCGATATCGAAGTCGCAGGCATCGTGGGCAACGCGCGCCTCAAAACGCATGCCCTCGGACAACAGCTGGTAGGCAGGGATCTGCGAAGCGGCATCGCCCAGGCAGGCGCGCAGGGTACGCTCCCCCGTCTTACCAAAATCGAGCGCATGGCGGGCGCTCGGGTTCGTAGCCATCAGTACGTCCTTGCGAGCAGTCTGAGACCACTGAACGGCATTGACGAGCGCGACCTCCTCGCCCGCGAGAATCTCGGGGACGGTCTCAGTAAACTGATTCCAGCGGGACTTGCTGCTCGAAAGCATGGTGCCAACAAGCTCCACATAGCCGAGCTTGAGGTCCTCGGAGTCCGCCTCGCGAACAAGGTCGAGGTCACACACGACCAAGCCCGGCTCGGGACGGAACGCAATAGCGGGAAGCGCATTCACCGACGAGGCGACGAGCGGCTTCATGGTCGTCGCGACCGTGAGCATGGCATCGAACGTCGTCGGCAGCAAGGCGCACTCGGTGCGACCGCACCACTGATTGGAACACCAGCAAACGACCGAGCAGGTCGCCGTGTCGCCGACAGCGACAACGAGATCGTCGCAGGTAATGCCGTTAGCCGACAGGGCGCCAAAGACGGCATCGGCATCGGCCAGCGTAGCACCGGCAGGCGAAACCTCAAGGGCGAGCAGCGACACGGCAAAACCGGCGTCGACCAGCGCATGCTCGACGACCTCACCAAAGCGCTCGGATGTGGCGTCGCTCCAAACCACCATCGCGCGCTTAGGCTTGCCCACAGCCGAGGCAAACATGCGCGACAGTTCCTCAAACGCGCTAAGACCGACGCGAACATCGACACTGCGGTTTTGGAAATTGATAAGTTGACGGCGAATCATAGCAATCCACGCTCCAAAAGCATCTCGGCACAAAGGTAGGAAACGTCCTCGAAGGACTTGTTGCGAATATCAAGGGTGATATCGGCGGCCTGGCGATACAGCGGACGGCGATGTTCAAACAGGCGCGCAGCATGCTCGGGCGAGCGGAAATCGGGCCGGGTATCGGAGCGGCGAATCTGGCGCAACGAGTCCTCAAAGTCGCCTTCGAGGTACACACACGTACCCATCTCGTGCATCAGTTCAATGTTCAACGGCGTCTCGACGATGCCACCCCCGCACGATACCAGCAGACTGCGCTCACTCTGAAGCGAACGGAGTGCCGAAGTCTCGAGCTCGCGAAAACGATCCTCGCCCTCGGTCTTAAATATCTCGGTCACCGACTTGCCGCATCGACGCACAACCAAACGATCGGTATCGATGAATCGACGCTTGAACATAGTGCCCACATTGCGCGCAAGCGTCGACTTGCCCGCGCCCAAAAAGCCGATAAAGAAGATATGGTCGCAGCCGTGTTTGATGTGCTGAGACATGGCGAAACCTATTCCTCGCAGGGAAGGTCGCGCAGGGCCCGGCGCTCAAAGATACGGAAGATCTGCGTGTACCACAGGTCCTGGGTGGCCTGCGGCTTGACCAGAATAGTGTCAACGCCGGCAAAGTTACCGCTCCACACGTCCGTGTACAGCTGATCGCCGATCAGCACGGCCTCGTCGGCCGTGGCGCCCAGACGCTTAAGACCCGCTTTGAGGGCAAAGGGCGCCGGCTTCATGGCATGGCTGATGGCCTCGAGCCCCAGCTCGCGCGCCGACGCCATAACCTGGTCGCGATGCCAGTTGTTGGACACCATGCACAGCTTAAAGCCCTTAGCATGGGCGGCCTCGAGCCAGGCGGAGACCGCAGCGGGTACCTGCTCGGTATCACGTGGCACCAGGGTGTTGTCGCGGTCGAGCAGAATGGCGCGCTTGCCGTCGGCCCAGAGGGTATCGAGGTCGATGCGATCGACCGAGGCAACATATCGTTTGGGGCTAAAAATCCTCATGATCAATTCCAAGACTGTTGATGCTCTTCGTAGGTCTTCGAGAAATACTCCTCGTCCTGCGTAATGTAGAAATACAGGTCGTCGGAGTCGGTCGGCTCAAGGGTGGCCTTGAGCGCCTCGAGCGACGGAGAGCAAATGGGCGTGGGCGGCAGGCCCTCGTGCTTATAGGTGTTATAGGGGCTATCACTCTGCAGGTCGTCGGCGGTAACCTCGCCACCGGTGACGTACATCATGGTCGCGTCGCTGTTGAGGTAGCGCAGGCCATCGAGCTTGCCCGCCAGACGGTTATAGAAAACCGATGCCACATGAGCGCGCTGATCGGCGTTGAGGCCCTCGCGCTCGACAATCGAGGCAAGGTTAACGATGTCGTAATCGGACATCTCCACGCCATAGCGCTCCTTGATCTTGGCCTCGCAGCTGGCAAAGTCAAGTGACTTGTACTCGGCGTTGAACTGGTCAAGCATGGCGCGAATCACATCATCGGCGCTTGGGTCCTTACCAAGCGAATACGTCTTGGGGAACAGGAAACCCTCGAGCGAATCGTTCGCGGCGTCTTTAAGGAAAGCGTAATCATTCACATAATTGCTCGCCTTAGCCTGGTTAAGGAAGTCCTCCTTAGAAATACTGTCGTACGCCTTGGCCACGCGGTCGGCGACCTGGTCAACCGTCAGGCCCTCTGGGATAGTCAGCGCATCGGAGCCCGCATTGGGGCCTTCCATGAGCTGCTGAACGACCTTGGTCGCGTCCATGAGCGTGGTGAACGAGTAGGTGCCAGGCTTAAGCGACATGTCGGCGTTGAGCTTTTTGACCGCCGCGTAATAATCCTTGGGATCTTCGACGATATGGTTCTCAGAGAGAATCGAAGCGATGCTGTCACCCGAGGCACCATCGGGAATCGTGATAGTAACCTGCTGGCCTGCAACGACTTTTGCATCCTCACCCGCAAAGAAGCCCTTGACGGCCGGCACAACAAAGAAAACGATCGCGACAAGCGCAAGCACGGCGACGACGCCACCGATAATCATAGGCACCGGGGAGCTTTTCTTTTGGGTACCACGGCGGGCGTGCGTGTTATAGCTCGAGCGCGTGGCCGGAGCAACGCCGTGCGAGCCATGAGCATGATGTGCGTGGGAGCGTGATTGCGGGGCTTGTCCCTGCGTGCGCTGGGCAGGAGCCTGTTGCTTAAAACGAGCGCCGCCAGCGGGCTGCGCGGGACGAGCGGCGGGCTGTTGAGCAGTACGCTGAGTAGGCTGAGCCGAACGCTGCGTCGGCTGCGCCGGGCGCTGACCAGGCTGAGCAGGACGCGGCGCGGGCTGCCGTGTACGATTCTGCTGGCGCGGATCGGAAGCGCTAGACATGCTGAACCTCCTCGTTTTTACGATCGAGCCATGTCTGCAAGAACAGGCTGGCGGCGATCATGTCAATCTTGCCCCTCATCTGCTTTTCGTTAAGCCCCTGCTCTCGCAGGATTCGCTTGGCCTCCTGCGAGGACAGACGCTCGTCCTCAAACTCCAGCGGAAGCTCGAGCTCGTCGGCAATCTTTTGGGCCACGGCGGCGACGCGCTCGGCCTGGGGGCCGGGCTCACCGGCCATGGTCAAGGGACGTCCGCTTACCAGGATATCGGGCTCATAGTCCTCGACTAGGTAACGGAACGTCTTTGCCATACCGGTGACCTCGGCAGCCGGGAGCACCTTGACAGGCATCGCCATCTTGCCATCACGGCTCGAGACGGCAATGCCAATCCTGGTCTCCCCTATGTCCAGCGCGAGCGCGACCACAGTGACAGCCTAGGTTCTTAGGCGCCGAGCGCGGTCTTGGCGGCCGCGAGGGCATCAGCGATACCGGCGGCGTTCTTGCCACCGGCCTGGGCCATGTTGGGACGGCCGCCACCGCGGCCATCGACCAGGCCCGCGATCTGCTTGATCACGTTGCCGGCGTGGAAACCGGCCTTCACGGCGTCATCGGAGCCGGCGGCGAGCAGGGCCGGGGTGCCCTTCTCGGTCACGCTGGCAACAACGCAGGCGACGGGGCCGGCGACCTTCTGGTGCACGGTATCCCAAACGTTGCGCAGGTCGGCAGCCTCGAGACCCTGAAGCTCGGCGACAACGAGCTTGTAGCCATTCAGCTCGACAGCGCCGTCGATGGCGCTGGAGATCGCATCGGAGGAGCCACCGGTGAGAGCCTTCTTGAGCTTGCTGGAAGTCTCGCGCAGCTCGGCCTGCAGGTTCTCCACGCGGGCGGGAACCTCGTCGACGCGGCACTTGAGCGCAGCGGCGGCGGCGTCAACGAGCGCCAGGCGGTCGGCCATGTAATCGAGAGCGCCCTTGGAGGTCACGGCCTCGATACGGCGGACATTCGAGCCCGTGGAGGACTCGGAAATGATCTTGAACAGGCCGATCTCGGCAGTATTGGCGGCATGGGTGCCACCGCAGAGCTCGCGGGAGAACGGCTGGTCCTCGGCGCCCACGGAGACGACGCGGACGACATCGCCGTACTTCTCGCCAAAGAGGGCGACAGCACCAGCGGCCTTGGCCTCGTCGATGCCCATGACGCGGGTCACGACCGGCTTGGAAGCGAAGATCTGCTGGTTGACCAGGTCCTCGACAGCCTTGAGCTGGTCGGAGGACAGAGCCTCGAAGTGCGTGAAGTCAAAGCGCAGGTGCTCGGGCGTCACCAGCGAGCCGGCCTGGGAGACGTGCTCGCCCAGGACCTGCTTAAGCGCAGCGTCGAGCAGGTGGGTGGCGGTATGGTTGCGGCGCAGGAAACCACGGCGCTCGGCGTCGAACGCGGCGGTCACAGTAGCACCGACGGTCAGCGTGCCCTCGGCAACATGCGCGACATGGGCATACAGGCCGTTGTGGTTCTTGGTATCGGAAACGGTCAGCGAAACGCCCTCGGCGGAAAGCTCACCGGCGTCGCCCTGCTGGCCACCCATCTCGGCGTAGAACGGGGTGCGGTCGAGCACAACCTCGACATCCTCGCCGGCGGCAACGGACTCGACGGACTCGCCGTTGCGAACGATGGCAACAACCTTGGCGCCCTCAATGACGTCGTTGTCATAGCCGTCGAATTCGGTCGCGGCAACCTTGTCGGAAAGCTCGACCCACACGTCGTTGAAGCTACCCCAGGCGTCGCCCTTAGCGTTGGCGCGGGCGCGGGCCTTCTGGTCCTCCATGCAGGCGGTGAAGCCGTCCATGTCGACGTCATGACCGGCGGTGCCGGCGATCTCGACAGTCAGGTCAATGGGGAAACCAAAGGTGTCGTGCAGCTTAAAGGCGACATCGCCCGGAAGGACGGCGCCGTCAGCGAGTGCGGCCAGGGCCTCGTCCAGGTAAACGCGGCCGTTGTCGAGCGTCGTGGAGAAACGCTCCTCCTCGGATGCGACGATGCCCTTAACGAGCGCGACGTTCTTGAGCAGCTCGGGATAGGCCTCGCCCATCTGAGCGTTGACCTCGTCGATAAACTTGGTCAGGAAGGCGCCCTCGATGCCCAGCAGGCGACCGTGGAACACGGCACGGCGGAGCAGGCGGCGAAGGACGTACTCGCGGCCCTCGTTACCGGGCAGGATGCCGTCAGAAATCATAAAGTCGACGGCACGGGAGTGGTCGGCGATGATGCGCAGGGAGCGGCTGGCGCCGGAGTAATCGTCGGCGTCATAGGTCTTGCCGCTGATCTCCTCACCGAGCTTGATGAGATGCTGCATCAGATCGCCGTCGTAGTTAGCGGTCTTGTGCTGCATGATGGCGGCCATGCGCTCCAGACCCATGCCCGTATCGAGGTTGCGGTGCGGCAGCTCCGGCATGGAGCCGTCCTCCTGGCGGTCGTACTGGGTAAACACGAGGTTCCAGAACTCAAGGAAGCGGTCGCAGTCGCAGCCGGGCTTGCAGTCGGGGCTACCGCAACCGACCTCCTCGCCCATGTCAAAGTAGATCTCGGAGCACGGACCGCAGGGGCCGGTGGGGCCAGCGGCCCAGAAGTTGTCGTCCTCGCCCAAGCGGGAGATGTGGTCCTCGGCAACGCCCAGGGAGCGCCACACGTCGTGGGTCTCGTCGTCCTCGGTAAAAACGGTGAAGTACAGGCGGTCGAGCGGCAGCTTGAACTCCTTGGTGATGAGCTCAAAGGCCCAAGCGCAGGCCTGCTGCTTGGAGACGCCGCCAAAGGAGAAGTCGCCGAGCATCTCAAAGAAGGACAGGTGACGGCCGTCCTCGCCGATGCAGTCGATGTCGTTGGTGCGGACGCACTTCTGGCAGGAGATCGCGCCGATCTCCTTCATGGTCTTCTTGCCCTGGTAGTACTCCTTAAACTGGTTCATGCCGGCGTTGGCAAGCAGCAGCGAAGGATCGTCGGGGACGAGGGATGAAGAAGGATAGAGCTTAAGACCGCGCTCCTCAAAGAAGTTGAGGAACTTAGAGCGAATCTCGGCCGTAGTCATTGACGGGTAATCAGCACTCATAGAGGGAATCTCCTCGGTTTCACATCGAAACAGTTCAAACGTAACGATATTACCATCCCACCGCCCCAGCGCAAAAAAGAGGGCCGCCAAACAGCGACCCTCCAGCGAAAGTGCATGTTATTTAGGACCATACAATCCTTTGAAAAAAAAGGGTTTGGTAAAATACCATATAAGAATCACCCGGAAGGAGCGATCGATGAAAAGCAAACGATTTGTCCTGAATGCACTTCTGGTAGTAGTACTTTTAGCGCTCTTGGCCTTCTCCCAATGGTACGCAAACCAACCAGCATTTGGCTACGTACTGTATGCAGTGACGTCCGGCGACAACGCTTATTGCCCTCTACGCGCAATTGACGTTCTCTATTTCTATGTAGCCGGCCCCTTATCAATCGCTTTGCTCGTGTTTCTTGTCTTTTACAACATCAAGAAACGCTAACAGGGCCTATTTGGAATCCGAATCATCCATGGAGCCGTCGATGCCGGTTTTGGTGTCGTCATTCGAGTCGGCATCATCGTCCTTGGCGAAGGGGTTCTTAAAGAAACCCGTCGCGTCGGGCTGAAGACCCGAGAGCTTGATCCAGGGATTATCGAGCTCAGGCTTGGGCATAGCTTTGGCTTCGGGCGCGGTCTCGTTGCCAATGAGCTCGGACTCGTAGATAAACGTGTCGTCACCAAGCGCGTCATAGGCGGCGACCGGGTTGCCCTCGGCATCGCGATACGGCGTGCCCTTAAACACGGCGCCATCATATGCCACGAGCTGGCGGCCGGTCTCGTTCTCGAAGTAATACACGAAGGTACCCTTCAGAGCCGCGCACAGCGGAATGGCGATGACCATGCCGATGGGACCCATGAGTGCCGAACCAATAACGAGGGCCGTCAGGCTCATGATGGGATGCACCTGGACCGAGCTCTGCATGACCTTAGGCGAAATGACGTTGTCGGTGACATTTTGGGCCACCATGGTCACGACAAGCGTCCACAACGCCAGCATCGGGCTGTACATAAAGCCGAGCACCGTGGCGATCGCCGCGCTCACCCAGGGACCGACAACCGGGACCAAATGCATAATGCCGGTAAAGATGGCCATGAGTGCGGCATACGGATGCCCGATGATCGTAAAGCCGATAAAGGCGAGGATGCCACCGCAGATCGACGTTACGACCATGCCACGCATGTAGCCGCCGACCGAGCGCGAAAGAATCGCGACCATAAAACGGTACGAGGTCTCCTTTTCCTGACCAATGATGGTGCAGACCTCGTGGTGCATACGGGGATAGTCGCAGGCCAACCAATAGGCAAGCACTAAGCCAAGAAAGATAACAAGCAGCTGCGACGCGGTATTGGTGATGAGGGGGAATACACCACGGCCAAGCTCGGCGGCAATCTGTGAGACATACTTGGACGCCACCGTAACGAGCGAAGAAAGGTTATCGTCCAGATACTCCTTGAGCGGCGTGTTGTTGAGCGTCTTGGCATGCGAGATCATCTCATTGAGGTCGCCACCGGCAACACGAAGCTGCTCGGGCAGGCGGCTCAGGACTTCCATGATCTGACCAAAGAGAATCGGCGACAAGATGCAAACGACGCCGACGAGCACGGCAACGACCACAATAAGCGCGATGAGCGAACCGATGCCGCGATTCACACCATGGTGCTCGAGCCAGTTGGTGATCGGCGACATCACAAAGGCGATGATGGAGCCGACTGCCAAAAACTCGATAACCGGCGCCAGGATGCCCATAAGGTTAAAGATGACGGCAGCGATGACAATGCAGCCGACGACGCCCCAAATGCGCAGCGTCAGAATACGGGTATCGCGAAGCGTGCGGTCGGTTTGTTGGGGGTGCTCACTCATGAACGAACCATCACTCCGTCGGGGTCAATCTTGTCTTGAATCTTCTTAAGGGTACGGCGCAGCAGGCGCGAGACCTGTACCTGCGAGATGCCCAGCTTCTTGGCGATCTCGATCTGGGTCATGCCCTTCACAAAGCGCAGCTCGATCACCTCGCGCTCGCGCGGCGAGAAATCGCGAATGGCCTCCTCAATCACCAGGCGGTCATCGGTAAAGTCGAGCTCGTTGTCGTCGTCGGCATAGCGGTCGAGAATCGAAGGCGCATCGTCGGAGTCGGATGCACCGGGGGCCTCGATGGGCACCGAGGTATAGGCCGAGGACGATTCCATGGCTTCGAGCACCTCGTCGACGGTCACGCCCAAGTAATCGGCGATTTCCTCAACCTTGGGCGAACGCTGAAGCTCGTTGGTGAGCTTGTCGGTAGCCTGGTTGACCTTGGCAGAGAGCTCCTGCAGACGACGCGGCACGCGCACACTCCAGCCCTTATCGCGGAAGTGGCGCTTAATCTCGCCCAGGATGGTGGGCGTGGCAAACGTCGTGAACTCAAGTCCGCGTTCAGAGTCAAAGCGGTCGATAGCCTTAAGCAAGCCCAGATAGCCGACCTGCAAAAGGTCATCGAGCGGCTCGCCGCGATTCTTAAATTTGTTGGCAAGAAACCTTACCAGGTTCATATGGGACATGACGAGCTGCTCGCGTGCGTCCGGATCACCGGTCTCTTTATAGCGACGAAACAGCTCGCGGGTTTTCTCCTTGTCCCAAGCGGTCTTGCCGCTCCGGGAGCGTTCGGTCATATTAGATATCCGCCTTGAGGTCGAGGGAAAGCGTTAGGGGCGCCGCAGTCTTTTCGTAGGAATCGCACACGCTCGCCAAAATGAGCTCGGCATATACGGCAGCCTGGTCATCCTCATCGACAGTCGCCTGGTCGCCAAAGGTAAAGGTCATGCCCACATGCGATTCGTCGACATCGAATTTGATCGAGATATCGTCGGAATCAACGGCCGTGCAGCCAAAGATGAAGGCTTCCTCGGCAGCCATACGGATGTCCTCGATTCGATCAACGGACATAGAGCACAGGGCGCCGACGTTGGCGGCCGTCATGCGCACCAAGCGCGCGAGACGCGGATCGCCGGCAACGCTCAGCGTAATGGGGCAGGTTGCTTCGCTACTCATCGCAGGACTCCTCGGAGGTCTCGGCGGGCGTATAGGTGTAATACTGAGCAGGCTTGGCTGCGGGCTTCTGAGCCGCATCCGCACCATCGGCGGCCTCATCCTCAGCCTCACCAATCAGAACGCGCTCGGTAGGCTGCTCGGCCTCGGCAGCAGCGGCGAGCTTGCGATCGGAGTCGGCTGCAGGAGCCTTCACCTTATTGAAGAGCTTCTGCACGGCACCAGCCGCAGAGTCGGTCACGCTCGACACGGCGTTGCTTGCCTCGGCCACGCTACCTGTAACCTCAGAGATGTCGCGAACGACCGCCTCAACCTCAACGAGGTTGGACGTCAGGGCGTCGACGGCGGTCTTGCTCGACTTGAGCAGCGGCTCCACCTGGGCAAGTGCCGGCGTAAGCTCGTCAACGGCACCATCGAGCTTTGCCACCACGGGCTGTGCCTCGGCGAGTGTGTTGTTGAGGTCGCTTACTGTCTTGTCGAGCGAGTCGACGACGGTGCGGGTCTTGCGCAGCGTGAGCGCGAGCTCGATAACAGCCCACACGCCGGCAACGGCGAGCACCAGCAGGGCGATTTGAATGGGACTCATACAAGCCTCCCAAAGGAATCGAAATACAGACGCTGTTCATGGTACCCCAAAGAAGGGGAAAGTTACCCAAAGGGAATGCGCGAGGCGCCAATGACCTACTTAGGAGCGTTGCCACTACGATCGCGCTCGCTTTGCTCCACACGCCACTCTTCCCAACCGCGGCCGGCAGGCTGCCAGAATGCGCCGTGCTCCAGCCCCTCGGGCAAATAGCGCTGGTCGACCCAGCCTTCGGGATAATCATGCGGATACTTATACACACCATATTCGTCGCTGCCCGGGCGATGACGATCGCGAAGATAACTCGGTACCTCGCGCAAGCCGCTGCTATGAATATCGGCCAGCGCCGCATCGATCGAAGCCTCGCACGCGTTGGATTTTGGCGCCAAGCACACATAGAGCGCAGCCTGAGCCAGGTTAATGCGACATTCGGGATAGCCAATGACCTCGGCAGACTTAAACGCGGCATGCGCCACCAAAAGCGCCTGCGGATCGGCGTTGCCAACATCCTCAGAAGCATGAATCATAATACGGCGCGCAATAAACTTGGGATCCTCCCCTGCGTCAATCATGCGCGCGAGCCAATAGATCGTGGCATCGGGGTCGCTGCCGCGCATAGACTTAATAAACGCACTGATAATGTCGTAGTGCATGTCGCCGTTTTTGTCATACGAAAAGCCACGACGCGGGTTGGCAATCTTAACGTCATCCACGGTGATGGGGTAGCGCTCCCCCGCCGCCGGCGCTGGCGTTCCCTCGGTATCGGGACGCGTGACGGCAATCTCGCTCGCAAGCTCAAGCGTCGTGAGCGCCGAACGAGCATCGCCCGCGGCCAGCGTGCAGATGGACCTAACCGTATCCTCATCGGCCGAGAACTTACCGTTCAGACCCTGCGGTGCCTCAAGCGCACGCTCAATGAGCGTCGCGATATCCTCGTCCTTAAGGTGCTCGAGCTCCACCACGCGACCACGCGAGAGCAACGCCGAGTTGACCTCGAAGTACGGATTCTCCGTCGTGGCGCCAATCATAATGACGGTGCGGTTCTCAACCGCATGCAAAAGCGCATCCTGCTGCGACTTGGAGAAGCGGTGAATCTCGTCGATGAAAAGAATGGTGCGACGGTCGTACGTATTCAGGCGCGTCTTGGCCTCGTCAATCACGCGACGCAGGTCCTTCACGGTACCCGTCACGGCGCTGACCTCGACAAACTCGCTCTTGGTATGGTTAGCGATAATGTGGGCCAGCGTCGTCTTGCCCGTACCGGCCGGCCCGTACAGTATCACGCTCGACAGCACATCGTGCTCAATCGCAGCACGCAACCACGAACCCTTGCCCACGGCCTTTTGCTGACCCACATACTCGTCGAGCGAATTGGGACGCATGCGCACCGCGAGCGGCGCATTTTTAAAGGAACGCTCGCGCGTCGAGGCAGAAAAAAGGTCGTCCATAGCCATCCCATGCATCAATCAAAAGATTTGTTCGTCAACAGTATACCGAAAAGATACGAACTACCGTTCGTTAATATAGGTACGGTGTGGAAACTCCAGACCAGGGAATAACTTACTCGTCAGCTCGCAGAAATAGCCGTCCGTCATGCTCGCGATGTAATCCACCACTGCTTGATCTTTGTCGTCCTGCCAGGTATAGGTGCGATCGTAATAGGAAAGCTGTTGCTCAATGCGCGAAATATGATGCTTAAAGATGTACGAAGACTCGTCGCCTTCGTTTATATCCTGCAGGCAACGGTCGTAGAGCTTTTCGAACGCCTCGCGCAGCTCCGCTTCGGAGTCGCCTTCAATGCCGCCCTTGCTATAGATCTTCTCGTAGTTCTCGCGCTTGGCTCGGCGGATTTCCTCAAACAGGTCCTCGCTCATCTCGATGCGCGGCTTGCCATAGCTGTGCTCAACGATATCGATGGAGGCATGCGTGAGGATCCAGCTGTTGTAGGCACCGCCACGACCATCGTCAAACGCGTCGGGCGACAGCAGACCCGCCGCAATGGCGTCTTGGCGATCGCGTCCAACATAGGCAAGGATATCCGAGATGCGGACCACACAGCCCTCGAGCGTCATGGGACGTAGGTGCTCAATTGCGCCATATCCCTTGGCAATGCATTCCTCGACGGTTCGGTCGAACTGGTCAAAGGAACCCATGTCCGAAAGCTCAAACACGCGTTGCTCGTACTCGCCGTTATGGCACAAGACGCCGTCGAGCGTCTGGAGCGACACGTTACGACCGTACAGCGCATCGAGCACGCGAACCGACTGCACGTTATGAAAAAAGAAGCGGCCGGTACGCTCGTGATAGATATCGTTGAGGAATCGCTCACCGGCATGGCCGAAGGGCGTGTGGCCCAAGTCGTGGCCCAGGCCAATCGCCTCGATCAAATCGCAGTTGAGCCCCAGGGCGCGACCGATATCGCGCGCGATGCGCGAGACAAGCTGCACGTGCAAACCGCGGCGCGACAGATCATCGTTACTACGAAAGCTGAAGACCTGCGTTTTGCCTGCATAACGCGTGTACGCCGGAAGATGAAGAATCTTTTCGGTATCGCGCATAAACGCCGGACGCATGAGCGTGCCTTTGTCGGCAGCGCGATCAATACGACGAATGACCTGATCGTCGTTGCAACGATACGGATTGACGGCACCCGAAGCACGATCGGCGGAAATGCGCTCGACCAGCTCGGGCGACAACGCCGAGGGAATACGGTCCATGCGCGCCTTAATGACGGCCGTTTCTTGATTAGTTGCCATGGCATGCTCCTTAAGAAGGATGCGCAATCGGTTACAATGTGCAGCCCACGACCTCGATTATGGCAAATATCGGCACCAAAAATGGCAGCAATGGCAGGGAGCGCGATTTTGTGAAGAGGCAGGAGAGGGCCAGGGCCAGGAGCGCGACGGCAAATGCCACGATGCCACCCAGAGGGTCGAGCGTGCAAAGCGCGAAGAGCGCCTTGACGTCCCCCATGCCGATGCCGGGGGCTTGACGGAGGTGCCGCCAGAGCGACTCAGTAAGCACAAGGGCAAGGTAGACGATGACCGCAAGACCGGCGTGGTCAAGCGCCGTATTAACACCTTTGTCGAGCCAAACGCCTGCTAACGCCGCCACGGCACACGCGCCGGCAAGCTCATTGGGAAAGCGTCGCTCACGGGCATCAGCCACCGCACCGGCAAAGATGCAAATCCAAAATGGGATGTAGGGCATCGTGCACCTCCTTGGGCAGCTACTCGAAAGCAAAAACCACCACAAAGGTGCCTGTCCCCTTTGTGGTGGTTTTGGTGGTGGTTATTTGGCGCCTTGCATGACCTCGTCGAGGGTAACGCTCACGGCGTGTTGCGTCGGCACCCAGTCGACCTTTAGGAACAGAGCGGCCACCGTGATGGGGATATAGCTGAACATAAAGATCGGGAAGGTAAACAGGTTGGTTACCAGACGCCACTTTTGCGCGCAATGAATGTGCTTGTACTCGAAGATGGTCGTAAGGAGCGCCAGGATAAAGAAGGTCTGGTACATCATCGCGAAGGTCATAATGAGCGAGGCGGCACAAGCCTGCATCTCGACCTCGGTGGCCAAAAAGCCGTGCGAAAGCCCGCCCACGATCAGGAACGTCGCGTTGGCGAGCATGGAGATCAGCGATAGCAGCATACCCGGGGCGATCGTCATAAACATGTCGTAGGCGGCAAAACGATGGTAGCGGAAGGTCGATTTGACCAGGTGCTTACCGTACGTAAAGAACACCTGGTAGAAGCCCTTGGTCCAACGCATACGCTGCTTCCAGGAAGCCTTAAACGTCACAGGCTGTTCGTCAAAGAACTCCGCCGGCGCATAGCCAATGCGAATGCCGTGAATGGCGCAGAACGTGGTGAACTGGATATCCTCGGTCAGCGTATGGAACTGCCAACCGTGCATGCCCTCGATAACGCTGGCGGAGATGAGGTAGCCCGAACCCGAGACGGCGCAAGACGTCTTGCAGATGTTGCGCGCGTTGTTGAGAAAGCGAGCCTCGCGCAGATACCACGTAGCATTAGCCGCCGAGATCCACGAGCTGCCGAAGTTCTTGGAGTTGCGATAGCTCGTGACCACATGGAAGCCCTGGTCGAAGGCATCATTCATCTTGGAGACGTAGTCGCGGGAGATAACGTTGTCGGCATCGAAGATGAAGTAGCCCTCAAACGTGTCGGGATACTCGTTGAGAATGCGATCGAAACCAAAATCCATGACCCAGCTCTTGCCCTTGCGGGCCAGGTCGTTGCGCTCGTAAACAATGGCACCAGCCTCGCGCGCGAGCTGTGCGGTGTTGTCGGTGCAGGCGTCGGCAACGACAAAGACCTCGATAAGCTCGGACGGATAGTCCTGGTCCTTGATGGAGCGCACGAGATTGGCAATTACGGCCTCCTCGTTATGCGCCGCGATAAAGAAGGCATAGCGGTGAAGTTTTTTGGCCTTGGGAGGCGCGACCTCGCCACGAAGAGCGCCAATGACAAAGAAGACCACCTGGTACAGAAAGCAGACCGTGAGCAGCGTGACAACAATCTGGTTGAAGATCACGATGGGTGTGTTGGTTTGTAAAAAGGCGAGCATGCAGGCTCCCAGCAACGCGTTACATAAACAATCGTATATCTTACCGCAGGCTTACCGAGTTCAAGAAACCACCTAATACTGGCTAGGCTTCGAGCAGACCGAGCTGCGGGACGATTTCGTCGCCGGCGGCAGTGCGGCCGAGCGAACGAGGAGCCAGATCATCCAGAACCGCCGCAAGATCCCACGGCAGCTCGTCACGGCACTCAATGCGCTCCCCCGTCACGGGATGGTCGAATGCCACGCGCCAAGAATGGAGGAACTGCCTGGTCAGGCCCTGATCGGCGCGCGCATCGCACTTACCGTAGAGCGGGTCGCCCACGCAGGCATGGTTGATATGGCGCATGTGCACACGAATCTGATGCGTGCGGCCGGTAAACAGGTGGCACTCGACGAGCGTGTAGCCGTCGTCAAAGCGCGTGGAATCGAAGCGCTCGAGGACCTTAAAGGTCGTAATGGCCTGGCGCGCGAAAGGATCGTCCGAAACCGCCATCTTGACACGGTCGCGCGTCGATCGGGCAATACCGGTGTTGATAGTGCCCTCGTCCATGGCGATGTGACCGTGAACGAGCGTGATATAGCGACGGTCGAGCGTGCGCGTGCGGATAAGATTTTGAAGCGCGCGTTGGGTGTCGTCGTCTTTTGCCGCGAGCATAAGGCCCGAGGTATCGCGATCCAGGCGATGCACGATGCCGGGGCGGTCCTCGCCCTGCACGGTGCCCAGATGGTCGATACCGCAGTGATAGACCAGGGCATTCGCGAGCGTACCGCTCTCATGACCATGCGCAGGATGGCACACCAGGCCGCGCTGCTTGGAGAGCACAATGAGATAATCGTCCTCATAGCGAATGTCGAGCGGGATGGCCTCGGGAATCACATCGGTGGGATCGTGCGGCTCGGGCAAATCGACCGAAATACGATCGCCGGCTCGCACGGCGTACTTTTTGGACAGGCAGGTCTCGCCATTGACACATACGGCACCGCCCTCAATCAGATGCGCGCAGGCAGAACGTGTAGGGCAGCCATCATTGGCGCCCAGATAAGCGTCAAGACGCTGACCGACGGCATCGTCGGCAACGAGAATATGGATGTCGGCCATTAGCGCTCGTTCCTTTCGCGAATTTTGCGGGCACGCTCCCCGCGTTGCTGGGCCTTGCGCTTAGCGCGGGCCTCGTCACGGGCGTTAAGCTCGGCGGTCGCATCGACCTCACGGGCAGCGGGGCTCAAGAACATGTAGCCGAAGAGGGCGAGCACGACGCCCAAGGTAATGCCGATATCGGCCACATTGAAGACGGGGAAGTCGATGAAGGTGGTGGCAATAAAATCGGTCACGAAGCCAAAGGCCAAACGATCGATAGCGTTGCCGATAGCACCGCCCGCAACCATCGCCATGCCCACAACCTCAAGATGGGCGAGCTGGGGTGCGCGAACGAGGTACACGGCAATAGCGATAATGACCGCCAACGCCAGCACGGCAAACGCGATGCCATGCCCCTCGCCCATACTAAAGGCAGCACCGATATTGCGGACAAACATAAAGTCGATGACACCGGGGATAACAGTCACATGCAGAGCATCGCCCACGGCACGAACCGCAATCTTGGTCAGCTGGTCAAGAAGCAGCACAACCAGCGCCACCCCACCAGCAACACCCAACCGCCAACGCAAAGGCGGCGTCATATCCCCAGTACGACCCAAATCAATCCCCTACCCTCAAGAACATCGAATTACGTTTAATGTAAAGAACCATCTTATATTGCCATACGCAGAACGCACGACATATCCACCAACGCAAGCGAAATAACCAGCTAAAAACGAAAGCGGCATTCCGAAAAACAGAATGCCGCTTAATAGCTTTCGACTAAGAGCGAAAGCGAAAGAAAGCCTTTAGCTCCAGCAATGGAAACGCCGCGTTATCGTCACCAACAGCGAAAACGCCCCTAAGCGAGCAAGGTGACGTGAAAGAGGAGGGAAGCGTACTTTGGTACGCGACCGACGATTGAACGTCAGATTGCCGCTTAGGGGCGTTTGCAGCGTCGGTAGGTTACGGCGTTCTACGAACGCCGTAACCTACAAAGCGTCGGCGCAGCGCTTGCAAATATGCGCGTGGCCGTTGTACTCGCCGACGGTGGTGCGGTAGTTCCAGCAACGGTCGCAGCACTCGCCCTCGGCAGCCTCGATGGCAACGGAGAGCTCCTCGCCCTGGGTCAGCTCAACATCGGAGACGATGTAGAACTCGGCCAGGTCGACGGCCTTGTCGCCGGTCAGCAACGCATACATCTCGGCGGGAACGACCGCCTTGACGCGGACCTGCTGGCTCTTGGTGAAGGTGCCGGCAGAACGGGCATCCTCAAGGGCCTTGGTCACGGCGCTACGGAGCTCGAGTGAAGCCTCGAGCACGCCCTCGAACTCATTGGCCTCGTCAACCGTGATGGGCGACTTGTACCAATCGAGCATCGCAGCGTACTTCTGGTGATCGACGCAGCCGGCGGGCGCATAGGCCATGGCCTCATCGACCGTGTAGGACAGGATCGGCTGCAGATCGCGCATGAGCATCGAGAAGAGCTCGGCCAGCACGGTCTGGGCGCTGCGGCGCTCGAGCGAGCCGGGCTTCTCGCAATACAGACGGTCCTTCAGGGCGTCGAGGTACACGTTGGAAAGCTCGGTAACCACGAAGTCGTAGAGCGCACGGTAGGCGCGCGGGAACTCGTAGCTGGCGTAGGCATCGTCAACCTCGTCCTGGACCTGGGTCAGACGGGCAACCATGAGCTTGTCGAGCGGCAGCAGGTCGGCAAAGGCGACGCCGTCGGTCTCGGGCTCAAACTGACCCTCGAGCTCGGAGAGCAAGAAGCGCAGCGTGTTGCGGAAACGGCGATAGGCATCGGACGTACGAGCGAGAATCTCGTGGTCGATGGAGACGTCAGAGCTGGTGTCGACGGAGGCAACCCACAGACGGATGATGTCAGCGCCCATCTCGTCGCAGACCTTGTTGGGGTCGATGACATTGCCGAGCGATTTGGACATCTTGCGGCCCTGGCCATCGAGCGTGAAGCCCTGAGAGACGACCGCCTTGTACGGAGCATGGCCGTTGGCACCCACCGAGGTGAGCAGCGAGCTCTGGAACCAACCGCGGTGCTGGTCGGAGCCCTCGAGGTACACATCCGCCGGATACTCCAGCTCGGGACGGTACTCGCAGACGGCCTTCCAGGAGACGCCGGAATCCCACCACACGTCGAGGATGTCCTTATCGGCCTTGAGGTGATGGCCGCCGCACTTGGGGCAGACACAGGCCTCGCCCAGGTAGCTCTCGGGAGCGTCGGTGAACCAGGCGTCGGAGCCCTTCTCGTGGAAGAGCTTGATGACGGCGTCGAGCGTGGCGTCGTTCATGACCTTCTCACCGCAGTCGGCGCAAGTGTAGCTGGGGATAGGCACGCCCCAGTTGCGCTGACGGCTGATGCACCAGTCGGGACGCTGCTCGACCATGGCACCGATGCGGTTGGCCGCGTGGGCCGGATACCACTTGACGTTCTCGCGGACCTCTTTGCCAGCCTGCTCGCGCAAACCGGTCTTATCCATCGAGACAAACCACTGGTCGGTAGCACGGAAGAGCACCGGGTGCTTGCAGCGCCAGCAGTGCGGATAGCTGTGTGTGATCTTCTTCTCGAGGACCAGGGTGCCGCGCTCGCGCAGGAACTCGATGATGTGCGGGTTGGCCTCATCGGTGTCCATACCGCTGAAGGGGCCACCGGTGCCAAACTCCTCACCGGTGTAGAACTTGCCGTCGTCATCGACCGGCATGCAGATGTCGGTGATGCCCTCCTTGAGGCAGGCAAAGTAGTCGTCGACACCGTGGCCAGGCGAGTTGTGGACGATACCGGTACCGTCATCGACACCGACGTAATCGGCCAGCAGCGCCACGCCCTCGACACCGTCAAAGATCGGCTGCTTGTAGTGGATATGATGGAAGGTCTCGGCGGGAACCACGTAGGGCTTGCCGTCGACCATGACCGGGGTGTACTCCCAGCCAAATTCCTCGCAGCACTTGGGAGCCAGGTCCTCGAGCATGACCTCGGCGCGACCGTCGTGCTCAACGGCGACGTAGGCGGCGCCGGGCTTGAGGGAAACTGCCTGGTCGGAGGGGATGGTCCACGGCGTGGTCGTCCAGATGATGAAGTCAACCGGGCCGTCGAAGTTCTCGAGGCCGGCGGGCTTGGTGGTCATCTCGAAGCGCACGAAGATGGACGGGCTCGTCTCGTCAGAGTACTCAATCTCAGCCTCGGCGAGTGCGGTGTGGCAGTGCTTGCACCAGTGGACGGGCTTATGGCCGCGATAGATCATGCCCTTGTCGAACATGGCCTTGAAGACCTCGATGTCGGCGGCGTCATGCTGGTGATAGAGCGTCAGGTAGGGGTTGTCCCAGTCGCCAAGCACGCCCAGGCGACGGAAGCCGGCCTTCTGCAGCTCGATGTTCTCAACAGCGAACTTGTTGCAAAGCTCGCGAATCTTAGCCGTGGAGGTCTGGTTGAACTTCTCGGTGCCGAGCTTCTCCTCGACCTTATGCTCGATCGGCTGGCCATGACAGTCCCAACCGGGGACATAGGGAACCTCATAGCCCTGCATCATCCAGTAGCGGTTGATCATGTCCTTGGAGATCTTGTTCATGGCGTGGCCGATGTGGATCGGGCCGTTGGCGTACGGAGGACCGTCGTGCAGCACGAACTTCTTGTGACCCTCGTTCTTCTTTAGAACTTGCTCGTAGACCTTGTTGTCCTGCCAGTCCTTGAGTCGCTTGGGCTCGGACTTGGAAAGACCGGCACGCATGGGAAATCCGGTTTTGGGCAGATTCATCGTCTGCTTGTACTCGTTTGCCACGGTACCCCTTTCATGTCGTGGGCGCGCACGCCCTCTGGGCACCAAAAAAGCGCCCGTCCCTACAAGCTGGGACGAAGCGCCACAAAACGGGCAGACTGCCCGTAAAAGCTCTTCGCTTAACCACCCAGCTTAGATGCCCTCGCCCGCGTATTCGCGCGCTCGCATCCGTTACTCGGCTGGCCTGTATCGACGGCCATCTCGGCGATGTCTACTAAGACGTGCCTGAGCGGTACGTCCGTTGGGACCGCAGCTCCGGGGTGATTTTCATCGGTCGCATGCACGGGTTCTCAGCGCTCCCCGCTCTCTGTAGCATGCGGACGGCCGACTACTCGTCCCCATCAACGCTTATGCGGAGTATGCTAGCACGTTCCGCGCCAGCGAAAAACCCTCAACACTGGTTTTATACGTTCGAAATTTCTTGCGGCCGTGGACCTTCTCCTGGAGCAAAATACCTGTAAGCACTTTATCGAACGAAAGAAGGTTGCTATGCGCACGATTGGAATGAGCGACTACACCGTCGGCGAGGATTGCTTTACCGAGCTGCCCGCCGCACTGACAGAGTACGGAGCGAAGAAGGTCGCCATCATCGGTGGCAAGCGGGCACTGGCCGCAGCACTTCCCGGTATCGAAGCTGCGCTGGCGGGTACCGATGTCGAGATTCTTGAGACGCGCGTCTATGGCACCAACAGCACGCGTGCCAATATCGCCAAAGTCGTGAACTCCCCTGCCTGCCAGGAAGCTGACGTGCTTATCGCATGCGGTGGCGGCAAGGCGCTCGACACCGTGAAGACCGCAGCCATCGAGCTCAAGAAGATCGTCTTTACGGTCCCGACGATCTGTTCCAACTGCTCCGCCGCGACCGCCATTGCCGTCGTGTACAACGACGACGGATCACTCGAGGGCTATTCGTACCCCAACCGACCGGCGCACATCTTCATCAACCCCAGGATCATCGCCGAGGCTCCGGCGGAGTACTTCTGGGCTGGCGTAGGAGATGCCCTGTCCAAGCAGCCTGAGGTCGAATACGCCACAAGCGCCGGTAATTTGGAGCACACCGCAGGTCTTGGCCTGGCGCTCGCCCACACCTGCTCCGAGCCGCTGTTTACCTATGGTGTCCAGGGTCTTGAGGACGTGCGCCAGGACCTGTCGAGCGAGGCCGTCAAGCAGATCGCGCTCGATATCGTGGTCAACACGGGCTACGTCTCCAACCTGACCAACCAAAACGATTACTACTACAACTCGAGCGTGGCGCATGCGTTCTACAACGCCACGTGCAGCATTCCGCGCGAGGGCTCCTACCTGCACGGCGAGGTCGTGAGTCTGGGCGTGCTCGTGCTGTTTGCCTATACGGGCGATACCGAGAACCTTGAGCGCTACGCGGCCTTTAACAAGCAGATGGGCCTGCCCGTGATGCTTGAACAGGTCGGACTTTCCGAGTCCGATATCCCGGCCCTATGCGAGTACGCGCACGCCACCAACGAGTGGAAGCAGGGAAACCCCGAGCCCTTCACCGACGAAAAATTCGCCGCCGCCATCAAGGCCGCCGACGCCTACGGACACACCCTCTAGCTCTAACCCATAACCACCACAAAGGGGACAGGCACCTTTGTGGTGGTTTTTTATTGCTCCAGCATGCTGGGGTCGAACTCGCTTGCCGGAATCACACGGTAGCCGTGGCGCAGGAGCAGGTCGACGAAAACACCGTTGCCCGCGGTGAGCGTGCCACTAAAAGTGCCGTCGTAGATGCGACCTGCGCCGCACGAGGGGCTGCGGTCCTGAAGGATGCACGCGACTATCTCTTCCGGTCCGCCTGCCTGCTCGCACATATCGAGCGCACGTTGGGCACCCAGGCGAAATTCGCGATCAACCGAGATGCCCTCGCAGGTACGGACCTCGCCGTTCACAATCTCGGACGGCTTGCGCGGCGTGGGGAGGCCGCCAAAGACCTCAGGGCACACCAAGAGGACCTCGGTCCCCGTGCGCTCGCAAGCCTCGATCAGCTCTCGATGATAGTTGTCGAGCCCGTTATACTTGCAGCTCTCGCCCATTAAACAGGCGCTCACCACGATCTTCATATACAACACTCCCCACGCAAAACGCCCCATTTGAGAAAGCTACTCAAATGGGGCGTCGGCGTCTACTGGCTCGGCCGCGGCTTTACTGTTGCTTGAGCATCAGCGGATTCTCGCGCGTGAGGAGATTCATGAACTCGTCGCCCGTGATCGTCTCCTTCTTGTACAGATAACGAGCCAGCTCGTGGAGCTTAAACTTGTTCTCCTTCAGGATCTGCAGGGCGCGGTCGTGCGCATCCTCGATCAGCTTGGCGACAATCGCGTCCACGCGCTCGGCCGTACCGGGGGCGCAGGTGAGCGACGTATCCTGGTTGAGGTACGCATTCTGGACGGTACCGAGTGCCATCATGCCAAACTCGTCGGACATACCAAAGCGCGTCACCATGTTGCGGGCGAGCTTGGTGGCCTGTTCGATATCGTTGGCGGCACCGGTCGTCATCTCGCCAAAGATGAGTTCCTCGGCCGCACGGCCGCCGCAGTAGACGGCAAGCTTGTCCAAGACCTCCTGGCGTGTCGTCAGGAAGCGCTCGTCCTCCTCGACCTGCATGGTATAGCCAAGAGCACCGCTCGTGCGCGGCACGATGGTGATCTTGGTAACCGGCGCGGAACCCTTTTGGCGGGCAGCGACGATGGCATGGCCGATCTCGTGGTAGGAAACGACCTGCTTCTCGTGGTCGGACAGCACCGTGGACTTACGCTGTTGGCCGGCAATGACGACCTCCACCGACTCCTCGAAGTCGTCCTGGGTTGCACGCTTGCGACCCTCGCGAACGGCGCGCAGGGCGCCCTCGTTGATGATATTGGCCAGGTCGGCGCCCGAGGCACCGGGCGTGGCGCGGGCAATCGCGGTCAGATCGATCGGCGGTTGGGTCTTCACGCTCTTGGCGTGGAGCTCGAGGATGTTCTTACGGCCGGTCAGATCGGGCAACTCGACGGGGATGCGGCGGTCAAAACGACCGGGGCGCAGCAGCGCCGGATCGAGACTGTCGGGGCGGTTTGTTGCGGCAAGGACAACGATACCCTTGTGGTTGTCGAATCCATCCATCTCGGTCAGCAACTGATTGAGCGTCTGCTCGCGCTCGTCGTTACCACTAAAGCCACCGCCATCGCGCTTCTTGCCGATGGTATCGATCTCATCGATAAAGACGATACACGGGGCCTTTTCCTTGGCCTGCTTAAACAGGTCACGAACCTTGGCGGCACCGCGGCCGACGAACATCTCGACGAACTCAGAACCAGAAATACTAAAGAACGGCACGCCCGCCTCGCCGGCAACAGCCTTGGCAAGCAGGGTCTTACCGGTACCCGGAGGGCCGACAAGAAGAGCACCACGCGGCAGCTTGGCGCCGATTTCCTCGTAGCGCTGCGGCTTCTCCAGAAAGTCGACGACCTCCTTGAGGGATTCCTTGGCCTCTTCCTGGCCGGCGACATCCTTAAAGGTCACGCCCACGTCCTTGGAGGCGATCACGCGCGCGCCGGACTTGCCCAGTCCACCGCCGCCAAAACCACCGCCGCCAAAGTTCATCGACGGACCGTCATCGCCCATGGCTTTCTTCATGCGGCGGTTGAGCCACCAACCGATCAGGAAGAAAATCGCCATGGGAAGAATGAGCGTAAGCAGGTAATAGGTCATCAGACCCGAGTTCTTATCGGGAACGACCGACTCAAGCGAGGCGCCAGATTCAAGCACGCGATCGGTAAAGCCCGCGTCATTCGGCACACCGGTCGTCTTGTAGGCGATGTTCTCGTCCTCGCCCTTCTTGGTGTAATAAATCGTGTAATCGTCCGTGTTGTACTCGACCTTGTCGACACTCTTCTTATCGAGCGCTTTGACAAACGTCGAGTAATCGGTCTTCGTAATCTGCTGCGTGTGACCGATGTTGGGAAACAGAACGGTCGAGAGCACGAGGTAGACGACGAAGGCGATGAGCACGTAGAGGATCATATTCCGTCTACGTTTGTTGTCATCCATCTCCATCTGCTTGAACTCCATCTACTGGGGTTGATAATGATTTCTAGAATACCCAACCCGGACGGCGATAAACCGACGCCGGGCACGAAAGGACAGAGATGGCATCACTGGAAGTCGGCAAGGTTCAAATCTATACGGGCGACGGCAAGGGCAAGACGACGGCTGCGCTGGGGCTCGCGCTGCGCGCCACGGGCTATGGACTTAACGTGCTCATGCTTCAGTTTGCCAAGAAGCTGCACTGCGCCGAACACGATGCAGCTCCTCGATTGGGACTACGCATCGTACAAGCCGACCGCGACACACCCGAAGCCTGTGCCGCACAGATCATGGAGCTGGCGCGCGAGCAGATTAGCCAGGTCGACGTGCTGATCTTGGATGAGCTGGGAGAAGCCATGCGACGGGGCTTTGTGACGCGCGAAGATGTCGAAGCGTTGATCGCGATGAAACCAACAACCACGGAGCTCGTGCTCACCGGCCGCGGTTTGCTGCCCCTCACCGACCTTGCCGACCTAGTAACCGAAATGCGCCCCGTCAAACACTACTTCGACGAAGGCCTCCTAGCCCGCCAAGGCATCGAATACTAGTCCGGCACTTAGGGACGTTCCTTTTCTGCCGGCAGTTGGGGACGCTCCTTTTCTGCCGGCAGTTGGGGACACTCCTGTTCGCCAGCAGCCCAGAAATCTATCCTTCATTCCAACCTGCCGTACCAGAAACAACAGACGTACGGCCAATGCCAACGACTCTCACTATCTGATTAATCGTAAGGCCCGCTTTTCTCATTTTACAGAGAATAGGTCTACGCTCGGAAGGCTTCATGGATGCAAGCTCAGGAAGAGATGTGGGGGAAGCAATTCCCTTAGCGACCTCAAGAGCTTCATCGTCCAGAATGCGCGGTCGAGGTTCAGCATCGTAGGGAGCCTGGTCAATTCGTTCGGCAAGATAATGCCGATACTCAAAAGATCCGCCCACGAGATCCAGAACAATTCCGGGATCGCAAAATCCAAATCCATCGTAACCGTAAGCATATGCTCGATAACTTGACCAGCGATATGTATCAACAGCGGAAATGCCCGCCTTGACCGGATTCATATGAATGTAGTCCGCAAGTGAAATTGCCTGCACATCATTCTCGACCGGAATATTTGTAAATCGATCTTGGAACAAGTGCCCAACACGGTCGGTTTTGCGATTGAAATACATTGCATACGACGTAAGGATGCCGCTCATACACGAAGATATCTTCGTGTGAGGATCGTCGATCATAAGATGAAAGTGATTCGACATTAGGCACCACGCCGTGACGCCAATTCCATTACCGACAAGCTTGTCCTCGAACAAGGTAAGCATGCGATATCGATCTTCATTATCTTCAAAGATGCAAATGCCGCCGTTGCCTCGCGCGATAATGTGGTTATACCCCGTCAACGAAACGACTCGACTCGTTCTCGGCATATCGCCCTCCCATCACAAACCCACCGGGCAACATCTGATAGGCGCGGACGATCTAATTTGCTAAGCCCGTTCTGACAGTTTACAGGGCGTGGCGTGCGAAAATCTTTGGAAATCGAGAAAGGCCTCGCAAGGAGTGTCCCTAAGTGCCGGCAGAAAAGGAACGTCCCCAAGTGCCGGGTTAGGCAGTGGCGCGGCCTAACCAGTTGCCGCTGTGGTGGTAGATGGTGAACATTATGGCGGTGATGAGCCAGGTTACGGGGTAGACCAGCAGCAGGTGCTCAAGCGACGGATTGAACGGCATAATCGCAAACACCCAGATCACCCTGAGCACGACGGTGCCAAAAATCGTGAGCAGCATGGGCTGCAAGCTCACGCCGGCGCCGCGGATGGAACCCGAGGCGTTCTCGATAATCGAGAAAATCGCATAGAACGGCGCAATGAAATGGAGGATGGTCGTGGTGTACGTCGAAATCGAAGCATCGTCGACAAACAGGCGCGACAACGGACCCGAGAACACCAGCAGCACGGCAGACAGGCCACCAATGAGCATAAACGACAGCACGAGCGACGTATGGTAGCCCTTTCGCATGCGCTCGTAGTTGCGCGCGCCAAAGTTCTGTGCCGAGAACGTGGTAATCGACACGCCAAGCGCCTCGGTAACCATCCAGACAATGCCATCCAGGCGGCCCGAAAGACCCCAAGCCGTGGTGACATCGGCACCAAACGAGTTGACCGACACCTGAATCAAAACGTTGGAAATCGAATACGCAGCAGACTGAAAGCCAAGCGGCAGACCACACGAGATCATGCTCTTACAAATACCAGAATCAATGCCGAGTTTGGACAGTGAAAGCCGCCACGCACCCGGTGCGTGCATCATACGAATCACGATCATCGTGGCGTTGGAGCAAATGGTCAGCGCCACCGCGATGCCACAGCCCAGCGCTTCCATGTGAAGCACGGCAACGAAGATGACATCCAGCACCGCATTAACAAGGCAGCCGGAAGCGATGATCACAGCGGGCCCGCGCGTGTCGCCCACGGCGCGCAGCAATGCCGTTCCCATATTGAGTAGAAGCGCCGCAACCATGGCGGCAAAATAGCAACGAGCATAGGCCACGCCCTCGGCCAATAGTTCATGCGGCGTGTTCATAAGCACCAGCATGGGCTCAACGAACACTATGCCAAGAATCGAGAAGGCGATGCCGCCCACCAGCGCGAGCGTCATGGCCGTATGGACCGATCGGCTCAGGCGCTCGTCATCGTGCTGGCCAAAAAACTGGCCCGTAATGACCGCGCAGCCGGCACCGACGCCGACACAAAAGCCGATGCAGAGCTCTGTAAGCACCATCGTGGCCTGAATGCCACCCAGCGCGAGCTTGCCGCCAAACTGACCGACGATATAGGTGCCGATAAGCGTGTATGCCTGCTGAAAAAACGAACTAAAGAAGATGGGAACGCACAGCGACAGCAGCTGCTGCCAAATGACACCCTGCGTTACATCGATAGCCGTAGATTTCTTAGCCACACGCCCTCCCCGCTAGCGTACGCCAAACAACACATCAATAGTACGGCAAAGCCGCTATCAGCTTAACACCGACCGAAGGCAGTCGAAACACCTCTGGCGGCAAAGCTCGAGAGCACCCCGCTAGTGATACAGCCCCGGCTGGTAGTGGTACTCGTTGCTCACATGCGGGCACAGCTGCCAAAAGGCGACAGCACTTGCCGCGGCCACGTTGAGCGAATCGACCCCATGCGCCATCGGAATACGCACGGCGCGGTCGCAGCCTGCAATGGTCTTGGCGCCCAAGCCAGCACCCTCGGTGCCCATAAAGATTGCCAGGCGGTCAATCTCCTGCAGCGCGGGATCGTCCAACGACACCGAATAATCCGTCAAAGCCATGGCAGCACACGAAAAGCCGGCATCGTGCAGCGCCGCCAGCCCATCGTGCGGCCATACGCGCGCTTCGCTGCCAATGCGCGTCCAGGGCACCTGGAACACCGTGCCCATGCTCACGCGGGCCGAGCGACGGTACAGCGGATCGCAGCACGTAGGGCTCACCAAAATGCCATCGACGTTCAGCGCAGCCGCCGAGCGGAAAATCGCACCGACGTTGGTGTGATCGACAATACCCTCGAGCACGCACACGCGCACCGGGCGCTCTCCCGCCGCCTCAATGACGCCGTCCAAGAACTCATCAACCGGAATCTGACGTGGACGACGGAATGCCGCGAGCGCACCGCGCGTCACATTGAAGCCCGTCAGCTGCTCCATAAGATCCATGGAGGCCACGAACACGGGAACCGGGCCCGCACCTTCGCGTAGCGCCAAGCGCTCAAACAGCGGCATCATCTGGTCGAGCCAGCGCTCGCCTAAAAGAAAGCTCACCGGCTCGTATCCGGCGCGAACCGCACGCTCGATGACCTTGGCGCTCTCGGCGATAAAAATGCCCTTCTGCGGCTCCAGCACGCAGCGAAGCTCACGCTCGGTCAGTCGCACGTAGGCATCGAGCCGCTCGTCCTCGAGCGAATCGATTCGCAGCACCTCAACGGCATCAGTCATAGCAGCCAGCCCGCACCCTTCTTTGCAGCACCTATACAAATATCGGGGCAACGCCATGCGCTGCCCCGCCACTCATTCCAACCCGATAATACCGAAGGAATAATCGGGTTTACGCCTCAACGCGACGATACGTCACGAACTCATAATCGACACCCTCGTCACCCTCGCCGGCGGCAATCGTCGCGACCCCGCTGCGCTGCGCAATCTCCCACGCGGGATCGGCATCCAAATCGGGAAAGTACGTATCCACTTCATGCACGCAATGGTTATGCGTAACCTCGGCCTCGACGCAATGCGGCAAAAACTGTCGATATACCTCGCCGCCGCCAATCACCCACGCAACGGGTTCATCGGCCACGGCGGCGAGCACTTCGTCGATGCTATGCACCACGTCGACGCCCTCGGCAGCAAAGCTCTCGTCGCGCGTGAGCACAATGTTGCGGCGATTCTTGAGCGGTCGTCCGCCGGGAAAACTCAGCAGCGTCTTGCGCCCCATAATGACCGGGCAACCTTTGGTGCATGCCACAAAATGACGCATGTCGGCACGGTTGGACACCACCATATCGCCCTCGCACCCAATACCCCAGTCATCGCACACGGCGACAATGGCAGAAAGCTTACACGTCATACGCGTCACCTACACCGCAATGGGGATGTTCTTGACCTGCGGGCCGTGCTCATAGCCCTCAACGATCAGATCATCGGTCGTGAACGCGTAGAAATCATGCACATCGGGGTTGAGCGTTACCTTGGGAGCCGCAAACTGCGGACGCTCGATAAGTTCGCGGATGATATCGACATGACGGTCGTAAATGTGGGCATCGGCAATCACGTGCAGCAGCTCGCCGGGAATCATATCGACCGACTGCGCGACCATCATCAGCAAAATGGAGTACTGGCACACATTCCAGTTGTTCGCTGCCAAAATGTCCTGACTGCGCTGGTTGAGAATCATATTGAGCGTCGGCTTGTCGTCCTGCGGACGCTGCGTCACGTTATACGTCACGCTGTAGGCGCACGGATACAGGTGCATCTCGGACAGGTCGCTAAACACATAGGTGTTCGTCATGATGCGGCGGCTGTACGGCGTGTGCTTGAGGTCGTACAGCACACGGTCCATCTGATCGAAGTCACCCTCGGCATAATGGCTCTTCTGCCCAATCTGATACCCGTAGGCTTTGCCGATGGAGCCGGTCTCGTCGGCCCACTCATCCCAAATATGGCTGTTGAGGTCATGCACGTTATTGGACTTCTTCTGATAAATCCACAGGATCTCATCCATGGCAGACTTGAGCGCCGTACGGCGCAGTGTGAGCGCCGGGAACTCCTCGCGCAGGTCGTAGCGCGCCGTGACACCAAAGTTTTTAATGGTATAGGCAGGGGTGCCGTCCTCCCACACCGGACGGACCTTTTGGCCCTCGGTCGTGGTGCCATGGTCCAAGATATCGCGACACATGGTTACAAACTGTTGATCAGCTTTGCTCATTGACCCTCCTGTCAGTCGCCTACAAGCGAGAATCATTGTAGCCCAGGCGCACGCGGCCCCACAGCCCTAACATAAGCCCTCATTTTCTGACATATGTCAGAAATCCCTTGCGTAAATCTGCACGTTCGCTATTCTATTGTTGACATATGTCAGATAAGGAGCACGTATGGCAGGAAGACGCGAGAAACTGCGCCGCGTCGGGATCATCCCCGAATACCGCGGCTTTACCCCTGACGGCCTAGCAAGCGGAGACGCCATCGACATGACGGTCGACGAACTCGAGGTGCTGCGCCTGTGCGACCTGGAAGGCCTCAATCAGGAGGCCGTCGCACAGCAGATGGGCATCGCGCGCGCCACGGTGGCGGCAATTAGCAGCCGCGCGCATCGCAAGGTGGCAAACGCGCTGGTCAACGGACGAGCGCTCATCATCGAAGGCGGCAATATCGCGTACTCTCCCATCACCACAGCGACGGCCGTATGGCCAGCAAAGGAGGTCGACACCATGAGGGTGGCAACCACGTACGACAACGGCAACATCTTTATGCACTTTGGCCGCAGCGAGCAGTTCAAGATCTACGACATTCAGGACGGCAAGGTGCTCAACAAGCGGGTCGTGGGCACCGGCGGCACCGGCCACGGCGCCCTAGCGGGCCTGCTCGCCAACGGCGGCGTGGACACGCTCATCTGCGGCGGCATCGGCGGCGGCGCTATCAACGCGCTTGCCCAAGCCGGCATCACGGTATACGCAGGTGCCCAGGGCAGCTGCGACGCTTGCGTCGAGGCCCTTATCGCCGGCACGCTCGCACAAAACGTCGAGGCCACGTGCGGCTGCCACGGCCATGGCCACGCCCACGAACATGGCGAGGCCTGCAGCTGTCACGGCCATCACGAGCACGAGGGCCACGAGGGCTGCGGCTGCCACTAACGGCACGGCACCGCGAGCTCAGGGCACGACGCTAAACGCAGCCCAACAATCAAAGCCAACAACAAAGGCCACCCGGTAGCTTCCGAGTGGCCTTTGCCATATCAAGCTGGAATTACAGCTCTATTTCTTATTACGCATCTGCGCTTCCATCTGGCGCAGCAGCTCCATATCGGACTTGGGACCGCCCGTACCCAGGCCGCCCATGCCGCCCAGACCCATAGCGTCCAGGCCAGGAATATTGGGCATGCGCATCTTCTTGCCCTTCTTACCCTTTTTGCCCTTCTTGCCGCCGGCCTGTGCCTGATTGGCCATCGTGCGCATGCGGCCCATCATCTTATTCATCTCGCCCCACTGCTTCATAAGGCTGTTGACCTCGGTGGGGGTTACACCGGAGCCCTTGGCGATACGCGCGCGGCGCTGGCCGTTGATGATGGAGGGACGCTGGCGCTCCTCCTTGGTCATCGACATGATGATGGCCTCGTTCTTATCGAAGATGCCCTCGTCCAGGTTGCCGCCCATCTGGTTGAGTGCACGCTGACCACCGGGGAGCATGCCCAGGATACCCTTCATGCCACCCATCTTTTTGACAGCTTTCATCTGGTCGAGCATGTCGTTCATGGTAAAGCCCTCGCGCAGCATGCGCTCAGCAGCCTCGAGCTGCTCGGCGTCGGCCGCCTCCTGGGCCTTCTCGATAATACCGACGACATCGCCCATGCCCAGAATGCGCTTGGCCATGCGATCGGGATAGAACGGCTCCAGCGAATCGGGCTTCTCGCCCATGCTAACAAACTTGATGGGCTTGCCGGTCACCTGACGCACCGAAAGTGCGCCGCCGCCACGGGCGTCACCGTCGAGCTTGGAGATGATCACGCCGTCAAAGTCGGTGCGCTCGGCAAACGTCGAAACCACGTTGACGATGTCTTGGCCGGTCATGGCGTCGACGACCATCAGCACCTGGTCGGGCTTGACGGCCTTCTTGATGTCCACGGCCTCCTGCATCATCTGCTCGTCGATCTGAAGACGACCGGCAGTATCGACGATGACCACGTCACGCAGATGGTCGACAGCCTCCTGGATGGCACCCTTGGCGATGTCGACCGGGTGCGCACCGTCACCGCGGAAAACCGGCACACCGATCTCGCCACCGAGCGTGGCCAGCTGGTCGGCAGCGGCGGGACGGTAGACGTCGCACGCGGCGAGCAGCGGCGAGCGGCCCTGCTTCTTGAGCAGGTAGGCAAGCTTTACGGCCGCCGTGGTCTTACCGGAGCCTTGCAGGCCCACGAGCATGATGACATTGGGAATGCGGTTGCTAAAGACGAGCTTGCTCTCAGTTGAGCCGAGCATCTCGGTGAGCTCGTCGAGCACGATCTTGACGACGTTTTGTGCCGGCGACAGCGACTCCATGACCTCGGCGGTCATGCAGCGCTCCTTGGTCTTGGCGACGAACTCCTTGACGACCTTAAAGTTAACGTCGGCCTCGAGCAGCGCCATGCGAATATCGCGCATGGCCGAGGTAATATCGGCCTCGGTCAGCTTACCTTTACCGCGCAGGCGGTCAAATGTGTCGTTGAGGCGATCGCTCAGGGAATCAAACACTGGTTACTCCTTAGTTGGACTCGCCCACCAGGGCGCGGCAGAAATCTTTGGCGTTAAACTCCTGCAGGTCATCGACCTGCTCGCCCACGCCGATGCGCAGGATCGGGAGCTTGAGCTTCTCGGCCACGGCCATGGCGATACCGCCCTTGGCCGTGCCGTCGAGCTTAGTCATGATAATACCGTCCAGGCCTAGCGCCTCGTTAAACTCGAGCGCCTGGTTCAGACCGTTCTGACCAGTGGCGGCATCGATCACAAGCACGACCGAGACCGGCATGGGACCGGCGGCCATATTGGCGGCGCGCTTACGGGTCACATTGACCACCTTGGCGAGCTCACGCATGAGTTCGGGGCTCGTGTGCAGACGGCCGGCGGTATCGATGAGCACCAGGTCGCTGCCGCGCTTATCGGCCTCGTCGAGCACGTCATAGCACACGCTCGCCGGATCGGAGCCGCGGTCACGCTTGATAACCGGTACGCCGGCACGCTGGCCCCACACATCGAGCTGCTCGATGGCGGCGGCGCGGAAGGTATCGGCAGAACCGATCACGACGTTCTTGCCGCGGGCGGCCATGGCGCTCGCAATCTTTCCGACCGTCGTGGTCTTGCCGGCACCGTTGATGCCGACAAACAGCACGCAGCTCGGCGTATCGGCGAACGGATCGCGCTCGATGGGCACAAAGTGCTGTTCAAGCTGCTCAGCCAGGGCACGACGGAGCTGCGGGGCGGTCTTGAGGTTCTTCTTGGCAGCGGCATCACGCAGGTCATCGGAGACTTGAATGGCGACCTCGGCACCCATGTCACCCATGACGAGGGTGTCCTCAAGGTCCTCCCAAAAATCCTCGTCGACCTCACCGCCAAAGTAGAAGACCTCGTTAAGGGCCTCGCGGCTGCGCTCAAGTCCGCGCGAGAGTGCGTCAAAGAATCCCATTATGCATTCACGACCTTTCCGGTTTCGCGATCGAGTTTTTGCGAGACGACGCGACTGACGCCGTCGGCTTGCATCGAGACGCCGTAGAGAACGTCAGCATCCTCCATAGTACGGCGCTGATGCGAGATTACCAAGAGCTGCGTATCGGAACGCAGCACATCGAGGGCGCCGATGAGCTTGGACAGGTTGGCGTCGTCGAGCGCCGCCTCGACCTCGTCCAGCACATAGAACGGCACCGTGCGCGTACGGTATACGGCAAAGAGCAGGGCGAGCGCCGTCAGGCTCTTCTCGCCACCCGACATGAGCATCATCTTGGTGATACGCTTGCCGCGCGGCTGCGCCACGACCTCAATGCCCGTCTCGGCCGGATGCTCGGGGTCGGTCATCTCAAGGTGAGCCTGACCGCCCGGGAAGAGCATGGCGAAGATCTCGCGGAAGTTCGCGTCGACCTTCTCAAAAGTCACCAGGAACGCCTTGCGCATCTTGCGGTCGATCGCCACGGTGATCTTGGTGAGCGCCTTGCGCGCGCTCTCCAGATCGGCCAGTTGCTCCTCGATGTAATCGGCGCGGCGCTTGAGCTGCTCGTACTCCTCCATGGCAACCTGGTTCACGGGGCCCAGATTGTTGATTTGGCGCACGAGCTGGTTGAGCTCGCGCTCGGCGGCATCGCGGTCGGTGGGCGCAGGAAGCATGAGCGCTTCCTCGAGCACCGTGGTGCCATCGGCGGTAATGGCCTTGATGGCAGCCTCGACCTGCACCTCGAGCTTGCCGCGTGCCACCTTGAACTCATTTTGCGTCGCGGTGGCAACATCGACCCTCTCTTTGGCGCGGGCGACCTCAGCCTTGGCGTCTTCGATGGTCTTCTTGAGCGAGGCCGAGTCCGCTTCCTCAAGCGAAGCCTGGTCACGCAGGCGCGCGGCCCAATCCGACGCACGCTCCAGCAGGGCCGAATAGCGCTCGTGCATGGGATCGACACGAAGGCGCAGCAGCTCAAGCGAGCGAGAGGCCTGACGCGTCCCGCGGATACGACGGTCGATACCCTCCAGGCGATGCTCAAGATCGGGCACGCGGCCCTTCAGCGAACGCAGGCGCTCGCTCGTCTGAGCCAGGCGCACCTTAGCGTCGGCGAGCTTACCGGCTGCCTCGGAATCGTCACGGCGCACGCGATCGAGCTCGTCGTTGGCCTCGGCAATCAGCAAGCCTAAGTCGCTCGCCTGCGCACGGGACTCGTCACGCGAACGAGTGAGCTCGTCCACGCGCGGACGAGCGGCACGAACGGCCTCTGCGGCCTGCTCGCGGCGCTTGGAAATGCGCACGCGCTCGACCTCGGCATTGTTGGCACTCTGCTCCAGGCGGCCGATCTCAGAGAGCAGGGAGCGGCGCTCGCCCTCAAGACGGGCAATCTCGCCGGCGGCATCGCCCTCGGCGGCGCGCGCCTCCTCGACGGCCGCATTGGCCTCGACGACCTGATCAGAAACATGCTCAAACGCGGCAGCAAGATCGGGCTCCAGGCCCTCCAGCTCGCGGATACGACGCTTGCGCTCCAGGGCGCCCGAAGCCTCGCCGGCATCAAGCCCCACACGAACCAAGCCGCCACAGGCAACGCGTGCGCCATCGGGAGTCACATAGGTCACGCCATCAACGACCGGCGCGGACAGCGCAGCGGCCAAGTCATCAACCACGTAATAGCCGCCGAGCAATGCCTCGACGACCGGACCGTACCCCGCACGCACAGACAAGCGATCAACAAGACGGGTACCGGCGGCACCCTCAGCAGCCGCAGAGCCACTCACGCTGCGCGCCACCAGCAGCGCCTCGCCCGAGGCCTTCTTCTGGTCCAGGGCGGCGCGACCGGCGCGCTCAAGTGCGGCAGCGTTATCGAACAACAGGGCATCGATATCGCCGGCGAGCAGCTGCTCAGCCAGGCCCTCAAGCTCACGAGGTGCCTCGAGCACATCGCCCAGACGACCCGCAACATCGTCGCCCAGCGCGCCAACTAGACGGCTTACGAGCGGCGAGCTGTCGGCCATGCGAGCATCGAGCTTCTTTTGGCTCGCGAGCTCCGAGCGCACCTCGGACAGCTTGTTGCGCGCCTCGCTCTCGCGATTACGCAAGTCCTTCAGGGCCGCACGGGCGACCTCGGTAGCCTCGCGCGCATCGACCTGGGCTTGACGAGCCTGATCGAGCGCGCCTTCGAGCTCCTCAGCACGGTTGCGGCGGCTCTCAAGCGATGCCGTGACCTCCTCGAGCTGCTCATCGATCTGCTCCAGGCGCGAGGCATACATGTTGTCCTCGACCTCGGCATTGGAAAGCGAATCCTTTACCTTGGCGAGCTCGAGCGCAGCATTATCGGCAACGCGCTGCACATCGCGCTGATCGCGCGTAAGCTGCGAAATCTGCGCATCAAGCGCCACGCGGCGCTCGTGAAGCTCGGCGGCGGCAGGACCAGCAGCGTCAACGTCCTCCTGGGCCTGCATATGCGCGCCGGTCACTTCCTCGAGCTGGGCGCGTGCATCCTCGAGCTCCTCGACCACGCGACGGCGCTGATGCTCGGAACCCGAGATCTGGCCGCGCATGTCGGACAGGCGCGACACCATGTTATGGCCCTTTTCCTCGAGCAGGCGCATGTCGGAGTTAATGCGACCGACCACATCTTGCATATGGCGGCGCTGCTCGCCCAAGTCGCCAACAAACAGGCCCTTTTCCTCGAGCATGACCTGGAGCTTCTCGAGCTCGCGCTCTTTCTCACCCAGGCGGTACTGCGCGAGCTCCAGCTCGGCGGCGCCCTCCTTAGAACGGCTCTCCAGGTCGTTCCACTGCGATTGCAGCGAACGGAGCTCATCGACTGCCAGCATCTGCGTAAGCTCGTTCGCGCGCGAGGACAGCTCTTTGTACTTGCGCGCGCGATCGACCTGACGCTCCAGCGGTCGCAGCTGACGGGCGATTTCCTTGTTGATATCGCGGGCACGGGTAAGGTGCTCGTCCATCGACTTGATCTTTTTGAGCGCACGCTCCTTGCGGCGCTTGTGCTTGGAGATGCCGGCGGCCTCCTCAATGAGGGCACGGCGCTCCTCGGGACGGCTCTGCAAAATGGCGTCGAGCTTGCCCTGGCTGATGATGGAATGCGTATCCTTGCCCAGTCCCGAATCGTGCAGGATGTCCTGGATGTCCATCAGACGGCACGGGCTCGAGTTGATGAGGTACTCACTCTCGCCCGAGCGATACATGCGGCGGGTGATAGCCACCTCGTCAAAGTCGACGGGAAGCATATGGTCCGAGTTGTCGAGCACCAGCGTGACCTCGGCCACACCCACCGGCTTGCGCGCCGACGAGCCCGAGAAGATGACGTCTTCCATGGCCTGGCCGCGCAGCTGCTTGGCGCTCTGCTCGCCCAGGACCCACAGAATCGAGTCGGAGATGTTCGATTTTCCCGAGCCGTTGGGACCGACGATGACGGTCAGGCCCGGCTCAAACGTCATATGGGCGCGGTCGGCAAACGACTTGAACCCTTTGAGCGTGAGGGACTTGAGATACACGGTTCCTCGCTTAAACAGGCTTCTTGTTCAGAATCACGCCGTTGGTGGTGTAACCCATGCGGTCGAGTGCCTCAAGCGCGGCAGCTCCCTCGGCCTCCTTCTTGGAGGAACCGGTGCCGCGGCCCTGGCGGATACCGTCAATGAGCACCACGGCGGTAAAGGTCGGTGCGTGTGCCGGGCCCTCAGAGCCAACGAGCTTGTACGCCGGAGGCTCGTGGCCGTCGGCCTGCACGCACTCCTGCAAAAACGACTTGGGGTTCGCAGGATGCTCGGCACGTTCGGAGGCAAGGTGCGGCTTAAGCGTACGGTGGATAAAGTCCGCCGCAACGTCCCAGCCGGCATCCAGATACAGCGCGCCCACGAGCGACTCGTAGACGTTCTCGAGCGCCGAATGCAGGCCGCGTGCGCCCGTGCCGGTCTCGGAGGCACCAAAGATGATGATGTCATCGATGCCCAGCTCATGGGACACCTCGGACAGCGTGGCACCCGAGACGAGCGACACCTTCAGGCGCGTAAGCTTGCCCTCGTCAAACTCGGGATAGGACTCGAAGAGCGAGCGGGCAACCACGGCGCCCAAAATGGAATCGCCCAAAAACTCAAGGCGCTCATAGCTCGCCGAGACGGGCTGACCTTCCACGGCAGAGGGGTGCGTGAGCGCCGCGCGCAGCAGCACCTTATTATTGAACTCGTGGCCCAGGATTTCCTGGGCGCGTGCGAGTCGTTGAGATAAAGCCAAGACTTAGGCCTCCTTGGCGTTTTCAATAGCGTCGACAGCGTCGGCGACAGAGTTGAGCGACAGCAGCGTCTCGTCATCGATCTCGAGGTCGAACTCGTCCTCGATGGCCGTCACCAGCTGCAGACGCTCGAGCGAATCGGCATCGAGATCGTCAAAGGTAGTCTCGTCGCTAATGTCGGCGACATCGACGCCCAGAACGTCAGCGGCGACTTCGGCGATCTTATCGAAGATTTCGGAGCGGTCCATAGCGCTTCCTCTCGTATTGCGTGAACATCAACGCGCTGGCGCCGCAAGTGCAGCGCCAAGACACGGTTTTGATTCTACCCCACGACGAAGGCCGCGAGGCACATAACAGCGCTCTAACTCGCTCCTACAAAACGATGCCGTCCATGGAGTTGGCGACGTTCTCGACAAGCCCAGCGCGCACGGCCTCCGCCGCGGCGAGCGTACCGTTTTTGACGGCCTCGACCGAGGTGGCACCGTGGCCGATCAGGACCACGCCACGCAGGCCCAGCAGAATGGCGCCGCCCTTAGCATCGCCCGAGAGCTTTGCCTTGATCTCGCGCATCTGCTTTTTGATGAGCAACGCGGCGATCTTGGCGCCGAGCGAAGCCATAAAGGCGCCCTTGAGCTCTTGCAGCAAAAACTTAGCGGCGCCCTCGGTTGCCTTGAGCGCGATGTTGCCCGACATGCCATCGGCAACGACGACGTCAAAGTTACCCGAGGTCAGGTCGGTGCCCTCGCAGTTGCCCACAAAGCCGGGAACGGCGGCCTTCATGGCCGGGAAGCACGCCTTGGTAAAGTTGGAGCCCTTCTCGTCCTCGGTGCCGTTGCCGAGCAGACCGACGCGGGGATGATCAATGCCCAAGACGACGCGCGCATAGGCGCTACCCATCTGGGCAAAACGCACCATGTCGTCGACCTCGACATCGGGGTTAGCGCCCATGTCGCACAGGACCGTCAGGCCGCCGGCGCGGTTGGGCAGTGCATTGGTGAGGCACGGACGCACCGGCTGCTTCTTGCCCTCGGCCTGATACCTAAACGGCGTCACGTAGGCGGTAGCGGCAGCGGTCATGGCGCCGGTGGAGCCGGCAGAGAAGAACGCGTCCGCGTTACCCTTCTTGATAGCGCGGCAGGCAAGTACGATCGAGGACTTGCGCTTGGTCATCACGGCTCGAATGGGATCGTCATCCATGGCGATGACATCGGGCGCCTCCAAGGCCTCAACGCGAGCGTGAGCCGCGGCAAAGGGGTTCACGATCTCTGCGGGACCGACGGCCAAGACCTCGATATCGGGATCCGCCGCAAGCGCCGCCTCGATACCGTCGAGGACAACCTGAGGCTTCTCGTCTCCACCCACAACGTCTACACAAACGCGAACGTTACTCATATACATGCTCCTTATACAAAAATGGCCGACTCATTGAGCCGGCCATTGTGGTTCCAGTTGGAACGGCATCGCATCCAGAGTATACAGTTACTCGGTAACGATAACCTCGCGGTCCTTGTAGAAACCGCAGCTGGGGCACACGTGGTGCGGGAGCTTGACAGCACCGCAACGGGGGCACGTGGACTGAGCCGCAGCCGAGATCTTCATGTTGGCGGAACGGCGGGTGTGAGTGCGGATACGACCCTGCTTTTGTTTAGGTACGGGCATAGTGACCTTCCTTATGAACTATCCAGTGTGGCGATTACGCGCAAGTAGCGATACTACCACAGTTTTACTCGTCAAGCTTGAGATTCTTCAATGCTGCAAATGGATTTTCCGTGGCAGCGGCCCATTCGGCCTCTGCTTGAGCGGCGCAATCGCATTGCTCGACGTTGAGATTGATGCCGCACGTGGGGCATAGGCCGCGGCAATCGGGCTTGCACAGGACAACGAACGGCGTGTCCATGACGACCGCATCGTTGATGGGCTCACCCAGATCGACGATGCGATCCTCACCCAGTAACTCGTAGCCGTCTTCGTAGGCCTCGGGATCCTCGGGCTCGTTAAAGAGATAGAATTCCTCGATCTCACCGGCAATATCAAACGAAGCGGGCTCCAGGCAACGGTCGCACTCACCGGTTGCGTGCGCGCGGACCATGCCCGTAAGCAGAACACCGGTGCCGGCATTGGTAAAGACCACGTCGTAGTCAATGCCGTCCTGCAGCTGGTACTCCTTCTCGCCCACCGTATAGGTGGCGACATCGACCTTGCCAGTCAGCGGATACGAGTCTCCGGGAAACTCAAGCTGCTCGGAAAGATCGACGGTAACGCTCGGGAACTCAGCCATTACCACTGACCATTCTGCTGGGCGGCACCCTCGTTGAGCTGCTGACGGCAACGGGTGACGGTGCCGGTCAGGCTCTTGAGGTTCTCCTCGAGGTGCGTAAAGACCTGCTCGGCGTAATCCTCGGCGGCATAGCGCGTCTCGCGCTCGTACTGCTGAGCACGGTCGCGAATGTCGTCGGCCTGCTGCTGAGCTAAGCGGACGATCTCCTGCTCACCGGCAATGGTGAGGGCCTGCTGCTGAGCATCGGCGATGATGGAATCGGCCTGAGCGGCGGCGGAAGCCATAAGCTCCTCGCGCTCCTTGAGGATACGGCGGGACTTCTGCCATTCCTCGGGATAGCTCATGCGGATCTCGTCGAGGATGTTAAAGAAGACGTCGGCGTCGATAACCTTCATCTGGGCGTTCTTGCCGAACGGCGTCTTAGCCTCTTCGATGAGCCCCTCGAGCTCGTCGACAAGACTCACGATCCTGTCGCCAGGAAAATTCTCGCCCGGCATCCGGTCTCCTTTCATAGGTAACATATCATCGTGTTAGTTTACCACATGCCACCAGGCATTAAAAAACGTCACGAAAAGCGATGTTTAAGCGCCTTGACCACATTGGGCGGAACAAAATTAGAGACGTCGCTACCGAGCGAGGCAATCTGGCGAACCACCGAGCTCGAGATATAGCCGTACTGCGGCGCACTCATGACAAAGATGGACTCCAGCTCGCTATCCAGGCGGTAGTTGAGGTCGGCCTGCTGCAGCTCGTACTCAAAGTCGGTCATGGCACGCAGGCCCTTGACCACGGCTCCTGCTCCCTGTTCGCGGGCAAAATCGACCAAGAGGCCGGTGAAGGGCAGCACCTCGACGCCGTCAATATCACCGAGCGCTTCACGGGCCAGCGCTACGCGCTCATCGAGCATAAACGTGGTGCCGACGCCGTTTTTGCCCTGCGACTCGGCAACGGCCACGATCACGCTGGGAAAGATGCGGCGGGCGCGGCGGATGACGTCGATATGGCCAAACGTGATGGGATCGAAGGTGCCCGGGACGATTACGCGGTTGATGGTGTCATTCATGGGCGTCCTCCAAAGGCGCATCCTCGTCATGGTCGCTGTCGTCGGCATTGTCGGCCCCGTTCGTGGCCGACCAGCGCAGCAAGTCAACCGAAGTTGTGCCGTAGCGCTTCTCGCGCACGGTCTCAAAACCGGTCGGGTGAGCGCCCGTATCGGCCGCGGCGTGCTCAAAGAGCGCGTAGGCGCCCGGCGCCACCAAGCCTTGCTGAGCTAGGTTTTGCAGCAGCTCCTCGACCGGCTCGGCACCAAAAGCATAGGGTGGGTCGAGCAGGACCAGGTCAAAGGGACCGCCCGGCACGCGGCCGCGCGAGGCGCTTGCCAGCACGTCGCCGCCCACCACGCGCCAACGCGCACGGTCACGGCAGAGCGACTCGATATTCTTGGAAATCAGACGAGCAGCGTTGCGATCGATCTCGAACGTGGTGAGCGAGCGGGCACCACGCGAGAGCATCTCGATGCCCAAGGCGCCGGAGCCGCCAAAGGCATCCAGCACGCGGACCTCGTCCAGATCGAAGTCGAATGCCGACATGACCATAGATGCGCACGCCTCGCGCACGCGATCGGTCGTGGGGCGGGTGACATCGCGACCACGGGGCTCCTCGATCTTACGACCGCGCCATTCACCGCCGATGATTCTCATCCTCCGCTGACCTCCTTAAAGATGTGTCGATACCGCGTGGCGACTGCATCGCGCAAGGGACGCGTCGCCACGGAGTCAAGATTGCAAGCATACCGCAAGAGCTCGACCGCGTCCAAATGGGCCCACTCGATCAATTCCTCGTCGGTATCGAGGTCAACAAAGCGCAAGGTCACGCCGCCATGCTGGCGGTAACCCAGGATTTCACCCTCGTGGCGCAGACGCAGGTCCATCTGGGCGAGCGTAAAGCCGTCCGAGGTCTTCTCGAGCGACTGGAGGCGGTCTTGTGCCGCCGACGCACCGCCGTTGCCCTTGGAGTGCGTCATGACCAGGCACGTACCCGACACGCTGCCGCGGCCTACGCGCCCGCGAAGCTGGTGCAAGGCCGCCAAACCAAAGCGCTCACCATTCTCGATGACCATGACGGTGGCGTTGGGCACGTCAACGCCCACCTCGACCACCGTGGTCGAGACGAGCACGTCGATCTCGCCACGCTTAAAGGCATCGATGACCCGGTCCTTCTCCCCCGCCGGCATGCGGCCATGGAGACGCTCGATGGTAAGCCCCGGTAGCGCCAGACGAAGGCGATCGAGCTCGGTCGCCGTGTCATGCAACGGCACGGGCACGGTCACGCGGCCTTCGTCGTCGCGAGCGATGCCGGGGACGTCTTCGAGCTCATCGGCCGAATCGCTCGGCTCCACGAGCGGACAGATCACGTAGGCTTGCTGCCCCTTTTCGTGCGCCTCGCGAATGGCGCCATAGGCCAGGTCGCGACTCGACTCGGTGAGAACGCGCGTCGTCACGCCGGCACCCGGAATGGGACGATGGCGGATGATGCTCGTGTCCAGATCGCCGTACACCGAAAGCGCCAGCGTGCGCGGGATCGGCGTGGCAGTCATGACCAGCAAGTCGGCACCCGGGCCTTTTGCGCGTAGAGCGTTACGCTGGCCCACGCCAAAGCGGTGCTGCTCGTCGATCACCACAAGCGACAAATGCTTGAACGTGACGTTCTCCGAAAGCACTGCATGGGTACCAAAGAGCACGTCGAGCTCGCCGGACTGGAGCCGAGCATGAATCTGTTCACGCTCGGCCGCCGGCGTGGCGCCCGTCAGGAGCGCCCAGGTCACGCCAGCCTGCGAGAGCAAGGGGCCGGTCTTGTCGGCATATTGACGCGCCAGCACACCCGTGGGCGCCATAACGCAGGCCTGAGTGCCGCTATCGGCCGCAACCGCCAGTGCGCAGGCGGCAACAGCGGTCTTACCGGTACCGACGTCGCCCAGCAGCAGGCGGTTCATCACACGATCACCATCGCACATCTCATGCAGAATGTCTTGAAATGCAGCCTCCTGCTCATCGCTCAGCGAAAACGGCAGGGCCTGTTTAAGCGCAGCCAAATGCTCGCCCGCGTCATGCGCATAAGGCACCACGTCGACCAAGCCGCCGTCGTTGCGCAGGCGCAGCGCGAGCTGCAAGCAAAGACACTCCTCGTAGGCAAGACGCCGCCGCGCGATGTCGCGCTCGGCCATGCTCGAGGGAAAGTGGATCGAGCGCAACGCACGGGCATTGCTCATCAGGCGGCGCTTGACGCGCAAGCGTGCGGGAATCGGGTCGAAGGGATTGCCGACGACCTCGAGCGCGCCGCTCACGATGCGGCGCATCCACGCCTGGCTCACGCCATCGCTCACGTAATGGACCGGCAGGATAGTGCCCGCGGCACGACCGTCCTCGAGCTTTTCGAAATGCGGCGAGGCCATCTGCTTAAAGCCGTAGGCAAACTCGATCTTACCCATCACGGCCAGGCGGTCGCCCTGCTTAAGCTGCTGGGCAATCCAGGGCTGACGGAAAAAGGCGACTTGCAGCACGCCCGTCTCGTCCACCAGCGAGACCTCAGTCACCTGCATACGCGGGCGAGGCTGCTTTTGGACGATACGATCGACCGTGGCGACAATCGTGCACACGGTACCGATGGGCGCCATCTCGATGGACCAGGAGCGCGTAAAGTCCAGGTATCGATGAGGGATATGGAGAAGGAGGTCCCCCACCGTCCGAATTCCCAGACGGCGAAGGGCCTCCTCACGTTTACCCGAAACATATTTGAGTCGCGCGATATCCTCGTCGAGCGCATTGCTCTGGGCAAAGCGCTCCGAGACGCGCGGCACGGAGCACGGCTCGGACATGGGCAGATGCCTACTCGATCGAGAAGATCACGGGATAGAGCGGCTGCTCGCCACGATGGGCATCGATCTCCAGGTCGGGCTGAGCCTCCTCGATGGCATCGACGATCTCCTGGAAGGCCTCATCGGACAGCTCCTCGCCGGCCAGAATCGTCAGCGCGTCGCCCTCCTCTTCCTCCTGCATGCGGTTGATGCAGTCGAGCGTGACCTGCTTCACATCGGAGCCGACCACGTCGATGGAGCCGGCAATGATACCCATGACGTCACCGGAGTGAATCGGAGAGCCGTCAGAGGCGCTGGAATCGCGCACGGCACGGGTGACCTCGCCATCGCGAACCTCGCTGATGGCGTCGACCATGGCGGCAACGGCGTCCTCAAGCTCGGAATCGGGCAGGACCGCAAACAGCGCAGAGAATGCCTGCGGGACAGTCTTGGTGGGAACGACGGCGACCTTCTTGTCGGTGCAGGCAGAAGCGGCAGCCTCGGCAGCCATGCGAATGTTGCCGTTATTGGGCAGGATGATGACCGAGGTCGCGTTGACCTGGTCCACCGCGCCCAGCAGGTCGGCGGTCGAGGGGTTCATGGTCTGGCCACCCGAGACGATCACGTCGACACCGAGGGACTTGAGGATGTCGGCCTCACCGGAACCGGCGGCAACGGCGACAAAGCCCAGCGCCTTGGCAGGCTCGGCGGCCTTCTCCTGGTCCTCATGAATCTTGGCGGTACGGTCGTGGGCCTCCATCTCCATGTTGTGGATAAAGACCTCGTAAATCTGGCCAAGCTGTAGCATGTGCTCGAGCACCAGGTTAGGGGTGTTGGAGTGCACGTGGATCTTGTAATCGGGGTAGGCACCCACGAGTAACTCGCAGTCGCCCATGGAGCCCAGGAACTTAAGGCACTCGTCCTCGTCAAAGGGAGCGTCGGCCTTAAAAAGGAACTCGTTGCAGTAGCGGAACTCCGAGCCCTCCCAGTCGTCGTTGGCCTCGATCTCAACGCGACCAAGGGCCGCGTCGCGGGCAGAGCCAGCGGAATCAAACGTGGCGGAGAAATCCTCGACAACGGTGCTGCGGCCAAGCGCGGCGGCAACAAAGTTCTCCAGGAAGATGGCAAAGCCAAAAGCGCCGGAGTCGACCACGCCGTTCTCCTTCAGAACGGGCAACAGGTCGGGCGTGCGGGCGACAGACTGGTAGGCCTCGACGACAATGGCATCGAGCGCGTCCTCGGCCGAGAACTTCTTCTTTTCGCACTCATCGGCCTTGGTCGAGACATCGCGCAGGACCGTGAGAATCGTGCCCTCGATGGGCTTGCGGACGGCCTGGAAGGCGACCTTGACGGCGCGACGGAAGGCGAAGGCGATGTTGGCAGACGTGATGGGCTCGTCGGCAGAGACGAGGCCCTCGGCCACGCCACGCAGAATCTGCGAGGTGATGACGCCGGAGTTGCCGCGGGCACCCATCAGGGAGCCGTGGGTGATGGCACCGGCGATGGCCTCCATATCGGCATCGGCAGGAAGGGCGGAAAGCTCCTTGGTCACCGAGGCGAGCGTGAGCGACATGTTGGTGCCGGTGTCGCCGTCGGGTACGGGGAAGACGTTGAGCTTGTTGATCTCCTCGGCCTTGTCGGAAACGGCAGCCGCAGCGATCGGAAAACAGGTGCGAATGGTCTTTGCAATCATGGGTATTTGAATCTCCGTTTTCGGATGCTAGTTCAGACGGCTCTTGAGCGCGTCGATATGGATGCCGATCTTAAGGCTGGCGGGATCGATCTGGGCGATCTCCTGCAGGGTGAAGGCAACGGAGCTCGAAAGATTGTGGCAGACGGACTTCATGTTGACGCCGTTCTCGAGCACGACGTGAAGATCGACCGTAAGGCCGTTCTCGTCGGCGGAGACAAGCACGCCCTTGCGGAGGCGCTGACCGGCAAGCAGGCGCACGCTCTCGGCGCCCTGGAGCTGTTCGGCCATACCGACGACGCCATAGCACGTCATCGCGGCATAACCGGCAATATCGGCAATAACGTCGTTCGAGACGCTCAGGCTGCCGTTAATGGTCTCAGACACAAGAATCTCCTTATCTGGTGCTCACGGCACCATCTCGTGGGAGCAATCATTGCAATATTCTACAACGACCGCGCCATGTTGAGGTGGTGGGTCGCGGGATTACATGCTCGACACGAAATGTTGATATGGCAACGTTCGCGCCAGGCGATCGCGGCATAAAAAAACCCGCCGCATAAGCGACGGGTCTTGCAACCTGGCTCCCCGGGTAGGACTCGAACCTACAACAGCGCGGTTAACAGCCGCGTGCTCTACCATTGAGCTACCGAGGAATTTAAAGCCCAACGGAAAGGGCTGGAAAATTCTGGCTCCCCGGGTAGGACTCGAACCTACAACAGCGCGGTTAACAGCCGCGTGCTCTACCATTGAGCTACCGAGGAATAGGTGCGTGCTCTCAAGCAACGAAGTTTATTATACGGACGAATCAGCTCAGGGCAAGAACTTTTTTGAGATTTTTTCCAACCTAGTCATTCAACCTTGATTCTCATTTTCATTGCAACAGCCTCAGGACTCAGCGCAACGCGTTGC